>CBFCZU010000221.1:0-7205 GCA_965602635.1 uncultured Planctomycetales bacterium | reverse complement strand
AGCACGGCCACGCGGGTGCGACGCCGAAGGCGCCGCGATAGCGAATCCCGCCCTCTCCGTTGAGCCTGGCAGAGCGTCCGACCTCCACAACGGGTCGGACGCTTGACTTTCCCCAGAGGTGTTTCGGGGCGGGATGAGAACCCACGCGCGGGGCGGCGTCAGGCCATGTCGCCTGCCAGGATCGCCGCTCCCAGGGCACCGGTCATCTGCGGATCGGGGCAGGTTGTGACTGGGCGCCCCAGTGCCTCGGCCAGGGCCGTTTCAATGCCCGGAATCAGCGCGACGCCCCCGGTGAGGGAGACGGGCGGGGTGGCGTCGCCGCCGGCCATGCCCGCCACTCGGGTGGCGATCGCCCGTTGCACGCCGGCGACTATGTCCTCGCGAGCGGTGCCCGCGGCCAGGAGACCGATGATCTCGGTCTCGGCAAAGACGACGCACATGCTGCTGATGGCGGCGGGCTGGATTGCCCGCCCGGGCATCTCGCCGAGCTCCTCGAGCGTCGCGTCCAGGCGGCTGGCCACCATCTCCAGGAATCGCCCCGTCCCGGCGGCGCACCTGTCGTTCATGGCGAAGTCCCGCACGGCTCCGTCCGCGGTCAGCCGCAGGAGCTTGCTGTCCTGCCCGCCGATCTCGATGACAGTCCTCGCGTCGGGCATCAGCCGGCGCACGCCACAGGCATGGCAGGTTATCTCCGTGATCGTGGTGTCGGCAGCGGAGACGGAGTGGCGGGCGTAGCCGGTGGCCACGGCCGCGGACAGGTCCTTGCGGGACAGCCCCCTCTCGGCCAGCAGGCGCTCCAGCAGCTCCGTTGCCAGGGCATCCTGGCGGACTCCCTGGTCCACCACGCCGCCGGCCAGAACTTCACCCGTGGCGGCGTCAGTCAGGACGATCTTGATCGCCCGCGAACCGGCATCTATCCCAGCATGGATCATGATTCTCGCCGTTCCTTTGCGATTTCCACCAGCGCCTCCAGCCGCGTCCGCAACGTCGGCTGCATCGAATCGGTAAGCGGCGGCACCTCCAGCTCGACCACCGGAAGCGCCATACGTGAACGAATATACTCGGCGATCACAGTTCCCTCCATGGCGCAGTGGCTGGCGCCGGGGATCGCGGAGATCACCACGGCCTCGGAGCCGAATGCGCGAATGTCAGCACAGACCCGGCTGGCGCGGTCGGCGGCGGAGCCGACCATCGGATCGGCCAGGGCCATTCGCGCCAGGGCCTCCATCGGCTCGACGTCCTCGGGGATCTCGTCGATGGCGTGGCAGAAAAGGTAGTCGGTGCCGCAGACCCTCCCGCCGCTTTCCTCCAGCAGGTTCATCACGCGCAGGTCGGCGACGGGATTGACCCAGAAGACCCTGACGGCCTCGGTGTCGAGGACGCCGGCGCCCGCGTCTGCGCGTCGCCGGGCCTCGGCCAGCAGGTCTCCGAGCACGACGGGAGCCTCTGCGGAGTCGGAACAGTAATGGATCGCCAGCATTTCGGCGATGAGCATCTCCAGCGCGGGCATCGGCGCCGCCGCCGCCGTGAAGGCCGTCCGGCGCAGCTCCCTGAGCAGCCTGCGTGCCCGGTTGGCGAGGCGTATCCCGTCGGCCAGGCGGCGGTCGTCCAACTTCTGCCGGGTGAGGTCCTCCAGGGCCGCCCTTACGCGGCGCAGCTCGCCCGCCACAAACTCCACCTGCCCCCTCGGCGCCACGAACCCCCCGGGCAGCCGCACGCCCGCCTCCGTCGCGTCGGGGCCGCGGCGGTGAGGCACCTCCCACCACAGGATCGGATGCCCAAGCCCGTCAAGGCGCTGCGCGATGGCGGAGAAATCGTCGCACGTCGCCCCCACGCTGCAGATCAGCAGGTCCGGCAGCGGGAAGTGCGCCTCGTTCATGAAGGCCCCCAGCATCGCCCGCACGGGGCAGAAGGACTCGTCGATTCCCAGCGAGTCGGCGATGCGGAGCAGCCCGGCGCTCATCTCCATGATGCATGGCAGCCACCACGCCCCGTCGGGGTAGAACGCCACCACGTCCGGCAGCGAGTACGCCATCACGGCCGCGGTGCCCAGGTCCTTCATCACGCCGACGATTTTCTTTCCCTGGGCGCGGGCAGCGTGGAGCCGATCTTCCTCGGTGAGCAGGAAATTCCACAGCCGGATGGCCGCTGCGGAGTTGTCGTACCGCAGCCTCAGCATCCGCCGGTCGCCGGAGCCGAGGTGCCGGCTCAGCGGGCCGCCGTAGGCCGGCTCGCGCATCCCCCCAGCTCGCAGTTGGCGGTAGCGGGCATCAAGCTCGTCAAAGCCGATGGTCCTGGGAATGTCCCCGATCATCACAGCAGCTCCAGCAGGGCCTGGAGACGGGTGAGGCATCGCCCGCGATCGTGCCCTTCCTGGCCGAGGTCCAGGTCGAGCACCGGCGCAGGCGAGGCCTGCCTGAGCCTCTGCAGCTCGGCGTTCCAGGTATCGCACCAGACGTACCGGCGAAAGACGACGGCCCGGACGCCGCGGGCGGCGAACTCGCGCTCGAGATAGCGGTACAGCCGGTCGTTGGGCCGCTGGAAGGCGTGCGGGATGCTGCCGAAATACGCCCTCGCCATCTCCGCGAGCGGCTGGGAGACGAGCAGGTCCGTGTCGTACGGAGCCGGCTGGGTCCGCTCGCCGCTGTCAGTCGCGTCGAGCACGACCCGCCCGCCCGCTTGGGCGAGAAGGTCGAACACGTCGAAGTCCTCTCCACGCAGCGGCCCCCCCACCAGCGCCACGGGCACGCCTTCCGACTCGCCGGCCGTCGGCTTTGGAGGGCAGGCTGGCTCCGGCGCCGCGCCCGCCAGGAGTGCCCGGGTGTAGTCGCGTGGCGACATCCCCGGCCTGGCCGCACGCAGCCGCGACCTGTGCTCGTCGTGCGTTCGCATCACCTCCGCCAAGTGCTCGGGGGACGGCGCCCGCCCCCCCAGGCTCACCAGGAACCTTCCCAGCCGCTCCAGCTCCTCGGTGTACAGGTTTGCCGACGAGTCGTGCTCCCACGTCGAGGGGACGTTCATCAGGAACACCGGCACGTCGCGGAAACGGGCAATCTGTTCCGGCACCCGCCGCATCTGGTCGCATATCGTCGTGACGATGACCGCGTCGGCCTCGAGTGCCCGGCGGGCCGAGTGAATGAACGCCCGCGCGAAGGGGCAGATGCCCACCGTCGGCCCGGCCGTGTCGCTTTCATCCAGAGCGGGCGAGATCCGCCGCGGCTCGAGCCCGTGAGCGGCGATCCACTCGGGCGGCACGAACGCACAAGTGTAAATCACCGTCCTCATGCGTCCCCTTGGCCGCCGGCCGCGGGCACCCGCCGACGAGCCGTCTCGAACAGGGCCTCCACGCGGAGGGATATCCGGGCCGAGTCCGAGGGCGAGTAGTCCGTCTCGATCCGCAGGTATGGGATCTCAAGCTCCTTCTCCACCCACTGCCTGACGCGGTAAGACTCCACGTCGTAGGTCAGGCACGCCTGCCACACCAGCTCGATCACGCACTGCGGGCGGAACTCCGCCGCCAGGCGCCGCAGGGATTCCATGCGCCTTTCGTTGACCGTCATCACCGAGCAAGGCAGGTGGTAGTACTTCTCCGCCACGGCACGGATGGGGTCGGAGGACCCGGCGTCCACGTCTTCCAGGATGGGTTTCACCCCGGTGCAGCTCTCCATGCAGACCACCAGCCCGCCGTGACCCTCGATCAGGTCCATCACCCTCTCGGCCCCGTGCGCCATTGGCACCCCCGTCACCAGGACCCGAACCGGCGGGCTGCCCGCCTGCTCGCCGGCCTGGGCGCGGTACATCTCGATCGCCCGGGCGTATTGCTCGAGGTCGGCGCCGATGCCCGAGATGATGCTCTTGAAGTCCAGCAGTTGCCGCCCGGTTATGGGTGGGCGGTCCTGCTTCATCAAGTCGGCCAGCTCGCGCCGCAAGGCCCGCTCGTGGTTCATCACCTCGATCGCCTCGCGGAGCTTATCGTCGGTGATACTGACGTCGAAGCGGGCCTCGAGGACGTCCTTGAGCCCGCGTATCTCGCCGGCCCAGCGGTCCAAGGCCTCGGGCTGATCCTGCTTCTGCGGCAGTTCCAGCACGTGCATTGGGCGGGTCTGGGCCATCAGCTCGTACATCTTTTTCTTGCCGTCGCAGGTGGTCTCGGTCACGACCAGGTCGGCCATTTCGAGGAACGGGTTGGCGCCCTGCACGTGGTAGCCGTAGGTGGACTTGATCAGTGGGCAGAGGTTGGCCGGCAGGTGCTCCTCGGCTGCGGGGATGGTATCGGCCGATCCTCCGCACAGGCAGACCGGGACGCCCCCGGCCGCCATGATCACCTCCCGTGGCGTGAACTCGCACATGATCCCGACGATCGGTCGCCCGGCCTGCTTTGCGGCGGTGGCGTACTCAAAGCAGTTGGGGATCATGTTCTCGAAATGCTCCACCGGGCAGACCGCGCCGGTCGCGCCGGCGCTCTTCGACGATGCACACGGGGAAGACGCCGCGCGGCACGGACCGGCCGAGTTCGCCTTCGCCTTCTGCTTGCCTTTACACTTGCCCATTTCCTTGCCTCCCTCAATCGTGCTGCGGGGTCATCTCTTTCTGGCAATAAAGATTCCCTGGGCGATCTTGCCCTTGTGCGCCAGCTCCTGCATGAACGCCATCTCCGCCCCCAGCGCCTGCATCATGTCAACGTCGAAGCCGATGATCCTCAGCGCGTCGTAGCTCAACTGCATCTGGAGCATGTTGATGTACAGATCGACGTGCGGCGCGAACCTTTCCGTGTCGGCGGCCACAAGGACGTCACAGCCGTTCTCCGAAAGCAGCCCGGCGTAGCCGTGGATGTCCTGGACGCTTGGAAACTTCATGAACCGTGCGAAGCGCTCGAACTCGGCGTCGGTAAGCCCGGCGGAACCTTCCACCCAGTCGGTGAACGCGACAGTGCCCCCGGCGCGCACCAGCCGGGCGGCCTCGGAAATCAATCGAGCCTTGTCGGCGACGTAGCACCATGCGTCTTCGCCCCACACGAAATCGACCTCCCCGTCGGGCAGTCCGCTGTCGCAGACGTCCGCGAGCAGGAACTCGATCTTCCCGGCCATGCCCTCCTGCTCGCAGCGGCGCCGCCCGCGGTCGATCACGGCTTCGGTGGCGTCCACCCCGCACATGTGATCGACGCCGCGAAACCGGACCAGGAAGCGCATCCCCGCTCCGTTGCAGCAGCAGAAGTCCACGCCGCGAGAGCCGGCCCGGATGTCGGCCTTTCCGGCGAGGTCGGTCGATGAGGCGAACCCGCCGATGTGAATCTGCTGGCCCATGACCAGCTCCCAAAGGTCGCCTTCGGGCCCGCTGTAGACGCCCTGAACGTCGCTGAGAGAAACTCCCTCGATCGCCTTCATCCGGATTCTCCTTTCATCCGTGGGGGCTGTAGGACGGCGGATGATGGGGTGGGCCGTTCAAGGCCGTCGGCAGCGCAGCGGCACTCCCCCGCATCCTCGCCAGGAATTCATCTGGCCGAGCGGGCCGCGCGATCACTCGCGGCTCGTCGGCCTGGCCCCGCTGAAACCCGTACCAGAAAAGCCCTGTCATCTCCGCGCCTCTGCCTGCCCCTGACGGAACAGGCAGAGGGCAGGTCATTTAATGGTGAACTTCGTCTTTTTCGTCTTTATGGCGAACGGCTTGGTGTCGTAAGCCGTCTCGATGGTGAACTCACCCTTGAGGCCCCTAGGCGCCCGCCATGAGCGCGAACAGGTGAATCCTCAGCCATACTCCAGTGTGGTCTGAAAGACGGTCTTGCCTTCGGCATCGAGGATCTTCACCTTCGGCGAGTCGGGCCGGCCGCTGCGAGCGCCCGGTACCGACAGGTAGTCCACCTCTCGGCCGGCGGCGTCGGTGAATTTCAATGACAGAGTATAGGAGGACCCGCGCGACCTCCGCGCGTCCACCTGCGCGTTAAGAGGCGAGCCGACCGCCACGTTCGTGACCTTGCCCGCCGTCACCGCGAATGTCGGCACTTTGCCTGAGTAGACCGACCTCAACCCGAGACCCAAGTGGGCCTTGGAGCGCCGCTCGTAACCTGTCGGGGCCGACTCCTGGTACATCCCGACCACGTACTGATCGCCCGGGACCGTTAGAGGATCTTTTCCTCCGGCCAGACAGAGGATGTGCTTCTTGCCGACAACCCGGGCGGACCACTGCTCGTGATCTATCTTGATCTGCCCGGTCGCCACGTCCACCTGCCGGGCGGAGACCTTCGTCTCGTCCTTGGAGACGTCCACCCGGTACCACTTCCCTTCCACGAGCACGGGCTGGCCGTAGAGCGCCTTCGTCGGTTTGGCGAATTTCCCGTCGCCGGTATCGACCACCACGGTGTCTCCCCCGACCATTCCCACGACCCCCCCGCGGCGCAGGCGCGGCCGGGCAGCGTCGCTGAAGCTCAGGTTGCTGTTGCCGTCAATGACACGGACGGCGCGCACCTTGTCGCCGAAGCGGCATGTTCCTCCCAGTGCGGCCCGGAGACGCAAATCCAAGCGCCCATAAGTGCTGCTCTTGCGGTAATTGCCCGTGACGCCAACAGGGATTGTCTTGCCATTGCGCAGGACTTTCAACGTGGCCGGCCCGAACGAGGCCTGAAACCAGTCCGAGCCCCGGGGGGGAGGAATGCGCCTTGAGCGGAACGGCAAGGGCGGCGGCGAACTTGCCCTTGCCGCTGAAATCGAACCGCAGCACGTTCGGCGCCTTGGCATCGGCCTTGGTCGAGTCAACCGCGACAAGGAAAACTTTTCCCCCCACGCGCAGCGACGCCACTGTGGCGCTCGCGTTGACGGTTCCGCTGCCAGGCTTGGCCTCGACGAAGTCGCGCTGGCCGGCATAGACCCACTGGGGCGCCAGCGCATGGTCAACGGGAACCACGACCGCTTTCAGGTCCCCTTCGGCAGCCAGGCTCGGCCACGCCGCCGCCATGATCGCCCCGAAGAAGATCGCTCGTCTTAACATGGTCGTTCTCCGCCACTGGCAAGAAGAGGAACCACCCTTACCGGTATTATGCGCGCCCCCGGGCGAGGTGTCACGCAGAAAAACCACGCGGGCCAGGCGATGAACGCCCACTCACACAGACTCGGGCGCCGGACCGGATGGGGCGCCCTTGCGGCGCCGCAGCAGCGCACAGGCCGACCCAGCCAGCCAGACGGCGGCGCCGGCAGCGCCGAGGATCGCGGCCG
>CBFCZU010000220.1:0-7211 GCA_965602635.1 uncultured Planctomycetales bacterium | reverse complement strand
CAGGCACAGGCCGCCCGACAGGGTTGGCGGTGAGTCGATCCGGCCGTCGGCGACGTCCGTCCAGGCCGGCTTGCCGTCCACAGCCGACAGCGCATGGAGGGTGTGGCGGTCCGTCTCGGCGACAACCACCATGCCACCCGCCGCGACCGGCGCAGTGATGGGCGGGGAGAGCTTTCTTGTCCACGCAACGTTCGGCTTGACCGGCGCGGGCAGGTCCTGGTAGCCGCTTCGGCGGACGTCTCCGCGGTATGTCGGCCATCCGGTTGTAGAGGAGCTGGATTTGAGATTCGAGATTTCAGAATAGGCGGAACCCTTTTCGAGTGGCGCCGGGCCTTCTCCAGCGGACGACCGCGGCGAAAGGGCATTCAGCCCGATAAGCATCTCCTCCGGCTGGCACGCGCAGGAATGCTGCGGCGCGTAGATGAGGCCGTTGGCCGGCATGGTGCCATACTGACACGCTCCCCGTACCCACGAGTTCCCTTTGACAGAGCCGCTGGCCGGATCGATGAACTGGATGCCGCCGCGGCCCACCAGCAGCCATCGAACGGTCGCCTTGTTCCGGTAACAGCGATGGTGCCCCCAAGCCTTTTGGGCGGGTATCGTGGCGGTGATCTTGCCGGTTCTCAGGTCGCGGCCCTGTGTGAAGCCGGGGTCGACGCCGCGGCGCAGGTTGCCGACCCACACAACGCCGTTGATCACCAGAATGTCCCCCGGCGTGTTGTAGTTCTCGGAGTAGGGCGCGCGCCAGAGCTCCTTCCCGTTACCGAGAGAGAACGCGACCAACTGGGCGTCCTGCCGCCGCTCCTTCTCACCACTGTTGATGATCCACTTGCTGCCACGAGCCGGCGGAGACTTGTCGACATTGTCGGTTGCCGCGCGGTCGAGAGAGAGCACAACGCCGTCGTGGATGACCAGGGTGGGCGTGGACCAGGAGAATCGGCTCCTCGCGACCGGGCGCTGGCTGCGCCACAGCTCCTTGCCCGCCGAGGCATCGAGACAGACCACATGCGAGACCGTCTGAAGGCAGACCCTTCCGTCGTCGGCCGCCAGGGTCGTGGGCATGACCTCGCCGGGAGCCCTGAACTCGCGCTTCCAGAGCAACTTGCCGCTCCCGGCCTTCATCGCGACGGCCTGCTGCGTCCCGTACATGGGGATCGCCTTGCGCGGGAAGCGATACCAGATGCTCAGCGTCGGGGAGGTCCGGTTGATCCACTTCTTCCGCTCGTCGTGTTGGGCCGCTGTCATGTCGTCAGCCAGGACGTAGAGCACCCCGCCTGTGAGCAGCAGCTCGCGCGCGCCGCTGGTGCCGGCAAGGGGCGTGATCTGCTCTCCTGTCGCGGCATCGAGGACCGTAACCGGCTCTCCGTAACCGAGGGCGACGTAGAGCCTGTCTCCCGCTGCCACCATGCGGCGGCCGATCTCGGGCGGGCCGCTGCGGAAACCCCGAAGGTGAGCTTCCCAGTTGGTGATCGGCTTCTTCCATAGCAGCACGCCGCTGAAGGCGTCCCTGGCCACCAGATTCCATTGGGGCGGCAGGTAGACCGAGCTGATGGGGCCTTCGTCGAGGATGGTGAAGATCCGCCCGCCGGCCGTGACCATCGCGCTCATGCTGGCGAAGTGCTCGTGGCTCCTGGCATACTTGGGTCCGCAGGTCCAACGCAGGCCGCGCGGCGGGGCGACCACCATGTCGGCAGAGACAGCGTTGTTCGAGGCGTCGTGGAGGTAGTGGGTCCACTGGTCGAGTTCCTTGGGCCAGGGCTTGCGTATGGTGTCGATCCTCCCGCTCCGGACATCCGCGACGACGCCCCTGGGGGCGAGCGCCCTCATCATCTCCTCGACCGGGATCCGGGTTTGGCCGGTCACGACGACCAGGTTCACGAGGCTCTCCACGTAGGGAAGCTGTGCGCCCCGCAGCCGGGAGACCGTGACGGGGCCGTAGAGCCCCCGTTGCCTGAGCCGTTCTCGCGCGGCGGCGACCTTTCCCTGGTCAGCGTCCAGTCCGTGGACCAAGTAAGGCCCAGCCCCACGAATGTCCGCCAGGAGCGCCGGGTCATCGCATCCGATCACCACGACAAGCCCGCCCTCGACGCCTGACGCTTCAATGATCGCCTTCGCGCGCCCCGGCGCGGCCACGGAGGGCCGCGAGCGGGCCGGCTTGCCATGGGTCGAGATGGGGAGGACCACCAGAAGGATTAGGCCTGCCGTGAATCGCCCGCGGATGGGATCCTGGTTCATGAGTCGCCTAGCCTTCAATCATGTTGGCATCGCGGAGCCACGCAACGAAACTGGCCGGCCAGATTGCCATCGAGCTCCCTCGGCCGGTACCCAGGTCAAAGCCGTGGGAGCCCTTGCTGAAGACATGAAGCTCCGCCTCGACTCCCGCCTTCAACAGCATCGAGTAGAAATCGACGCACTTGGCCGCGGGCGTCACCCGATCGGCACGAGCGTTGACGATGAACATCGGGCAGATGCGAGGCATGTCGTCCTTGGCGGCAGTGCGGCCAGCGATGACCTGACCAATGTCCTCAGGAACCCCTGGGTAGAACAGGCCCGCGAAGTCCGGCATCCCGCTGACTTCCGCTTTGGGCAGCTTGGGCTCGGGATAGAGCGAACAGGTCAACGCGAGATGGCCGCCCGCCGAGAATCCGCAGATGCCAATCTTGTTGGGCTTCAAGCCAAGGCCCGACGCTCGCTTCCTGAGAATCCGGATCGCCTGCCTGCCGTCCGCCCGAACGGAGCGCAGATACTTCCGATGTGCATCTGCCGACCCGATGTCGTCGGCCGAACGAGTGCGATACTTCAAGACGAGGCAGGTCACGTTGTGATCCTTCAACCAGATCGCCAGATCGTGACCTTCGCGATCGATCCACACATCGCGAAAGCCACCGCCAGGGCAGACCACCAGGCCCACGCCGTTCGGCTTCTTGGGGCGGTGGATGCTGTAGGTGGGCGACGAGACCGAGCTGAATGCGCGGTTCAGTCCGGACGGCGACCCAGGTCGCGCCCTGGCGGATCGGACTCGCTCTTTGGCGTCGGCGCGAATCCGATCGGCCAGTCGCGGCTTCTCCCAGAGCGGCAATTCGGGCGGCAACTCAACGGCCCGCGAAGTTGTGCCCAGGGACAACCCAGCGACGAACAACGCAAGAACTGTTGACGGCATGCTCATGCCCGCATGGCTGCGATTGGTCCGATGCGGCGTCCTCGCACCCACAGGCTGCCAGAGAGACCGAGTCATTCCCCGTTCTCCGACACGTGTTCCATGATCTTCACGAACGACGCGCCGCGATTCGGCATGTCGGGATCGATCCTCTGTTTCTCCTTCCACAACCGCCCGATCCTGGCCCGTTGCTCCTCGCGCAGTCCCGCCATGCGCCGGTCGACGTATTCCTGATGCTTCGCCGGGCTGTACCCTTTGGGCAGGTCGTTCGCGTCGATCCGCGTCAGCAGTTTTGCCTGGGGTGACTTCAGAGGCCTCCTGTCCTCGGCCGCGTCTCCGCGAGGCTTGGCCCGCGCGTCCACGGTGCCTGGCTCGATCTCCTTGATGAAGATGTTGCGGTACTCGATCGGGCAGGGGTTCTCCTTGCCCAGGTTCTGGCCGTGCACGACGATGTGCTTCTGAAGCCGGATCGGCGCCGGCTCCATGTTGATCATCCAGTCGTGATACTCGAAGTTGTCATGAAGCACCTCTCCATCGTACTCGGCGGAGAAGGTCCGGCCCTTCATGGTCAGCTTCACCGTATGCCAGACTCCGACTTCCGGATCAATACGTCTGACATGAGGCTTCTCTTCCTCCTTGAGTCCCACCTTCTCTGCAACCTGTTTCGGCAGGAAATAATAGCTTTCCAGGTGTCCCATTCCGCCCTTGGATCTCAGGTTGAACTGCTCCATGTCTCCGAAGCCCTTAATCTCCGGAATCAACCTGCGGAAGTTGATGCCGCTGTCGGAAATGGTCGCCATCCTGAAATCGAGCAGCAGCACGAAATCCCGGTATCTCTTCTTGGTTGCCAGGCAGGCTCCCCATGTTCTGATCAGGCCCGGCGACTTGAGCACGCCATCCTCGATGAACCAGTACTTCTTGACCAGCGGCGGCGTATGCCAGCCCGTGAGGTCCTTGCCGTTGAACAGAGCGGTGAATCCCTCGGGCGGAACGTTCAGCTTTGACGCCACAATCTCCTTGATGAAGATGTTGCGGAACTCGATCGGGCAGGGGTTCCTCTCGCCGGGCTTATCTCCCTTTGTGAAGCGATGCTTCTGGAAGCTGATCGCACAGGGCTTGGTGCTCAGGATCCCATCGGGATACTCATACTTGTCGATGATGACCTCACCATCAAGCTCGGCCGTCAGGGTCTTGCCGATCACCGTGAGTTTGACGGTGTGCCAGACCCCGATCACCGGATCGATGTATGGGACCTGGGGCCGCTGCTCCTTCGTCAGTGTCATGCCCTTCGGCAGATGGTTGAGGCTCTCCAGATGTCCCATGCCCCCCTTGGATCTCATGTTGAACTGCTCCGCGTGCCCGATCTTCCCGAGCATGGCCGGAGCCAGCAACCGGAAGTGGATCCCGCTGTCGGACCTCGCCGGCATACGGAAGTCGGCCACCAGAACATAGTCCCGATACTCCTTCTCAGTGACCAGGTCCGCTCCCCACTCCTCGAGGAGACCGTGTGCCTTGAGGACGCCATCCTCAATGGACCACATCTCCTTCACCTTGGGACGTACTCTCCAGCCGGTGAGGTCCTTGCCGTTGAAGAGGGCCGTGAATCCTCGCGGCGGCGTGTTCAGCGCACTCTTGCCGGCCGTCCAGGGCCGAATGCGCACATTGCGAATCGCGACAGGGCCGTAATCGCCCTGGATGATGATCGGCCCCTGAGGATACTGTTTGCGGCTCCAGTTCGTGCCGCAGGCGTACGGTACTTCATGGTCCTCCTGGATCACCTTGCCGTTGTGAATGACCTTGACGAACCGGGCGTGGGCCGTCTTCTTGCCGTCCTTGTCGAACCGGGGTGACTGGAAGATGATGTCGAACGTCTGCCACTCGCCCGGCGGCCTGGCGGCGTTGACCCTGGGGGGGGAGCCCTTGTCGATGTGGTGGTATTTCGGCTTGGCTTCGGCCCGGGGATAGATCCCGCCGCAGTGGCCGGCCGTGGGCTTCTCGATGCCGTGGCTGTCGAGGATCTGGATTTCGTAGTTGCCATGAAATATCACGCCCGAGTTGGAGCCGCGGGCCACCATGAACTCCAGGCGCAGCTCGACATCACGGAAATCGCGCCGCTTGGTAACGAGGCTTTTGGCCCGGCCGGTCTTGCCGTTGATCATCACGCCGGAGCCAGGCTTGCCAACCAGAAACCTGCCGGTGTCTGGGTTGAGCATGGCGTCACCGGCTTTGAGCCACTCCTCGCTCTGGCGCCACGCATCGGCGCCGAGCTTCGTCCAGCCCTCTTCGGTGGCCGCCGCGGCCCAGCCAGGCTGCGCTGCCAGCACGAAAGCGGACAGGCATAGGAATGGTACTGCTGGTGCTCTCCAGCTTGCCCTGTTGAACTTCATGTTCGAATCCCCTGCTAGAGAGTCCAGCCTTTGCGGTTTTCGCGTCGAACGAACCCGTCCGCCTCGGGACAGTTCGTGGCCTTCAGGTTCACCGGGTCCCACTGGAGTTTCTTGCCGGCGCGATACGCAACCGTGCCCAGCAGAACGGTCTCTGCCAGTGGTCCGGCATAGCCGAAGCTACAGCCGGTCGGACCTCCCGTCTTGCATGCCGTGATCCACTCCTGCTGGTGGTGGATTGAGCGGGGGAGCAGCCGGGGCCGCCTGACGCCGGCAAACTTCTTCTCGGGATACAGCTTGAAGTGGCCGTAGTCGGCTATCAGCATTCCTTTGGCGCCGACGAACAGCACGCCCTCCGGGTAGTCGGGCATGTTGTGCTTTTTCTGGAGCGGCGGGCGTTTGATTCCGTCGTACCAGGTGAGTTCCACAGGGGGCAGATCGCCTCGTTTGGGGAACGTCCACTTGGTGATCAGCCAGCGGGGCGAACTCTCCTTGTGGGCAGGCTTGGCGCTTCTTGTCTCTACCGTAAGAGGGTACTTCAGGTCGAGTGCCATGAACGGCAGGTCGATCATGTGGCAGCCCATGTCGCCAAGCCGCCCATTCCCGAAATCCCACCATTGCCGCCAGCCCAGCGGGTGGTACGTGGGGTGGTACGGGCGAACGGGAGCAGGTCCCAGCCAGAGGTCCCACTTCAGGTGCTCCGGCACGGGAGGACAGTGCTTCGGCCGATCGCCGGGGGGCCATGACTGATCGCACCAGCAGTGGACTTCCCTGACCTGGCCTATCGTTCCGGCCTTGATCAACGCGGCCATACTGCGATAGTTGTATCCGGAATGTGATTCGTTGCCCATCTGTGTGGCCACCTTGCACTTTGCAGCCATTTCGGTTGCCACGCGTATTTCGTGGATGTTGTGTCCGAGCGGCTTCTCGCAGTAGACTCCTTTGCCCATTCTCATGGCCATCACACTGGCAGGGATGTGTACGTGGTCAGGCGTAGCGACCACAACCGCATCGGTGTTCTTCTCTTCCCTGTCGAGCATCTTCCGGAAATCGTGGTACCTCTCTGCTTTGGGGAACCGCTCAAACGCCTTCGCCCCTCGCTTGTCATCCACGTCGCAGAGCGCCACGATGTTCTCTGTGCTGACATTCATGGCCATGCTGTACCCCCTCCCTCCCACGCCGAGGCAGGCGATACTGAGCCTCTCGCTGGGCGCCGACCTACCGGGTCCGCCCAGCACGTGCCGCGGGACGATCGTCATTGCTGCCACTGACGCGGCAGCGCCCATAAACTCACGTCTTGTGATTCTTGCCCTGCCGTGTGCCGGGTTGTTCTTCATGTTCGAATTCCCTTCTGAGTGTGATTGCTCACAAAGGTCTTCTCTTGATAACGTTGTAAACGCCGAGCTTGTCGCCGTACCGGATATACAGCCTCCCGCCGCATACAACAGGATGCGCCCACGTCTGTCTCTTCCCCGGATCCTTGAGTTTCAGGCTCCCGGTGACGTCAAACCCCTCATCCGTCGCCTTCGCCAGGACCATGTGCCCGTCATCTGAGTAGAGATAGAACATCCCGTCGGCATAGGTGAGACAGCCATTCCTGTACTTGTACGAGGACTTCACGGGAGCGGACTTGAAGATGGTCCTGCCCGACTTGAAATCAATGCACATCC
>CBFCZU010000219.1:0-7234 GCA_965602635.1 uncultured Planctomycetales bacterium | reverse complement strand
TCGTGCCGACCGTCGGATCGTAGACCTTCACCGACGCATGAGTGCCGCCGAGATGGACAGCCACACGATCCGTCCCCTTCACCCGCTCGCCCCAGACGACTAGCTGAAACGTGCCGTCGCTGTTCTGCAGGAGCATGTCGTGCACGGTGGCCGGCTGCTTCGGGATGGAGTAATCGAGCCTGCCCGGCTCACGAAGCGTGCCTTTGTCGGCCAGGATCGTCGTCAGGTTGTGGAGATAGACGGCGGCTTTCCGCGGCGTGTAGTCGGGCCTGTAGAATCCGAACCGTTGATTGCCGCCTTCATCCGTGCGGTCCCGCAGGAGGTAGACGGCGGTGTAACTCCAGCCCCGCTTGAACTGGTCCAGATACACGCTGAGGAGATTCAAGGCATGGACGTCCTCCGTTATGCCCCCCCCAATCAGGCAGCCGGTCTCCGTGGTGACCCTGGGCAACGTCAGAAGTTCGGCCTCGGGGTAACCGCGGTAGTGGCGCGCCCACGTGACACCGTAGTTGCCGTAGAGTCCGTCCACCTTGCAGGCCGAGGAGGGATCAGCGGCATCCCACGTCTTGTTGTCGGCCAACGCGGGGGAATTGGGGTGGTAGATGTAATTGTGGCAAACCGCGTAGTCGGCGTATTTCGTACCATCGGGCATCAACGTGTCCGCACCTTTCGGAATGGTCAGGAACTGCAATCCGACATTGTCCCGCTCGGCGCCATTCTCGCTGATGGACCAGACCGGGTACTTCTTCAGCGCGGGGTCGCCCTTGACGGCCTTGCACAAGTCCCGTTGAAGCTTGGCGACGGCCAACCACGACGGTGCCCGCCCGCCACCTTCCTCGCCCTGGTAGGTAACGCCCCAGTTGTTTGGTTCGTTATTGCCTTCAAACGCCAGCAGGGCGCCGGCCGCTGCCACCTCCTTGGCGGTCCTGATGAGTTTCTTGAGATCGGTGCCGCCGCTGACCAGCCCCCAACTGAACCGCACGCCGGTCTTCTTGTGCAGGCCCAGGTAGGTCTGTACGGTAGTAGGGCCCTGGACAGTAAGGCCCTCAATGCCTCCCCTTACCCAACGAAACCCCACATACCTGACCATTTCAATGGTCTTCTCGATAGGCTGTCCGCGGTCAGGGAAGGTGGTAACCACGCCGATGCTGTTGAGGAAATCCGTCGTCCGGACCGCCGTCGTGCGGTCACGCTGAGGGCCATCGGCCGCGTGGGCCGTGACGGCCTGGCCGGCCGCCGCCGCAAATGCCACGATGCCCGCCATCCCCGCACGGCCGACGATGTGTTTGGTTTGCATGTCATATCTCCAGGCAAAAGAGCCTCTGTGGCGAACGCCTCGAATGCCGAGCGTCCATCCGACCGATGCGCAGCCGCTTCGACATCTCACCTGCCGCCTCACGGATTCGCATCGCCCGCCTTCAGTGTGTCAGCTACTGTGATCTCGTCAACCTTCACGTCCTTCTTGTCGGCCAGATCGATTCCCTGGTCGCGCACGACCGTCTCGAAGACGTGCAGGCGAGGGTCGCCGCCGGTCTTCACGATGATTCGCTTGGCTGCCTTGTCATAGCTGACCTCGCCCCACGGTCGGCCGTCGCGCAACGCCTTCTTCGGCTCGGCGGCCAGGGGCGCCGACCAACTGCCATCCGCCTCGCGCCTCCAGCCTTCGATCAGGTCGGCCCCGCTGATCGTCACTTTCTCGCCCTTCATGGCGCGGATCGTCACGCCATCGCTTTGGGGGGCCAGGACCTCACGATACACGCCACCCCGCAGCACGATCGTCTCCCCCGGCCGGGCGATCGCGCACGCCCTGGCCAGGCTCGCCAGCGGCACGCCCGGATAGCCCCACGCCGGCTCGTCCGCGGCGGCCGGGTGGCGAGGATCGACGTAGTACACGTTCGGGTATTCCAGGGCCCCGATCGTCACGCCGCCCTTGCCCGCCCCGATGGCCGGACTGCCCTTCCTCAGGCGGAACCCCCGCCTCTCCGCGGCCACAAACAGGGGATCCTTGTCGTTGAGGTTCTTCTTGTCCGCGAGCGGTGCGGTCTTGAACGTCAGGTTGTACTCGACCACCGGCTTGGCCGGGGTGAAGTGCGTGTCGCCATCGACAACGGCCCGCTTCACGTCGCAGATGATGTTGTTGCGGATCTGTCCGTTGGTCGATTCCTTGCCCCGCAGCCCCACGCCGAACCAGGTGATCCCGGCGAACGTGTTGTTCTCAATCGTCACGTCGGGCGTCTGGATGACGTTGAGACCCCAAGCCCCCTTGTAGGTGGGCAGGTCGGAGGAGTAGATGTTGTGCCGCCAGGTCCAGTTCCGCACGCTGCCGACGTGCGGGGCGCTCTCGACCATCGCCCCCTGGCCGAAGTCGAAGCACGTGTTGAGCTCGAAGAGCAGGTCTTTCGCCATCCCGCCGTTGTTCATGAACGTCTGTATGCCATCCACGTGGGCACGCTTGGTCTCCGACGTGCGCGCGCCGTGATAGTAGTTGTACCGCTGCACACAGCCCTTGCCGAAGAACCGCGTGTAGTCGCAGTCGCTGTAGCTCTTGACCGCCGAGAGCATGGCCAACCGGCTCACCTCGTTGCTCTCCACCAGCCAGTCATGACCGCCCAGCATGAAGCCGTACTCGCAGTGGTAGACCTTGTTGTAGGCGATGCGGTTGTGCGAGACCGCCGAGTAGTCGCGCTCGCCGCGGTTGGCGCCGGGCGTGCCGTACGTTCCGTTGACGGCGATGGTCATGTCGTGGACGTAGTTGTCCATCACCTCGCAGTGGCTGGCCCCAAGCTGCACCGCGACCGCCGGCTTGGCGGCCGTGATCTCGAAGCCCACCACCCGGATGTGACTGCCCTGGAGATCGAATCCGTTCACGACGGCCGACTGTCGCGGCATGGCCTGGAACGTGATCGGCCGGCCTTCCGCGCCGCTGGCCTTGACCTTGATCCGCTCGTCGTACTTGCCCGCCATGACGTAGATCGTATCGCCCGGCTTGGCGACGTCGGCGGCGTGCTGGACGGTCTTGAAGGGCTTCTCTTCCAAGCCCGGGCTTGTGTCCGCCGCACCGGGGGCCGCCTGGTCCACCACGTAGACGACCGCCCGGGCCTGCCCGGCCATGCCGGCCAAGGCGGCCCAGCACACGCACATGCAACTCGCGACGGAGACAACGTGTTTGCGCGGGGCCATTGTCGTTCTCCTGATCCTGGTTTCAGCAGGATATCGTAATCCCTGGCCATTGCCCGGTGGCGCTGGTAGGCCGTCCAATGCTCCGGCGAGAGCGGCCAGGCGATCTGCGGGCAGAAATCGCCGCACCGGCAATTCCGGATGGAAGGACACTTGGCGCGGAGCTAGTTCTCGACCTCCAGGAAGCTGACCAGCCCCGAGATTCCGGCCTTGTTGCGGGTCCGCATCTCCAGTCGATTGCGGCCGGAGTGCAGTTTCCAGACGAAGGCCCGCGGAGACTCCTTCCACGCCTGCCGATCCACCTTCACCAGGAACGTATCGAAGTAGGGCGTGAAGGTGCCCATCCGGACCGCCAACGACCCGGGCCGGTCCTTGATGGTTGCGTCGAAGCACACCTGGTTGATCGTCCAGTTCAGGTCGTTTCCGCGGGCCGTGAAGTTGCGATAGAGCCACCGCTTGGGCGTCGTGGCGTCTTCCCAGCACCAGTACTCCGACCAGTCCCAGTGGCAGCCCTGTGTCTTCGGCTGCGGATAGGGCTTGGCGTAGAAGTTGTTCCTGGGCATGTAGGCCAGGCGCAGCCACCGGGTGGGAACGGTGTAACGGCCGTCCTCGAAGTGGTCCTCATGGTCCTTGGGAGGAGTCCCGGGGGTCATTCCGGTCCCGTAACAGATGGCGATGGCGTCCGAAGGCGTCCGCTTGCGCGGCCCGTTCTCGACGGTGGCAAGCCGGGCCCCGTAGTAGGTCTTGGCGATCAGGTCGTGCACTTCCAACATGCTCATGGGCACGTTGGTTGCGGGATCGATGTAGTGCCAGTTCTGGTTGACGTCATAGAGGATCCACTTGCGGTGCTCGTTCGACCAGACCTCGCAGACCTCATGCCCGCCGGAGTCAAAGGACTCGGGGTTGTAGCCGAAGACGAAGCGGGCTTGGTGGCCCAGGGCGATCGCGCTTTGCATGAAGACAATGGCGTACTGGACGCAGAAGCCGTACTTGCGGCGGAGGATCTCGTCGGCGTCCCAGGCGGGGTAGTTCGTCGCGGGCGGGTCGTACTTCCATTGATGCGCCACCCAGTCACGGAGCTTCACCAACTGCTCCGTTTCCGTCGCCGCCCCCGACACCACCGCGTCCAGCTTGTACTTGCGCCGCAGGGCCACCATACGGGGGTGCAGCGGGTCCTCGTACTCGAATGGAAGTGAGGTGAAACGTACCTGTTCGTTGTGGAAGGCGACCGTCTTCAGCCGGCTCGCCCATGACGGGGCCGGTTGGCGGCGGACCTTCGCCTCCACGGCCACGCTCCGCAGCATGGGCGTCTTGAGCGGGTCGGCGGAGGACAGGACGGCCTTCCATTGAAGGTAGCGATGCCCCTTGGGGACCGTCGCACCGGGCTTCTGCCAGTCGGACCATAGGTCCGCCTCGTAGACGGGGCTGGCGCCGGTGCGGACAGTCAGTTCTACCGCCGTGCCGTCCGGCGTCGCGGCGTCTGCACGAACGGAGGCGGACTCGATCGACACCGGTGTTAGCAACGGCCGGGGGGGATCCCCGCCCTCCCCGAGGTCCATCACCGCCGAGACGAAGTGCCCCCGGGGCACGTACTGGATCAGGTGCAGCCGCACCATGTACTCGCCACGGACCGGCTGCCAGGTCTTCCCGCCGTCGAGGCTCTTGAAGCTTCGGGGCGGGCGGCCCTTGCGGTCCGGCGCGTTGCGGAGGATGTCCTCGGGCAGAGCGGTTTTGACCTTCCTGCGGACGCCTGGCGGGCAGGAGAGGACGACCTGGTTGTCGCCCTCTTTCAGCAGGCTGATCGGGACTTGGGGGAACGGTGCGCCGGCGGGGACGTCGATCGCCCGGCCGTTGACCTCGACGGCCACGCCGGCCGGCACGCACAACCGCGCCTCCCGCGCGCCGAGACGCTCGACGTAGAGCGTCTTCCTGATCCGCGTGTCCCCCGCGATCTCGGTCGTTGGCGCCCGGTCGGTCACCATCCACTTCGCGTCGCCCCCGATGCCGGGCCCGTCGTCCTCGACCAGCACGCGGTCGTAGAGGCTCACCCCGTCCTTATTGCTCCGCCGCACGCCCCGGGCGCTCTGCCCCTCCTCGAACGCCTCGACGGCCTGCACGACCACCCGACGCGCCTCCACGCCGTCCGCGGGACACTGCGGCCCGCACGCAAACCCCGCAAACAGTCCGATCATCATATGACGTCCGATTATGGTCCTGACGTGCATTGCCGGCCCCCTGCCCGATCCGCCCGATACTCGGACTTCTCCATGGCCATTGCTCTCTCCCTGCCGCTGTTGGTCTGCTCGGCGCCGGCGGAGCGGGGGGCTGCCCGCCAGAGCCCGGCGCACGCTCAGGGGCGGTCCGGCTCCGCGCGTGTGCACCTTGTGATGCTCGGCGCCATTGTAAAGCATGCGGCCGCCAGTCCACCATAGTCCGCGCTCGCCGGAGTGGCTGCACCGCAGGCCGCAGGCGGAACCTGTAACTTACGGACGCCTGGCGACCTCCCTGCTGGACCAGTTCGTCCGGGCCGGGTAGCATGCCCCAAGTCGATAGAGGTCAAGCTGAAGGGCTCTTTTCCATGGACACCAGGCAACTCCGCGACCTCCTCGCCAGCCCGCCCGTCGAGTTCCGCCCTCAGCCCGTCTGGTCGCTCAACAGCATTCTGACGCGCGAGCGTCTGACCGAGATGCTCGAGCAGTTCAAGGCCCAGGGGATGGGGGGCGTCTTCGTCCTGCCGCGCTGGGGGCTCGTGACGGGCTTTCTCACGGACGACTGGTTCGAGATGTGGGGCCACGCCGTGGGCGAGTGCGGGCGGCTCGGCATAGGGTGCCAGATCTACGACGAGTTCGTCTGCCCCTCCGGCAGTGCCGGCGGCCACACCGTCGCCGCGGTGCCGCACACGGCCGCCCGCTTCCTGGAAGCGACCGTGCATACCCGGCCCGCGCGCCCGGCCGGCAAGACGCTGGCCGCGTTCGCCCTGGACGGCCAACTCCGCTACCGCGAGACGATTGCCGCCGCCGCCCTCCGGGAAACGCTGGCCCGGGCCTCGGCCCGGAACCCCGTGATGACGCTGGGACTGGTGACAGATTCCGCGCATGCGGGATGCGGGGGCCTTCCCCGCCCCGACATCACGCGCCGCGATGCGACCGCCGCCTTCATCGCCGTCGGCTATGAACCCTATGCCCGCCGCTACGCCGGCCAGTTCGGCAGGACGGTGCGATACGTCTTCACCGATGAGCCGTCGCTGCCGGTCAGTAGCCGCGGCCTGCTGTGGTCGGAGCTGCTGTCGCGCGAGTTTCGGAAGGACCACGGTTATCGCCTGACCGACCGGTTGGCCGAGATGTGCTTCGGCGGAGAGGGGGCCGCCGCCGTCCGGTTCGACTACTTCAGCACACTCAACCGGCTGTTCTGCACGAACTACGCTCGGCAGCTCTACGAATGGTGCGAGTCGCACGGCCTGGCCTTCACGGGGCACTACAACGAGCACGAGTGGCTCAACCCGGCCGACACGCCCGATGCGATGGCGCTGCTGCGCTGGATGCACGCGCCGGGCAACGACTACCTCGCTTTCCAGATCTTCCCCGACGACCTTCCCGCCAACCGCCTCCACCGGTTCAACCTGCGCGAACTGGCCAGCGTCGCCAACCAACTGGGCCGCGACAAGACGATGGTTGAGTCGAGCGGGGCCGGAGGCTACTCCATCTCTTTCCCCACGTTCAAGGCCTGCGAGGATCTGCTGCTCGCCCACGGCGTGAACGTCATGAACCCGCACCTCAGCCACGTCTCGCTGGCGGGCATGCGCCAGTACGAGTGGCCCCAGACGCTCAGCGACCACAGTAGTTGGTTTGGCTGGTACCGTCTCCACGCCGACCACGTGGCCCGGGTCGCGGCGGTGCTCAGCGAGGGGCGCGAAGTCAACCGCGTGTTGCTGCTCCAGCCGACCACCACGCTCTGGATGCACTACGAGCACCCGGCCTTCCATCCGGGCCAGGGAGCCGTCTGCGACAAGCTGAAGGCGATCGGCGAGGGCCACTTCGACGCGTTCTTCGCGCTAGCA
>CBFCZU010000218.1:0-7253 GCA_965602635.1 uncultured Planctomycetales bacterium | reverse complement strand
CTGGCCGCGGGCGGGGCAACGGCGGACGTCACGATCGAGACGGTCCCCGTGGGCAATCCGGGCAACGCCGATGACATCCACGGCGACGGCTACGGCGGCGTGGCCTACGAGTACAACATCGGCAAGTACGAGGTGACGGCCGGGCAGTACACCGAGTTCCTCAACGCGGTCGACGCTGCGGGGACCGACCCCTACGATCTGTACAACAGCGACATGGGCAGCGGCTACGGCGGGATCACTTTCACCGCGGGGGATCCCAACGGCACGAAATATGAGGTCCGCCCCGGTCGCGGGAACATGCCTGTGAACTACGTCAGCTTCTGGGACGCCTGCCGGTTCGCCAACTGGCTGCACAACGGCCAGGGCGCCGGCGACACGGAGACGGGCGCCTACACGCTCATGCCGGATGGAATCGCCAACAACACCGTCACCCGCAACCCGGCCTGGCAGTGGGCGGTGACCAGCGACGATGAGTGGTACAAGGCGGCGTACTACGACGGCGGCAGCAGCACCTACTACGACTACCCGACCGGCAGCGACACGGCGCCAACGGCCGAGAGCCCGGCTGGCACGGACCTGGTCAACGGTTCGGCCAACTACAACCCGGCGGTTGGCCCCCTGTTGGCGGTTGGCGACCCGTCGGCGGTTGACGACCTGACCGACGTGGGCGCCTACACAACCAAGCCGTCCGACAGCCCCTACGGGACGTTCGACCAGGGCGGGAACGTCTGGGAGTGGAACGAGCCGATCCTGGGGCCGTCGTATCGTGGCGTGCGGGGCGGGTCGTTCGGCAGCGGCGACTTCACCCTGCGCGCGGCGATCCAGCTCGGCATCTCCCCGACGGACGACAGCAGCGGCATCGGGTTTCGCGTCTCCGAGGTTCCTGAGCCCGGCTCCGCGGCCTTGTTACTCGCAAGCGTTGTCGGCTTGCTGGCGCGGCGGCGCCGAAGGTGAGGTCCTGGCAGGGCTCGCTACGCCGTGGCAAGCCCGGGTCCGCGAGCCGTGTTGTTCACAGGCGTTGTCGGCTTGCTGGCGCGGCGGCGCCGAAGGTGAAGTCCTGGGATACATCGCTGCGCCGTGGCAAGCCCGCTTCGATGGCGGTCCTGGCTTTGGGCGGTGTAGGGTTGCTCAGAAGGCGGCGGGGCCTTCAGAGGTGACCCTGTGGCTACCCCTCGGCGGCGGGCGAGACGGCGGCGATTTCCTGGCGGGTGATGATGCGGTTCTTGCCGTGGTCCTTGGCCACGTACAGGGCCTTGTCCGCCATGGCGACCAGGGCGTCGGCCGATGGGGGGCGGTCGGCCTTCAGCGAGGCGATGCCGATGGACATGGTCACCCCGGTGTCGGTCCGGGCGACGGATGCCCCCGCCGCCGACAGCTCCCGGCGGATGCGGTTGCCCACGGCGATGGCCTTCTCCACGGAAGTGTGAGGCAGCAGGATGACGAACTCGTCGCCGCCGTACCGGGCGGCTGAGTCGGTCGAACGCAGCGCCGACCTGATGACCTCCGCCGTCTTCACCAGCACCCGGTCGCCCACCAGGTGACCAAGGGAGTCGTTTAGGTCCTTGTAGTGGTCCAGGTCGCACATGGCGCACGTCAGGTCGAAGTTGTACCGCATCGCCTCGTTGTAGCAGTGGTCGAGCATGTCCGCGAACGCCCGCCGGTTCGCCAGGCCCGTCAGCGGGTCGGTCGCCGCCATCGCCTCCAGCTTCTGGAGCGACTCCTCGAGCTGAAGGTTCTTCACGCGGATCTCCTCGAGGCTGACGGCCAGCCTGTCCTGGAGCCCGGCGTTCTCCTGCTTGACCTTGAACTGGCGGATGTTCTTCTCCACCACGATGGGCAGGGCGAAGAGGTAATCGCCCAGCTTGACGACGTAATCCTGCGCCCCGCGCCGAATGGCCTCGGCGGCGACGGCCGAGTCGTTCTCGCCGGTGACGAAGATCACCGGGACGTTGACCGTCTGGACGATCCGGTCCAGCAGGTCGAGCCCCTGCATGTCCGGCAGGTTGAAGTCCAGCATGATGATCTCGAAGCGGCGCAGGTCCTGGGCGAGGCACTCGGCGCCTGTCGCCACAGCCACCACGGCGTCGGGGTCGCCGTAGTCGAAGTGCATCCGCATCGTCTCGCAGGTCAGCTCGCGCTGGTCGGCGTCGTCCTCCACGATCAGGATCTTCGGCGGCTGGATCTTCTCCGCCGGCGAGAGCAGGCTCGGCTCCCGGCTGCCTATCTCGACTCCGGGGCCCGAGCTGGCTGGGGCCGACCGGTCCTGGTGGATCGACAGCCAGTAGGTGGTCGCTCGGGTGATGAAGCGCACGAACGTCTGCGAGTCGGTGGGCTTGACGATGTAGCTGTTGGCCCCGCCGCGGATCGCCCGGGCGATGTGCTCCTCGTTGCTCACGCCGGTCATCATCACCACGGGGATGTCCCGCAGTTCCGGGTCGGCCTTGACGGCCTCGAGGACCTCCTGCCCGGAGATGCCCGGCATCTCCAGGTCGAGGTAGATCAGGTCGGGGCGGGGGGCCTGGGCATGGCGCCCACGGCGGGCGAGGAAGTCCAGCGCCTCGCGCCCGTCGTTGGCCCCGTGGAGTTCGCAGGCGATTCCGGCGGCCGACAGCGCGTCGCCCACCAACGCCCGGTAGTCGCTGTCGTCGTCAACCAGCAATATGACCGGCAGCTTCGGCATCTCTCAACTTCTCCTCTGCTCGTGCGGGATCGGGTTTGTCAGGCGGCCTGGCGCTTGACTCGTCGCTCAGGGCCACAAAAAAGGTGGAGCCCTCCCCCGGGGTGGACTCGACCCACAGCCTGCCTTGGTAATTGGCGACGATGCTCTTGACCCAGGCCAGCCCCACGCCCTTTCCCTGCACCTTGGCGGAGGATGCGGCGGAGGCGCGGCGGAATACGTGGAAAATCTTCTTCTTGTCCTCGGGGTCGATGCCGGGCCCGTTGTCGGCCACGTGGAAGAGGTGCTCCGCGCCCCGATGTTCGTAGCCGATCTCGATCCTGCCGTCCCGCCGGTCGCCCATGTACTTTATGGCGTTGTCGATCAGGTTCTGGAACAGCTCCCTCATGCGGCTGCGCTCCACGTGGAGGGTGGGCATGGGCCCGAGGATGTGGAACGAGATGTTCCGCTGCTGAAGATCGAACTCGAAGGCCGAGCCCAGGTCCTCCAGCAGTTCCCGGAAGTCCACCTCTTCGCGCTGCTGGCGGCGTGTCCTGATCCGGCTGAGCTCCAGCAGCTCGTTGATCAGGTCGGTCTCGGTATCGACATTGGCCTGAATCCGCTGCAGGCGGGCGAGCGCCTCCTCGGGCATCTGGTCGCGCCACTTCATGCACACCATGGTGGCCATGCCGGCGATGTTCCGCAGCGGGGCGTTCAGGTCGTGGCTGACGGCGCGCAGGAAGTCCTCCTTCTCGGCCATTTCGTCGCGGAGCCTGTCGTTGGCCCGCGCCAACTCGGCGGTGCGTGCGGCCACCTTCTGCTCCAGCAGCTCGTTGGCGTCTCGAAGCTGGCGCTGGGAGGCGTCGAGCCGCTCGGCCATGACGTCGAAGGAGCTGGCCAGTTCGCCGATCTCGTCGTTGCGCCGGCCGTCCACCCTGGCGGAGAAGTCGCCCTCCGCCAGCCGGCGGGTGGCGCTCAGCAGGCGGCGGACGGGCATCACGAACACCTGCCAGGCAAGCAGGTGCCCCAGCGGGATTCCGCAGAGGATTATCATGGCCGCGATCAGCGAGATCTCCCGCTGGACGACGGCCAGCATGGCGGTCGTCTGGCCGGTGTTGATCACCAGCCGGACGGCGCCTATCACGACGTTGCCTTCCCCGTCCGGGACCGGGACGACCACCGGCCGGCCCAGCTCCAGGTACTCGCCGCCCTTGCGGAGTTCGTAGGACATGCTCGCGGGCAGGTCCGCCAGCTCATAGCGCTGCTTGCCCGGCTTGACGCGCTCGGCGGTGGCCAGCTCCTCACCGTCGCTGTCGAGGATGCGGGCGTAGTGGACGTTCGACTGGTTCAGCAGGTCGGTCACCAACTGGTGGAGCATCTCGCGTTTCCCGGTTCTCAGCCCGGGCACGGCCGCGAAGCCCAGACCACCGGCAAGCCGGTCGGCCTGGCGGTGGTCGTTGTGCTGGAGGATCTCGCGAGTGACGCTGTAGTACATCCACCCGGCTGTGGTCGTGGCGGCGAACACCACCACCGCCAGGATCAGCACGGACTTGGCCTGGAGGCCTATCTTCCGCTTCTGCAAAGGCTTATCGGAGTTCATCGCGCCAAATCAACCGCCCGCTGCCTCGGGCCATGCCGGCAGGGGCTGGTGGCCTTGGTTCCAGACGCACCGCCGCCAGGCCCGGCCAACGAGACCGGAGCCTGGGCGGTCCTACACACGGTTGCGTATCGGCAGCAGGGACTTGCATCTTGCGTAAGGAACTATAGTTGGGGGGCTTGGCCGAGGGACGCCGACGACGCCTGCTCTCCCCGCGAGGCGCGTTTTGCGGCCGAATTTGGGTATTACCCTTGCAGGAATCGGGGTCTTCGGTTATAAAGGGGGCTGGTTAGTTGCCTTTGTGAATCGGAGGAGCCAAGGAGCTAGCCGCGCTCGGTCACTTGTTGTCTAAGTCACCATCTGCTCGAAAAGTCTGAGGATGAGAACAGGAGGAGACAGAAGGTCTGATCCGCCTGTGGTGCGCTCTCCACACCCGGCGGAGGCGGGGCCTGGACAGGCCCTGATAGGCTCCAGTCGGCTGTTCCGTCGGGTTGTCACGGTCGCCGACGCAGTGGCTACCAACGATTGCGTCGTGCTGCTGGAAGGCGAAAGCGGGACAGGCAAGGAGCTTATAGCCCGGCGGATCCACCACCGCTCCAGGCGCAGTCACCAGCCGTTCATCCCCCTCAATTGCCCCGCCATCAGCGAAAGCCTCTTCGAAAGCCAACTCTTCGGGCATGCTCGCGGCGCGTTCACCGGGGCCGTCGTCGAGACCCTCGGCGTCGTCCGGGCGGCTGAGGGCGGAACCCTCCTGCTCGACGAGGTCAGCGAAATCCCCATGCAGCTCCAGCCCAAGCTGCTGCGACTCCTCCAGGACCGCGAAATCGTCCAGGTCGGCGGCGCCAGGCCGTTCTCCGTGGACGTACGATTCATCGCCTCGACCAACAGGAGCCTCAGGCAGCGCGTCGAGCGCGGGCTTTTCCGCCCCGACCTCTACCACCGGCTCAACATCGTCAGGATCGAGGTGCCGCCACTGCGGATTCGTCCCGAGGACGTCGATCTGCTGCTGGACTGGTACCTCGACGCCTACGCCCGTGAGTACGGCATGGCCCGGCGGACGCTGGGCAAGACGCTCAGGCAGCAGCTCCGCGAATACAGTTGGCCCGGCAACGTCCGCGAGCTGTGCGCGTACGTGGAGAGGCTTTATGCGGCCGATCTGCCTCCCATGCCGCCGATGGCCATGGCCTGGCACGAGGACTGGGGGCACGAGAAGCCGCCTCTGGAGCCCGCCCCCGGCCGGCTGACCGAAATCGACGACAGCCCACTCATCTACACCCTGGCCGAGGCGGAGCAGGCCGCCATTCTCCGGGCACTCGAGGAAACCGGGTGGAACCGCTCCGCGGCCGCCAGGCTGCTCGGAATCCATCGCTCGACACTGCTGAGGAAGATGCGCCACTACAAGCTGGCCCCGGACCTCCCCGGCCGCCGACGGCTGGATACGCAAGATCGGCTGTAGGGTCTATACCTGATGTTCGCGTGTCACGAGCGACTACTCCCAGCCAATAGGTCCTGCCCAAGCTCCTGTCCCGGCAAGCGCTTTGCGGAGCCGGCGCCGCAGGGCGCGGCACGGGCGCCGCATTGTGGGGCAGGCACTGTCGCGGACTGCGACACCGCGCCGGCAGGCCTGGCGACGCCGCAAAAACCGCCCGCGCCCTAAACTCTTGCCGCACATCGCCCTCGGGTTTTTCTTCACCGCCTACGCCGCTTGGCACACTGCTTGTTATATCCATACCACGAGGGAGGGAGCAAAGTTGAGGAGACCTCGTTTGGACAGGCTGCGGGCGAGGCGCAGCAGAGGACTGTGCATCGTCATGGTGTGTGGCGACTTCGCGGAAGCCGCGGAGGTGGCCCGCCAACTCTTACAAGTGAATACCGGTTCGCTCGTAACGTACCGCCGGGCGGAGGATTTGCTCATGAACACTCCGGCCGGCAGGGTCGCCCTCATCATTCTGGCCGACGGGGGCGATCCGAAGAGGGTCGATAGGACGCTCAAGTGGATGCGGCAGCGCTGGGCTGGCTGTCCGGTTGTCCTGGTCGGAGATGATGGCGCCGGAGAGATGGAAATGGCCGCCAGAGTCAACGGCGCAAACTACCTGACCCGCCCCGTCAGCTCGCAGCAGTGGGCGGCGATGATTGAGCACGCCTTGAGGTCAGAGCGATGGGTTGCTTCGGAGGAGAGATCCGGCTGAAGGAGTCTTCACGCTATGCAAGCTGGATGCTCGAAACGAGGAGCCTATGCATCCGCCCGGCGCTGTCCGGCCGGAGCGGCACGTAGCGATGGGCCTCACGCGAGGGCCTGAACTATCGGCAATTTGGCCCGGGCAGAGATGAGCGCCTGCCCATTGTGCCCACCTGTCCTCCAGGTGTCTGCCATCAGGTTCTCGAGGTAGGGGTCGTAGACTGAGGTGCCACTGGCGGAGATGAGCGCCCGTCAAGAAACCCCGCTTCTCCTCCTGCGGGGTGGACGCTTCCGGCGCCCTAGTCGGGAGAGGGGACCTCTACCAAGGCGAAGGGCGATGGCAGTGCCTTGAGCAAGCACTGTCTCGCCCCCTTTTTCTGCCGACGGGATCGCGACCTGCCGGCTTGGAGGATTGCTGCTCCGAGAGGGTTCAAGGAGTGGTGTTAGTGCTTGGGGGGAATGCTTGGCTGAGTAAGGAGTCTGCACGCAATGCAGAATCCAATGCTCGGGCCGAGGAGCCTTTTGACTGTAGCCGTGAGCATCGAGCGATGAGCTTTTAAGCGAGGGCCTGGTCTTACGACGATTTGGCTAGAGCAGAGATGAGCGCCTGCTCGCAGTGCCCACCTGTCCTCCAGGTGATCGTCCGCGGGTCCTCGAGGTAGGGGCTACTGGCGATCTGGTGGAGATGAGCGCCCGCCAGTCGTGTCCCGCTTCTCCTCCTGCGGGGCGCCGCGCCAATATACCTCCGAGAGAGGGACACCTCTACCAAGGCGAAGGGCGATGGCAGTGCCTTGAGCAAGCACTGTCTCGCCCCTTTTTTT
>CBFCZU010000217.1:0-7264 GCA_965602635.1 uncultured Planctomycetales bacterium | reverse complement strand
AAGGCAAAGGCAAAGGCAAAGGCAAAGGCCGCAGCGAAGAGAACCAAGAGGCCCGCGGCTCGTCGAAAGACTACGAAGAAGAAATAGCTGCCGCCAGAGGCGGACGGAGGCTCGCACGTGATGATGAAGAAGCTGTCGGAAAACAAACTCGTCCTGGGCATACCCAAGGGCTCGCTCCAGGACAGCACGATCGAGCTGTTCCGCCGCGCCGGGTTCGATCTCTCGATCTCCGGGCGGAGTTACCTCCCGTCCATCGACGACGACGACATCTCGCTGATCATGTTCCGCGCCCAGGAGATGAGCAGGTACGTGGAGGACGGCGTCCTGGACGTCGGCATCACCGGCAGCGACTGGATCGCCGAGAACGCGTCGAAAGTCGTCGAGGTGGCTGAGCTGGTGTACTCCAAGCAGAGCCTCAGGCCGGTGCATTGGGTGCTGGCCGTGCCGGTGGAGTCCGACGTCCAGAAGGTCGAGGACCTCGCCGGCGGCATCATCGCCACCGAGCTGGTCAACATCACGCGGGAATACCTAGCCGGCAAGGGCGTCCAGGCCAAAGTGGAGTTCAGCTGGGGCGCCACGGAGGTAAAGGCCCGCTTCGTGGACGCCATCGTGGACGTCACCGAGACCGGCTCGAGCATCGAGGCCAACCAGTTGCGCGTCATCGACACCATACTCACCTCCACCATCCGACTGATCGCCAACTCCGAGGCGTGGGAGATCCCCTGGAAGCGAGAGAAGATCGAAAGCCTGGCGCTGCTGCTGCGCGGCGCCATCGCCGCTCGCGAAAAGGTGGGGCTGAAGATGAACGTGGCGCGCAAGGACCTCCAGGCCGTAATAGAGATCCTGCCGGCCGAAAAGAGCCCAACCATCTCGTCCCTCGCCGATGAGGACTGGGTGGCGCTGGAGGTCGTGCTCGAGGAGCGAATCGAGCGCGATCTGGTTCCGCAACTCAAGCGGGCGGGGGCGTCGGGAATCATCACGTACCCGCTGAACAAGGTGATACCGTGAAGAAACTGGCCCTGATCCTGGCCGGGGTGTCGCTGCTGGCGCTGACGGGGCTGGCGTGCGAGCCGGCAGCCAAGCCCGCCCCCGCCGACGGCGAGGCAACGACGGCGCCGGCCGCTCGACGGGCCATTTCGCCCGAAGCCGCCCTGTCCCTGGCCGAGCTCAAGCCCCCCCTCCAGAGGCCGAGCAACCCGCCTGACGCGGACAAGCTGCCCGAGCGGGCAGAGACCATCGTCGCCGAGGCCGAGACGCTCCTGGGCAAGCGCGACTTCGTCAAGGCCATACAGCTCCTCGAACGGGCACGCGGCTTCGCACCCAAGTCGCCGCGGGTGCTGAGGGACCTGGGACTGGCCTACGCCAGCCTGGGCGACCGCGGAAAGGCCCGGGCAAACCTGCGAGAGGCACTGAAGCTCGCGCCCGACCAGATCCGCCTGAACCTCATACTCTCCCAGTACGCCGTGCTGGACAGGCACAGCGACCAGGCCATCGTGCACCTGCGCACAGGACTGCTGTGCAGCGGCGCCAAGGATGAGAACCCCGACACGGCCGAGACGCTCTGGCGGCTGGGAAGGCTCCTCGAGGCGCGGGGGTATCTCACCGCCGCGCTGGAGTGCTACAGCCGGCTGTCCGGGCTGCTCGCGGACCACGGGAGGGGCTATCGCGCCAGGGCGGTCCTCCGCCCGTTGGTCGATCGCCCCGAAGCGGTTCTCGTTGCCCAGGGAAGGGCGATGGTCAGGCTCGAGAAGTTCGCCGAGGCGGCCCGGATACTCGAGCGGGCATATCGGCGCGACAAGACCCATCGCCAGGCCGGCGCGCTGGCGGTCAGGGCGCTGCTGGCCGGGCGCGAGTACGACCGGGCCCAGGCCATCGTCATGGAGATGCTCGTCTCGCCTTCCCAGCGCAGCCGCGGCATCGCCCTGGCGGTGGAGCTGTGCAAGGCGCGCAAGGACCCCGCAGCGCCGGGGCAACTCTTGCGGCTCTACACCGATTCCGGCGGCGAAGACAGGGCCTTCGTGATGGCCATGGCCGAGGCCGCCGCCGACCTGGGCGCGCGCGACGAGGCCGCCCGGATCCTGACCCGCCACCTCGGCACCAGCCCCGAGGACGACCGAGGGGCCCTGCGGCTGGCACGACTGTACGCCCGCACCGGCGACCTTCGCGCGGCGGCGAAACAACTGGCCGGCCTGCTCGCCGAGGAGGGTGGCCAGTTGCGACAGGTAGCGCCCGAAATCACGTACCTGCTCCGGCAGGGCGCGAAAAAGCCCCTGGCCGAGGAGCTGGCCTCCGCCGCCGAGAAGGCCAAGGGCCGGCTCGCCCCGGCATCGCTCTGCGTGGCGGGCCTCATAGCCGACGGCGCCGGCGAGGACGAGCTGGCCGTGAGCTTGCTGAGGCGGGCGATACAGACCGACCCGCGGTTCTGGGCCGCTTACGAGGCACTCGAGCAGGTCTATCTCGCCGCCGGGCGGTTCGACGACATGGACGACCTCGGCAAGCGCGTTGACAAGGTGGCCCCCAAGGGCTACTTCCGCGACTACTTCCTGGGGAAGATCGCCTTCGACCGCGGCAGGATCGATCAGGCCGTCGCCGAGCTGGGCAAGGCGCGGCAGCGGCGGGCAAGTCACGTCCCGACGCTCCACCTGCTGGGGCGGGCCCACCTCCGCAGACGGCAGTTCGACGACGCCGAGAAGTACCTGGCGGCCGCCAGGGCGCTGGCGCCGGACGACGAGGCCGTCCTGCGGGACCTGGTCGAGATGCACCTGGCCCGGCGGCAGTTGGTCAAGGCGGCCCACGCCGTCGCCCTCTTCCGCCTGCGCAACCCCAAGCGAGTGGCCGGGCGGGTCCTGGCCGCCAGGGTGCGCTACGAGAGCAACCGGCTTGAGCGCGCACGGGCGGAGCTGGAGAAGCTCCTCGCCGAGGCACCCGACGACGTCGAGGTGCGGCTGCTGGAGCTGCGCATGGCGCTGCCCCGCGCGTTGAAGGGCGAGCCAATCGACGCCGCCGAGGCCGACGCCGCCTTCGCCATGATCGACCGGATCCTGCGCCTCGATCCCGCCAACCTCCAGGCCCAGGTGCTCAGGGCCATGCTGCTGGCAAACCAGAAGAAGTACTCCCAGGCCGCCGATGCCTGGAAGTCGGTCGTCGAGAGGAAGGGCCACGACCTGGCCGCGGTCGAGGGGTACCTCAGCGCCCTGGCCCGGGCCGGCAGACCCAAGCAGGTCTCCGCGGCCGTGCAGCGGATCGTCAAAGAACAACCGGCCGGAATTGCCATGAGGCTGATGCTCCTGGGGAAGCTCCTCGAAGTCAAAGACTACGCCCAGGCCGAAGGGATCGTCGGCAAGTGGCTCGCCGAGTACGCCCGGCAGGAGCGACCTGACCGCGCCGAGTTGACAATGTTCCGCCTGCGGGCACTGAAGGTGTACGAAAAGGCAGCCCGCTTCGACAAGGCCCAGGAGTTGCTCGACGCCTGGATCGCCGCCGGCACGGACGAGGACTTCCTGACGGTGCTGCGGCGGGAGAAGCTTCGGATGTACGGCCTGGCGAAGCAGTTCGACGAGGCCGTCAGCTACGCCGAGAAGTGGTTCAGGAACGAGCCCGGGAGCATGGAGCCGAGGTCGGGCCTGTTCACCGTGCTGCTCGAGGGCAAGGCGTACGCCAAGCTGCACGCCGTGCTGGACGAGTGGATCCGCGCCGAGAAGGACCCCGAGGCCCTGGAGAGGCTGCACATCAGGAAGCTCATCGCCTTCAGCATGGCCAAGAACACCGAGGAGCTGCTGCGCTTCGGCAGGAAGTGGATCGCCAAGGATCCGACCTCCGAGACGCCCAACATGGCCATAATCGGCGAGCTGATCGACCTGAAGAAGTACGACGAAGCGCTGAAAGTGGCTGAGGACTGGCTGGCGCGCGTCGAGCAGATGCCCGCCTCGGTGCCCGCCTCGATGCCCACTTCGGCGCCCGCCGGCAAGGGCCGGGCCAAGCTCGTGGAAAGTGCCAAGAGCGCGGTCGTCAGCGTCCTGCTGACGGCGGAGAGGAATCGCGAGGCGCTCCAGCGGGCGCGCGCCTTCGCCAAGGCCGAGCCCAAGAACGCCCGCATCCTCCAGCTGGTCTTCATAGCGCTCAGGGCGCTCGACAGAGAGAAGGAGGCCATGGCGCTCCTTCAGGAAATCTACGAGCTGAACCCTGACGACTCGATCGTGAACAACGACCTGGGCTATTACTGGGCCGACATGGGCATCAATCTGGACAAGGCCGAGGCCATGATCCGCAAGGCGCTGGCCTCGGAGCCCAGGAACGTGGCCGTCCTGGACAGCTTCGCCTGGGTGCTCTACAAGCAGGGGCGCTTCGCCGAAGCGAAGAACGTGTTCGAGCGGTGCCTGAAGCTCGGCACCGAGCCGTATCATCCGGTGATCCTGGATCACGTCGGCGACACGTGCTGGCGGTTGGGGCTGAAGGACGAGGCCGTCGGGCACTGGACCAAGGCCGTCGAGGCCGCCAAGAAACTGGAAACGAAAGAGTCTGACGACCGAAAGGTGCTGGCGGAGACGCCTTTGAAGCTCTCGGCCGCCCGTGAGGGCAAGGCGCCCAAGGTCGCCCCGCTGGGCAAGGGAGTAGCCGAGCCGGATGGCAAGTGATCGCCGCAGCCGCGGTGCATCGGGCGCGGAGGAAGTGTAATGTCGGGACATTCCCACTGGGCGAAGATAAGACGAGCAAAGGCCAGCAACGACGCCCGCCGCGGGCGACTCTGGTCGAAGCTGGCGCGGCGCATCATCGTCGCCGCCAAGACCGGCGGAGGCAACCCGGACGAGAACCTCCAGCTCAGATACGCCATCGACGACGCCAAGGCCGCAAACCTCCCCAAGGACACAATCAAGAACGCCATCAAGAAGGGCACCGGCGAACTCGGCGGACAGAACTTCGAGCAGGCGGTTTACGAGGGCTACGGGCCGGCCGGGGTGGCGATCATGGTGGACTGCCTGACCGACAACCGCAACCGCACCGCTCCCCAGATGCGGAAGATCTTCGAGCGAGCCGGCGGCCAGCTCGGGGCCGCAAACTGCGTCGCCTGGATGTTCGCCCAAAAAGGGGCATTCACCATCCCCGCCTCGGCCATCGAGGAGGACGAGCTGATCGAGCTGTGCCTCGAGGCCGGGGCAGACGACGTCACCCGGGAGGGCGACGTCTTCGAGGTGACCTGCGACGTCCGCAGCTTCTCGGCCGTCAAGCAAGCCCTGGCCGACAAGAGCGTCGAGACGATCGCCGGCGAGATCTCGATGGTCCCCAACACCACCGTCAGCGCGGACGAGGGCAAGGCCGAGCAGGTCCTCAAGCTCATGGAGGCGCTGGAGGACCACGACGACGTGCAGAATGTCTACGCCAACCTCGACATCCCCGAGGAGGTGGCGGCGAAGCTGGAGGGGCAGTCGCCCTGATCGGCGGGGGGCTGCGGCAGCCGGCGGGGCTTGTCGGGCTGGCCCCGGGGGCTGGCCCCAGGCGGAAAATGCCGGGTTTTTCGCGACTTTTTTACACCTCATGTCAGCTTCGCCACTTGGACGCCTCCATCCTCTATCCATAACCGCTTGTTTCTAAGCGTCTTATAACAGCTCCCCTCGCCTGCCGTCCCCCAACTCCCCTAGCTTCCCTATCTTGCCAGATTCCTTCAAGAAACTTTATGCACATCGCCGATTTTACCAGCATGATGTATCTTACCTAGTTTAACAGAGTTCCCGTTGGGTCCGTGTCGGCCGGTGACTGCCACGGTGGCATGAGGTAACCGGCCAGCGGGCTGGCGGCGGAAAGGGCGTGATCATGGAGATTTCCGAGGTTTTCGCTCAGTACCTGGAGCACATCTTTGCGGGCAAGCGCTGGGAGGCTCGCGAACTCGTTGAGCGGACGCTGGATCGCGGCGTCGGTGCCCGGAAGCTGATACAGTACGTCGTCTGGCCGGCGATGGAGCAGATCGAGGCGCTCTATCGCAAGGGCCGGATCGACCGGCTGATGGAGCACATCGCCACGCGGATAAATCGGATGATCGCCGACCAACTCCAGGCCCGCTTCGCCCGCGGCCCCAAGAGCGGCCAGCGGCTGGTGGTGACCTGCGGCGACGGCGAGATGGAGGAGCTCGGCGCCCAGATGACCGGCGACCTCTTTGAGGCCGACGGGTGGAGCGTCTGGTTCCTCGGCTCGGGGGTGCCCAACGACGAGGTCCTTCAACTGCTCGGAAACGTCAAGCCCGACGTGCTCTGCATCTATGGCACGCAGGCTTCCGGCCTGGCGAACGTCCGCGGGCTTATCGAGATGATCCGCGAGATCAACGCCTGGGATGAGATGCAGATCCTGCTGGTGAACGGCGTCTTCAAGCGGGCCCCCGGGCTGGCCGAGGAGGTCCGGGCAGACCTGCAAGTCGTCAGCCCGAAGGAACTGCTGAAGATCGTTCGGGAGCGTCCGGTGCGGATTCCCAAGCCCGACCTTCCCCAGCCGGGGCGGCGCCGCAAGCGCAAGACCACCAAGGCCGCCCACGCCTCCAAGCCGGCCAAGTCGGCCAAGTCGGGCAAGAGGTCCAAGCAGACGGTCACCGCCAGCTCGTAGCGCCCCAGTCGGCCCGGCCGCGGTCAGACCTTCAGCGACCCACCCGGCGAGAGCACGTGCACCTGGCACGGCGCCGCGTCGGCGAAGGCCTGGCCGTCCGCGGGTGAGCCGACGATGTCCCCGAAGTGATAGGGCACCGCCGCCTTGGCGCCGATGTCGCCGGCGGCCTGGGCAGCCTGGGCGGCGGTCATCGTGTACGTCCCGCCCACCGGCAGCAGCGCCACGTCGATGTCCGCCAGCTCCGACATCTCGGCGATCCGGTCGGTGTCGCCCGCGTAGTAAACCCGCACGCCATCCATCCGCACGACCGCCCCGAGCCAGCCGTTGGCCTTGGGGTGGAAGTCCTTGTCCACGTTGTAGGCCGGTACGCCCGCGATGGTGACGCCGCCGGCCTTGAGGCTGCTGCCCGCCGAGAGCGGCTTGCCGCCGCCGATCTGGCCCACCGCGTCGGGGGGGCCGACCACCACCCCCCCGGCGGCCAGGACTTTCCCGACGTCCTCCGGCGAGCAGTGGTCGAAGTGCGAATGCGAGACGAACACCACGTTGCCGTCCCGCGGCTCCGACGCCACCTTCCACGGGTCGATGTACACCACGGCCTCGCCCGCCAGGCGGAAGCTGGCGTGCCCGAGCCAAGTGATCTCCACGGCCATAGCGCGCTCCTTTCTCTTTTTCCCCG
>CBFCZU010000216.1:0-7327 GCA_965602635.1 uncultured Planctomycetales bacterium | reverse complement strand
GCATAGCCGTTTGGGAAAGCCGCCGGGATCTCGCCGCCGTCCGGCAGCGCGGCGTTTGCCGCTATGAAGGGCCCGGAGTCTCTTGCCCAGAGCCTGCCGTTCTTGCGGCCGGTCGGGATCGCGCCGGCGCTCGTCACGCGGAACGGAAGCGCCTGCTGGCTTCCGTCGGTGTACCGGTAGAAGCCGTTCTGCTCCAGTCCGCCGGAGCCCAGGTAGAACGGTCCCTCGGCCACGTACACCATCAGGGCCCCGAATCCCCGGATATCCACCGTGGGAACATCCCCATTCCCATTCCTCATGTCCCACACTGCTGTCACCCCGCGCGCATCCATCGGGCCCGGTGCGCCGAATCGCGCCATACGGAGGAACACGCCGGTGAATCCGTCCTTGCCGTCCGGCACGACGAACTCAAGCAGCGTGCCCTTGTCCTGCCCGTAGCCCGTGGGATTCAGCACCTTGTCGGCGGCCAGCCTCACATGCCGCCACTCTGCTCGGCCCGCCGGCCGCGCCTTGAAAAACACCCAAGCCGCGGTGTGGCTGATCTCATTCCGGAAAGCACACTTGCGCTCCCAGGAGACTCCCTGCCAGGAGATGTCGAAGCGGATGGTCGCGGTCTTCGCGTCGCGCTGCACCACGGCCACGTTCGTGATCCGGACGTGTGCGCGCGCCGCGCTCGCGCCCGGCAGCACAGCGCAGGCGATCGCCACGGCCCGTGCAAAGGCCAATGCGTACCCGTTAGCCGATCGACTCATGGTCCATTCCTTTCGTCTACTTCGCCAGGACAAAGCGCGGGTAGAGCTTGGTGTTGACGGGTCGCGTCAGGCCCGGAGCCAACCGGAGCCAGTAGAGGTTCTTGTTGCCATCGTCATCGTCGAAGACGACGATGTTGAAGCCGAACTTGGCGCCGCCCTTCAGGCCGAGGGCGCTCAGCGGAATCCGCAGTCCGTATCGGGTGCGTTTGGCCTTGGCGTCCCGACCTACGAATCGCTCGGCCTTCTTCGCCACGACGTCACCTCTGCCCTCAAACTGCTGGAAGGCCACGCCGCCGGGGGTCAAGGCTGTCGCGGCGCTGTAGTGGACACCTTCGGGAGTGAGGAGGGCGAACTGGAGGGCGTCGCCGTTCGTGATCTCGCGGCCGGACTTGTTGTTGGCATGCCGGTCGTCACTCACGACAGCCCCTACACACAGGGCCTCGCCGTCCCAGCCCAGATAGACCTTGGCGCTCGTGTCGTCGGGCCCGCGCCAGATGTTCCTGGTGTGCTCGTTCGGCGCAAAGCGGTTCTGAACGGGATAGACGTCGGCCGGATCGTCCAGTGTAGCCAGCGGCTTGCCCCAGCCGTCGGGCACACGATTCAGGCCGACCTTGCTCAGATGTGGCACGGAGAGAACCGTCCCGGCCGGGAACCTCCTGAGCACAGGCGCCGCGGTGCCCGCCGGCGCCGTGCGGACGGCGCGCCAACCCGCGAACGGATGGTTGCGCCGGTTGGAGTGACAGGTGATGGACTTGATCCGTCCCGAGGTGCACAAGTTGCCGATCCTCTGGTATCCCATGCTGAAGGCGTAGTCACCGCGATAGGCGATACAGTCGGTATCGGCGGGCCAGTCCGGGGGAAGATCGGGCGTGCCGCGGCCGTGCGAACCGGCAAACTTGCGGCCGTCGGCGCTGCCGGCGGCAATGGGCCGTTCGTAGATCGCCCCCGTGTTGATGCCGAGAAGGCCCCAGAAGGACGGGCTCGCGTCCCACTTCGGGACTGGATTCTGGAGTCCTCGAATGGACTTCTCAAACTCCAGCTCGGTCATCGGGCGCAGGCCCGCCCAGGCCGCCACGGCAGCGCCGTCCGCCCAGGACAACCAGGGACACCGCCTGTCCGGCGCGGTCGCCGTATAGGTGCAGTGCGGCGCCTGGCCCGAACGGGCGATGGCCACGCCCTGGAAGTCGCAGTACCAGTGCGTCTCCGCCCGCTCGGCGCCGATCGTGTTCAGGAAGCCGGCGTAGAGCGACTGCTTGAAGTGCGGGTACTTCATGCAGTAGAAGGCCCCATAGCCGTTGGGAAAGCTCGCCGGAATCTCGCCGCCGTCCTCGGGCGCGATGCCCGTGGCCCAGAGCTTGCCTTTCTGGCGGCCGGTCCGGATCGCGCCGGCACTCGTCACCCGGTACGCGGGGGTGCTCGTGCCGTCGGCCGCGTACGCATGGAAGCGGTTCAACGCCGTGTCTCCCGAGCCCAGGTAGAACGGGCCCTCGGCCACGTAGGCCATCTCGATGCCGAAGGCGCGCAGTTCCGTGTGCCGTGTTCCCGTCGTGGCGGACCCCGTGGTCGCCGTCACGTCCCAAACGACCGCCACGCCGCGTGACTTCACATCGCCATTGCCGTCCTCGGCCCGCCGCACGAACAGGCCGACACGATCGTCCGGCACGACGAACTCCAGCGGCGTTCCGTCCTTCTGTCCGAAGCCCGCGGGGTTCACGGCCCTGTCCGCGACCAGACGCACCGGCCGCCAATCGGGCTTCTTGTTGATCCGCGCCCTGAAGAACACCCAGACCGCATCATGGAAACTCCCGTGCCGCCAGGAGTTCTCCCAGGCAATATCGAATGTCACCAGCGCGGTCTTGTCGTCGCGCGCGGCGATCTTGACGTTCTCGATCGTTGGAGTGGCGGCCGACGTCGCGGCTTTCCCTCCTTCGCCGGCTGCGGGGGCCTCGGCACCGGACGATCGGCCCCGGCCGGCAACGGGCGCCTGGGCCGCTTCCTTGGGCGCCGTGCGCACGCCGCGCCACACGTACCAGCCGCGCCGCTCGGGAGCGGCGGGGTCCGCGGCGCCCTTGCGGTTCGAGGGGTGGATGTAATCCCAGCCTCCGCGCGTGCCGCTTCCGACGCCGTCGGCCTGCGGCCAGTCCGCCGGCAGTTCCGGCGTGCCGCGGCCGTGGGTGCCCTTGAAACTCCGGCCCTTGGCATTGGCGACGGTCACCGGGTGCTCGGCCCAAGTCATCCACTCCGACGAGTCGTACATGCCCCAATAGGATGGATAGCCGATCTTGTGGGACTGCGGGGTTCCCTGGGCCCAGCCCGGCTCCATGGGGCCGCGCATGGCCTTCTCGTACTCGAGTTCGGTCATCGGCCGCAACCCGGCCCAGGCCGCATAGGCCGCGGCTTGCGCCCAGTTCAGCCCCTCCTGATGGTGACCCCAATCCTGTTCAGTCGACCAGTAGACGTGGTTGGGAGGCGTGCCCTTGCGTTCCACGGGCGTCTTGCGCTGACGGTAGAACCCGGCCGCCTGCTCGGGCGGGAGCGTGTTCAGGAAATCGGCGTACGGCCCACGCTTGATGTGGGACTTCATGTAGTACATGGCCGTGTACCCGTTCGGGAACTCGGCGGGGATCTCGCCGCCGTCGGCCGGCTCGGCGCCCAGCGCCCAGAGCTTGCCCTTCGCGCGTCCCGTGGGAATCGCGCCGGGGCCGGTGACCCGGTACGGGGTGTCAGTGCGGACGCGGTCGATGAACATGTGGAAAGCGTTCGGCTGCTTGCCTTCCCAGCCCAGGACGAACGGCCCTTCGGGCACGTAGACCATCTCGACGCCGCACGCGCGCACCTCGGCCTTGACGTCCTTCGTGACGCCCGTGGCCGCGGTCAGATCCCACACGGCCGTAACCTTGGTCGCCTTGACTGTGCCCTGGCCGAACTCCGCCCGGCGCAGGAACATCCCGACGAAACCGTCCGGGCCGTCCGGCACGATGAAGTCCAGGGGCGTGCCGGCGGCCTGACCGTAGCCCGCAGGGTTCAGCACCCGGTCCGCGGCCAGCCGGACGTGTTGCCACTTGGTCGCGCCCGCCGGCTTGACCTTGAAGAAGACCCAGGCCGCGTCGTGGTTGACTTCGTGACGCCAGGATCGCTCCCAGGTGACGTCGAAACTGATCGTCGCGGTTTTCGCATCGCGCGGCGTGACGGTTGCGTTCCTGAGCCTCAGGGTCATTGCCGCGTCGTACCAGCCCGCCCACGCCGCGCTCGCGCCCAGCAGCACAGCGCAGGCGACCGCCGCCGCCCGGGGGCAAGTGAATGAATACCCGTTGCCAAGCCGACTCATCTCTCACTCCTCTCATCTACTTTGCCAGGACGAAGCGCGGGTACCGGGCGGTCTTGCCGCTGATCATTGGGACCGATACGGGCGCGCCGCCGCGAGGCAGGCCCGGAGCCATGCCCGGCGCCAACTGCAGCCAGTGGCGGAGGCCGCTGCCCTCGTCGTCGTAGAGGACAGTGTTGAGGCCGAACTCCTCACCGGGCTTCAGGCCGATAGCAGCCAATGGCAGGCACAGCTCGTAGCGGGTGATCCGGGTCTTGTCGTCCCGCACCACGGCGCAGCCGACGGTCTTCAGCAACGTGTCACCCTTGCCCTCCCACTGATGGAAGCGGATGCCGTCCTTCGTCAGTGCAAGCCCGAGGTTCCAGGTGACACCTTTCGGTGCAGCCAGCCCGATCTGCAGGGCATCCCCGTTGATGAGATCTTTGGCACTTCTCGTGTTGGAGTGCCGGTCGTCGGTCACCTCGGCCGCCAAGCAAAGGGCCTCGCCGTCCCAGCCCAGGTAGACTTTGGCGCTCAAGTCCACAGGTCCCTGCCAGGGCTTGAGGAGGCGGCCGTAATAGTCGAACGGTTCGAAACGGTTATGGACGGGGAAGAGGTCGGCGGGTCCGTTGAGGGTCAGCGGGGGCTTGCCCCACTCGTTCAGGACAGCGTCGGCGCGCGCGGGACGGGGCAGCCGCCCAATGCGCCGCACCATCCGGGCCCCAAGCCGGCCAGTGACGGGTACCGCGGCCGCGTCGCCCGCCGGCGCCGTACGCGCGGCGCGCCAGCCGATGTTCGGTCCGCGAAGCAATCGGACGGTGATCGCCTTGATGCGGCCCGAAGTGAGCATGTGGTAGACGGAGTAATACCGTCGAGCCGGCGCCTTGCCGCGGAACACGGCGGCACCAAAGAGGTCCGTCGGCCAATCGGCGGGCAAGGCCGCTGTGCCTCTGCCGTGCGTGCCCGCGAACCCGCGCCCGGCGGCGCTCCCCGCCGATATCGGACGCTCCATCTCCCCCTGGGTCACATCGCCGAGGCCCCAGTACGACGGGGTCGCATCGTAGCGAGGGTCCGGATCCTGCGGCCCGCGAATGGCCTTCTCGTACTCCAGCTCCGTCATCGGGCGCAAGCCCGCCCAAGCCGCATACGCCGCGCCGTCCGCCCAGGACAGCCAACGGCACCGCCCGTCCGGGGCCGACGCCGTAAAGCGGTAGTTCGGGGACTCCCCGGAACGTTTGATTGCGGTGCCATGAATGCCGGGATAGTAACGCTCCTTCGCCCCAGTGTCGGTCAGCGTGTTCAAAAAGCCGGCGTACTGGGCCTTGGTAATATGCGGGAACTTCATGCAGTAGAACGCCGCGTAGCCATTGGGGAAGGAGGCCGGGACTTGGCTGTTGTCCTGCGGCGCGATGCCTGCCGCCCACAGTTTGCCCTTCTGCCGGCCGGTCGGGATCGCGCCGGCGCCCTTGACCAGGTACGCCGGGGTCTCCGAGATTTCCTGGGTGTCGTCGACGTACATGTGGAACCGGTTCAGCTCCTTCCCGCCCGAGCCCAGGTAGAACGGCCCCTCCGCCACGTAGACCATCTCGATCCCGAAGGCCTGCATCTGTACCTTCGCGTCTTTCTTGACGTCCGCGTTGGCTGTGAAATCCCAGACGGCCGTGACCTTGCGCGCCATCACCGCGCCCTTGCCTTCGCTCGCGCGCCGCACGAACATGCCGACGAACCCGTCGTCACCGCCCGGCACGACGAACTCCAGCGGCGTGCCGCCGTTCTGCTGGCTGAAGCCCGTCGGGTTCAACACCTTGTTCGCGGCCAGCCGGAGATGCTGCCAGGGCAACTTGTCACCGTCCTGGACCTTGAAAAACACCCAGGCGGCGTCGTGGAAGCTCCCGTGGCGCCACGAGTTTTCCCAGGATATGTCGAACTTCACGATCGCGGTCTTCGCGTCGCGCGGAGCCACCGTCGCGTTCTCGATTCGCAGGTCATCGGCGCGAGCCGCGCCCGCGACAAGCAACAGGGCGCAGCTCAGGGCCCATGCTTTCCGCTTGCCGTTCTCCATCTCCCGGGTCATCGCACTCTCCTCTGTCCGCTTGCCCACCGATCCGACGGATCACTGTTCACGGATTACCCGGCGCCGTGCGCACGCAACGAAAGCCTTCGGCGAAATGCCGCGAACCCCCGTAGAGCGCGGATTGCCCCGCGACGCGACGGTTTGACGCGCGAAAACCGTCAAAGCCGCCCCAGCCGCCGGCATGAGAGCTGTACGGGCAACCGCCGCCACGGTGCCCCAAGAGGATGTCCGGCCATGGCGATTCGCCGCCGTCGCCATGGTTGCCCGCGAAGATCCGTCCCCTCCGGTGGCCCACCCATACCGCACCCTCGACCAGGTTCCCCGTCAAGTCCAGAATCCCCCAGTACGATGCGCCCGAGCTTACGCGGTCGCTCGTGGGCGTGGCGAAGACGCCCACGCGCAGCGGCTCGTTCGTCCGCATCACCGACACGTTGCCGTGCGTCGCGTCCGGACCGTTCTCTCCCTCCCAGACAACGGTCTCGTCCGGTTTGCCGGCATTCTGTAGCTTGTACCGGCCCGCGCCTGGGGTCATGCCGACTATCCGGTCCGTTCCCCAGGCGTACTCGTTCGGCGCGGGCCGCAGCGGTCCGCGGCAGGCCTTCTCGAACTCCAACTCGGTCATCGGCCGCAAGCCGGCCCAGGCCGCGAACGCCGCGCCGTCGTCGTGCCTGAGGAAGTTGCAGGCCACGTGAGGGGCGTCGGTTTCGTACACCGCCGGCTTGCCGGGCTTGACGATATCGCCGGAGGCAACAAAGGACCCCCGTTGGATCACCACCTGCTCGCAAACCTCGGCAATGCCCGAAACGGCGATCTTGATCCCATTGCGATACCGGCTGCCAGACATGTGGCCTCCGGCCCCGGTGGGTAGCATGACCAAGGTGCCGCCCGGGGCCTCGTGGCCCTTCATATCCTTCTTATCGTTCCCCTGCCTCTCCGTGCGCTGGCGCTGCCCGGCGTAGGAGAGCGTGTTGAGAAAACCCACGTACTGCTGCTGCGTAATCTCGTGCCTCATGCAATAGAACGCCCTGTAGCCCTTCGGGAACTGCCCGGGAAGCGTCCGCGGCAGGTCGCTGTTGAAGTCGTCGGTGAGGTTGACGTCCATTCCGGCAGTATCGCGGTTGTTGAGCATCTGGGCGGTTTCGCCGCCCAGCGTGAGCGCACGCTCGCTCTCGATCCGGAAGGGATTGGCGCTGTAGC
>CBFCZU010000215.1:0-7368 GCA_965602635.1 uncultured Planctomycetales bacterium | reverse complement strand
CCGTCGGCGGCGTAGGTCTGCCGGGCGAGGGTCTTGCCCGAGGGCATCTCGACCACGCGTCGCTCGGCCAGGCGCCCGTCGGCGGCGAAGATCAGGTGCAGCCGGACGTACCTGACGGGCTTGCCGCTGTCGTCCTTGGCGTCCTCGGCCCCGACGGGCGAGACGGCCACCGTCCGCGGGCCGACGTGCAGGACGTTCACCCCGCGGGCGAGGTCGGCGGCCGGGGGCAGGAACCACGGCACCAGGCGGGCAAGGGTGGCGCGGTGGAAGCGGCTGACCTTCCGCCGGGCGCCCATGCCGATCTCGTCGTACAGGTGCCACAGCGTCGCCCCGTCGCAGATGACCCGTTCGTCCAGGCCGGTCCAGGTCCGCCGCCGGTAGGCGAACCGCCCCGCACCGTCGAAGGTGACGGTCAGGACGGCCTTGCCCTTGGCGTCGGGAATGACAACGCTCTGCCAGCCGGCCTTGCGGGCCTTGTCGATCAGGGCCTTGGCGGCCGGGTCTATCTTGCCCGCGGCGGCGCGCTTGTCGGCGCGGGCCTCGGCCTCCAGGACCGCGGCGACGTCCGCGGCCGAGGTGTTCATCCCCGGCGCGTACGACAGCAGGTCGCAGAAGATGCGGTGATCGCCCGTGAAGCTCGGACGCCGGTACAGAACGTTCGGGGCGGCCCCGGCCTCCAGACGCCGGATCAGCCACCCGAGTTCCTCCCCCCTCTCCTCATCCAACGACACGAGCAGCCTTTTCATCCGGGCGGGCCTGGTCGTGGGCATACCCCAGGACATAGGGTCCCCGTCCACGTCCACGAGCCAGCGCCCGTTCCAGTCTGAGTACGCGTCCCCGTCTCCCTCCCAGCTGACGTGTCCGTCCGCGTACAACACTCCGTTGCGCACACTGAAGGGGATGCCCCTTCTGCCGGACCAGGCCTTCTTGAGATTAATCATCGGCCCCGCGAGATTCGGCACGCCGACTACCAGGTCTAGGTCTATGTTAGAGACTTGGCGCGGAGCGCGCAGCCTGGATGGCCGGGCGAGAGCCCTGACTTCGCCGCCCCATCCCCTGCCACCGCGCAAGGACATGGGCGATCCGCGCGTGCGCCTGCGTCCGAACATCAGCTCGATGTCCCGCGCCACGCGGGTCGCCTCGGCGTTCATGAGGGGGATGCTGCGTGCCCGCTTCTCGTCGCCGCCGCCCTGGTCAGGGATGAGACTCAGCGTGACAAAGCGGCGATCCATCGCGAGGGTGCCGCTGACATCGAGCAGCGTGCCGCCGAGGCCCAGCAGACCACCGCCGGAGCCGCCGCCGCTCACGCCCAGCGTCTTTACCCGGAAGGGCAAGGAGCCACTATAGATAACGAGGCGCGGGGCAGTATTGATGTTGATGCGGCCCGAACCCGAATACGAGTAGTCATACGGCACGGCGTATGCGCCGCTGTAGAGATGCCAGGCCGTCAGCGCGTGGCCGCCGTACTGCTGCCGAATGCCCTGCGAGGCGAACAGTGGCGGCGGGATACGCACCAGGATCGTCTTGAGCACCTCATCGGCCGAGGGCTTCTTGCCCTTGTCCTTGGGGTCCTTCGCCGGCCGCCGGCCGGTCCAGCGCGGGTCGGGCTCGTGCACGACCTTGATCTGCCCGGGGGCAGGGTACAGGGCCCAGTGGTCCTTCCGGCCCCGGTCAACCTTGTACTGCTTGTACATGGCCTCATTCTCCAGCACCAGCAGCGAGGTGAACGGGCTCATGACGTACATCGCCTTGCTCAGTGCGATGATCTTGTCGCGGTTGGTCTTCACGTCTCCCGCCAGCAGGCGGTCGATCTCCAGCTTGGCCCAGAAGCGTGGCAGGTAGTCGGCCCCCTCGGCCGCCGCTTCGACGGGGATCTCGCGCGACCAGGCCTTCCCGTCCAGCGTGGCGGCGATGGTGACCATGGCCGGCAGCGGCTCGGCCTCGCCCAGGCGGGCGACGGCGCAGAGCTCCTCGCCCTCGGCCAGCGAATCGCCAAAGGTCAGGAAGCGCCACTTCCCGGCCGGGTCTGTGACCGTCACCTTCATCAGCCGCGGCGTGCGGAGCGTCGAGACCAGCTCGAACGCCCGGAAGGGCACGTTCTCGTCGGGATTGATCTGGGTGAAGTAGCCGCCGGTCTGTGCCGCCGCCTCGGCCATGAAGCCGCGCGACCAGCGCTTGCCCACGCCGACGCCGACGTAGCGGACGCCGGCGGGGATGAGCTTGACCAGCTCGTTCGTCTCCCGCTTGCCCAGGACGGCTATGCCGGTGCCCAGGTGCACCAGATTGGCGCCCTCGAAGTCCGTCAGGGCGTCGCCGGCGGCGGCCAGGGCGCCCTCCAGGTCCAGCGCCCCCACCAGGTGGGCCTTTTCGAGGAACTCGACGGCGGCGGCAATGTTCTCGGCCGTCACCGGCTGGGGCGACTCGCCCAGGGACCGCACGTGCGTTCCGGCGGCCAGGACGGTGAACCGGTCGGCCGGCTCGAGCCGCTCCAGCATGGCCTTGAGGATGTCGATCTGCGCCCGCGCCAGCAGCGGGTCGCGGTCGCCGGAGGTCTCGAACAGGAAGGCCCACTCCTGCGGGCCGGCCTGCTCAGCGGCGGCGCCCATCGGCTCGCCCAGCTCCGGGCGGTAGCGGAGCATCAGGTAGCGGTGCTTCTCGTGGGCGGCCGTGGCGAAGCGGGCGAAGTCCGTCGCGTGAACGCCCGGGTCCGTCTCGTGGACGTGCAGCACCACGTCCTCATCGGGCATGACCTGCTTTGCCTTGACGTCGAGCAGCAGGTCGCCGCCCTTCTTGGCGGCCTGGAGCTTGTGCGTGGGCGACTCCCACTTCAGCTCCGCCCCGCCGGCGACGCGGGCGCGGAACGACCACTGGCCCACCAGCTCCATGCTGTGCCCGCCGGCGAAGCGGTACTCGGTCCGGCCGTAGAGGGTCGGAAGCTTCTGCACGTAGCTCAGGACGATCCGCTTCTCCTGCCTGCCCTCGAGGGGGAAGACGCGCATCTTGAAGGTCGTCCCGTCCACCCACTCCAGCAGGGCCGGGTCGCGCCGGGTGTGCATGATGTCCTCGAAGACGTACCTGGCGTGGCCGCGCTCGGCCATGCCGCCTTCCATCAGCTTCCCGTTGACGTACATCGCCAGGCGGGAGATGGACGCGTCCGGCGGCAGGGGGAAGTAGAAGGTCCCCTCCAGCCGCCGGTTCATGTGGTTGAAGTATGTCTGGTCGATGGTGGTGCGGGCGAAGCCGTCCTCGACGTGTACGTCCACGTGGTACTTCCGCAGGCTCAGGCGTGCCTCCTGCCCGTCGGGGTCGAGGCAGACCAGCGCCCCGCCGGCGTAGTCGCTGCCGGGCACCAGCGGCGACCCGGCGGCCATGAGGTCCTTCGTCCAGGCCAGGGCGTGGGAGGCGCGCGGGGCGGCGGTGAGCTTTTCGCCCCCGGCCCACCGGCCGCAGGAAAGCTGCCTGCCGGCGTGGACCAGCCCGTCATAGCCGCTGACGCGGACCTTGCCCTGCGTGACGAGGACGTCGGTCCGGCCGGCATCGGTGCGGACGGCGAACTTCGTCCCCAGGGCGGTTATCCGCCGGTCGGGCGTGGCGAGGACGAACCGCTCCCGGCCCCCCGGCCGCGGGCGGGCGACCTCGACGAACACCTCGCCGCGGGCGAGGCTCACCCCGCGGGCGGAGATGACGCGAAGCTCGCTGCCGCGGTTGAGGTACGCGACCGATCCGTCGGGCAGTGCGACCCGGCGGCGCTGGTTGGCCTTCGTCTCGATGCGGCTGCCGACGGCGACGGGCTTGGGGGCCGGGGCCGCGGGCCGCGGGCGGGCGGTCAGCCCACCGTCGCCCAGGAGCTGCCGGGCGACCACGGCGGCGGCGACCGGGGCGGTCGGGCGCGTCGGCCAGGCGCCGGAAAGGACCGGCGCCGCGGGCCTGGGCCCCTTGATCGCCTCGGACAGCAGCACGCCCAGACCTATGAGCACCACTGCCGCCGCCGCGCAGGCAAGCATCCTCGCCCCCGCAGGCCAGAGGCGCAGTCCCCTTAGAACCGCCAAGGCGGGTTTGGTCGCATGCCTGCGCTTGCCCCTGCGCTCGGCGGCTAAGAGCATCCGCTGCCGCACGCCCCGGACGAAGGCCTCATCGGGCACCTCCGGGTCGTAGGCCACGCTCAGCAGGCGCTCGACGTTCTCGTCCCCTACGTCCGGCACGTCGCTCTCGCGGTGGGTTCTATCGGTGGTCATGGCATCATCTCCTGCTCTTGCGGCCGCATCAGGCGGGGCCCGCGCCGCCAGGGGGGCGGGCGGCGACCTCGACCGCCTCAACGCTGAGGTTGCGCGACAGGGCGAGGAAGGCGGTGCGGAAGGCCTTCCGCGCCCGGCTGAGTACCGACTCGATCGCCTTGTCCGAGACCCGCCAGGCGGCGGCGATCTCGCGGACGCTGCGCCCGAGGACGTACTTGGCCTCGAGCGCCTGCCCGTAGCGGGGCGGGAGCTGCGACATGGCGGCGTTGACCATCTCGCGTGTCTCGGCCCGCTCGAGCAGCTCCCGGGCGAAGGGCTCGCGCTCGAGGGCGGCGTACAAGTTCAGCAGTTCCTTGTCCATTCGGCTCCACAGGGCCTCCAGGCTGGCGGCTGAGGTACGGCCGGCCAGGGCGCGGCGAATCTCGTTCCGCGCCAGCCCCGTCAGCCAGCCGAAGATGTCGCCGGCGGACCGGCCCGGGTCGTAGCGGTCAAGCTCGCGAATGGCCCGGACGAGCGTCTCCTGGACCACGTCCTCGCAGAGGTGCCGGTCGCGACCCACGCGGTAGAGGCAGAAGCGGTAGAGCGGACCCATAGCCGCCTCCGCCAGGGCCGAGACCGGCTCGGCCTCCCCGGCGAGGGCCCTGCGGTGCCAGCGGGCGTCGAAGATCGGTTCCAAGTGACGGCCTCCCGAAATCCGTTGCGACGGGATGGCGGGCCGGAGCCCCTCTCCGGCCTCATACTCTCATGTCATCTGCGGCGGGAAATCCTTCGCACAAAATCCCCGGCCGGCCGGGCGCTCGGCACGGGCCCAAGCGGACCCAGGGCGAGGAATCTCCATAACCGCCCCTGAAGTCGGCGCTTGCCAACACTCCCCGCCCCGGGGAAGCGTCCTCACGGGGCCTTGGCCATGTCCGGTGCGAAGACGCGCAGCGTCATCAGCGCCTTGCGGACCTCGGCCAGATCCCGCTTGTTGGCCGTTCGGGCCGAACCCGAAGCGCTCAGCACCCGGGGGCCGTCAAAAGCCACCACCGTCAAGGTGGCGACCTTTCCGTCGTAGGCCTGCCCGACCAGCAGGACAGCCGGCACGTTGCCGGGCAGGATGAGGCTCTTGCGCTCGAGGAGTTTGTAGTCGCGCATCGCCTGGCGGATTTTCACCCGGAAGTCTCCAACGAACTCCTCGACGTCCAAGGGCAGGGGCGAGCTGGCGTCGTCGACCCTGATGCTCGCGCCTCGTTTGCCTGCGAACGCCGCCAGGGCGGGATCGCCGGGCTGGAGCTGCATCGGGGCGTAGCCGGCCGGGACGTTCACGCTGAAGCCCTTGGCCGGGTCCTTGTGGCTGTTGGCGTCCTTGCCGGGCGGCTTCCAGCCGAGGTCGTGAAGCTGCGCCGGCAGCGCCGACGCCTTGCCCTTGCCCGCCGTGAAGGTGCTCGTCTGCTCGACCCGACCGCGCAGCCTGAACGTGCCGCCCTGGCCCTCGCGCGACAACGAACCCGAGGAGGATGCCCCGGTCCATCGGCCCGATCCGGTATCGATGTCGGCTGTGAAGACGGTCGGGAACTTCAGCGGCAGCTTCGCTCCCGGCAGGTAAGCCTCCAGGAGGGCATCGCCCTTGACCACGGCGATGTCGTCCTTGACGGAGACGAACTTCAGCTCGAACGAGAGCGCCTTGCCGCCCATAGCCTTGGCGGCGGGATTGGCCTTGGCCCATGCGTCCAGCAGCTTGCGCGACGGCTTCCAGGAATGTCCGACCGGGACGGGCCTAGCCGACAGGAGCAGCGCATCGCCTTCAGAATACGCGGCGAAGGATATGCCTTCGCGACAGAACTCCTTCAGCAGCCATATCTGCGAGGCCTTGAGCTTCGCTGCCTTCTCACTGACCACCGTCGTCGTGTCGGCATGGAAGTACAGTCCCTTGCGGCGCGCGACGAAGTGGATCTTCTCGATGGCCACGTCCTTCTTGGCCGATCCGGTGCTCTTGGCCACGATGTGGGCCTTGGCGGAGACGATGGTCACCCGGAAGGCCTGAACCTTCCCCGCCTTGTCCACTTCCAGGACTTCGTGGATGCAGTGAAATTCCTTGCGCCCCCTGACTTCCTGAAGGATCTTCCCCCCCGAGGCGATGGAGGAGACTTCATGAAAGTCGGTTTGCTTCTCCACCGCCTTGTCGCCGACGCGGAATCTTGGGACCTTCCCGAGGTGGTAGAGCTTCTGCCCCGCCAGCAGCGGGCAGGCCATGCCGAGAAGCGCGACCGCGACTGCGCCAACTGTCAGGTGCCGTATCATTTCATTCTCCCCGCCGGGAGGTCTCACCTGGTCCGAGGCCGCGGACGCGCGGCCGGCGTAGGCCAGGCAGGCCTGCCCGGTAATGTTAGCTCACCGCGGCTGCTTGGCGCGGGCGGCGAGGATGGCGGCGAACGTCTCGTATCGCATCTTGTAGGTGTCCTCGGCCTCGACTCGGATGGTGCCGCGCTTGGCGTTGGTGAGGTTGTAGTAGCGTTTCATTATCGCGTCTGCCTGGGCGGACTTGCCCTTGTTGAGCTTAGTCAGCACGGCCAGGTGCTCGTAGTCCTGGAGCCCGCGGCGGATGCCCTTGATCCGCATCGAGGCGATGGGCCCGTCGTGGCCGAAGCGCTTGCCCGGGTAGAACAGGTGGGCGTAGCTCCAGCCGCCGCCCGGCAGGCCGAATGGGTCCGCCGGAACCCACCCCATGCACTGCCACTGGCAGAAGCCGTGGGTCTTCAGGTCCCAGCCGGCCCAGCCCCAGAGGATCGTGTTGGTCAGCGCCCAGTCGATCCGCGTCTGGCGCTGGCGGCTGTGGTCCTGGGCGTAGTACCACCACTCCTCGCCGACGGCCTTGCACGCCTTCAGGCCGTTGGTCCAGCCGCCCCAGAAGGCAGGCGGCGTGACCTCGTAGTTGACGCAGCGCAGGTCCACGATGCCGTCGAGCTGCTTGCCGGCCGTGCGGTACGTGCCGACGTCGATCCGGTATCGGATGTTGCTCTTGCGCCTGGCTCGCGAACCCGTGCCCTTGATCAGCAGGTTGCCGTAGTAGCGCAGGGCGTCGTACTCGTCCTTGCTCTTGGGCTCGTCGGTGTTCCACGGCTCGCCGAACTTCTTCTTGCCGTTGAGGAAG
>CBFCZU010000214.1:0-7395 GCA_965602635.1 uncultured Planctomycetales bacterium | reverse complement strand
CGCGACCGCCATCCGTCGCTGCTGTTGGAGGGGCTGACATTTGATGTACATCGTGACGGCTTCCCATCGCGTGATCTCCCGCTCCCAGAGGCGCTTGCCGTTGAAGGCGTCGCGTGCGACGATCCGAAACGCGGCCGGCAGGAACGGGTTGTCCGGCGGAGCGGCGTCCTCAATCGTGAACAGCCGCCCGCGCGAGGTGACCAGGCTGGCAACCGTGGGAATGCCCATGTGCGACCGGCACCAGGTGGGGCCGTCCGTCCACTGCGTCCAGCGGGGCGGCCCCGCCACGGAATCCATCGCCACCGCGTTGTTGTCGGCCTTGTTGAGGTACTGCGGCCAGTCGTCGATGTTGTCCGGCCAGGGCTTGACGGTCTTCTTGCCACCGACCACCATCGCGCCCAGCGGCGCGAGCGCGCGCATGGCCTCCGCCGCCGACACGTCGCCCAGCGAGTCCGCCACGATCAGGTTCACCGTGTTGTCCGCATAGGGCAGCGTCTTGCCGTCGAACCGCGCCACCGACACCCGGCCGTACAGGCCCTTGGCCCGCAGATGCGCCTTGGCTTTGGCCACGTTCTCGGCGCTCGTGCCCAAGCCGTGGACCAGATAGCCCTCCCCCGCCAGCATGTCCGCGGTCCGCGTGCCGTCCCCGCAGCCGAGGTGCACGACGATGCCGCCATTGACGCCCGAGACCTCCAGGATCCGCTGGGCCTGGCCCGCGACCGCTGGGTCGGGCTTCGAACCACCGCCCATCGATGCGTAGGGGAACGTCATTGACAAGGAAAGGAGCACGAGAGCGAGTTGCGAAGGCAAGAGCGCTGTTGTGTGCGACCTCATGGGTCCGCTCCTTGAGAGGACGCGGGCGACACTATGCACCGCGGCTCGAACCAGCGAGCAGCAGCAACGTCCCGTAGTCTAGCCAACCGTTCGTGCGGTGTCGAGGCGGCTGTTGACATCCTCGGCTGAGCGGCCTATACAATGAGAACGCCTTGCGGTCCCCTGATCGAATTGGCGGATTCTCAGACGCTGACCTGCTCCTTGGGGCACAAACCAGCCATGGGAAAGAACCCCCCGCGTACAGCGCTGACCGCCCTGCTGACGCTGGCGCTTCTCGGCAGGCGCTCTCTCTCCAGCGACTGGCCGGCGTACAAACACGATCCGGGGAGATCCGGGGTCACTGCCGAGAGGCTCGGGTTCCCACTCTCGCAGATGTGGGTCTATGAACCGAGTCAGTCTCCTAAGCCTGCCTGGCCGGAACCGGGCAAGGAACTCCACCGTGTGGACTTCGACTATGCGTTCCAGGCGGTGGTGGCCGGCGGCCTCGTGTACTTCGGGTCCTCAGCGGATGACACCGTGCGCGCTCTGAATGCGGAGACGGGCGAACTCGTGTGGCTATTCATCACGGGTGGGCCGGTTCGCTTTGCGCCGGCCATCGCTCGCGGCAAGGCGTATGTCGCTTCCGATGACGGGTGTCTCTACTGCCTGGACGCCAAGACGGGAAAGCTGGCCTGGCGGTTCCGCGCTGCTCCAGATCGGGATCGTGTTCTGGGGAACGGTCGCATGATCGCGCGCTATCCCTGTCGGAGCGGGGCGCTGGTCGTCGACAAGGTGGTGTACGTTACGGCGGGGATGTGGCCGACCGAAGGGGTCTACGTGTACGCGCTGGACGCCGACACAGGGAAGGAGCTGTGGTGCAACGACAGCAGCGGCAGCATCTACGTTGACCTCCCGCACGCTGTCGCGAATGGGTTCAGCGGAGTCGCGCCGCAGGGATACTTGGCTGCCTCCAAGGACGTGCTGCTTGTTCCCACGGGACGGAGTGTGCCGGCCGCCTTCGATCGCCGCACAGGTCGCCTGCTCTACTACAAGCCGGAGAAGACGCACTACCACGGAGCGTCCTATGGCGGAGGGGTGTGGTGTACTGCGGCCGGCGACCTCTACTTTCATACGAACAACCGATTCCAGAACCCGTCGGAAGCGCGCGTTGGCGAGGCCGAGCCGTCTCCTCAGGATGGCATGATCTGCTATCCGTTCGCGACCGGGGACCAGCAGTGCCACATCCCCGGCAAGTACCGGGTTCTGGTCGCCGGCGGTGTCGTCTACGCCGTTGGCAACGGCAGCATCGACGCGATCGACCTGAGCATCCTCCGCAAGAAGAGAAGGATCGGGCCGGAGGATGCCAAGTGGACGACGCCTCATCCGTCCCGCGTCTACTGCGTAGCCATGGCTGGCGGGACCGTGCTGACGGGCAATCGTGATTGCATCCGAGCGTTCAATGCCGCAGACGGCAAGCCGGTGTGGCGTGTGGGCTTGACGGGCCACCAAGTGCGAGGGATGGCGGTTGCGGACGGACGTCTCGTGGCCGCGACCCACACGGGAAGGCTGCTGTGCTTCGGGGCCGGCGCGGCCGGGGACACTGCGCCTCGGGAACTGAAGGAGGAAACCCGGGCCCCGGCCATCTCCGCTGAGCAGCAACGCAGGGCCAAGGATGTCGTCCAGCAGTCTGGGAAGTCAGAGGGTTACGCACTGGTCGTCGGGGAGCCGGACAGCCGTCTGGCCGAGGCGCTCGCCAAGCAGACCCAGCTCCACCTCGTGAACGTGCTCCGCGGCACTCCCCAGGCGACCGCGGAACGGGAGCGGCTCCTGGACGCCGGCCTCCTGGGCCATCGCGTCGTTGTGCACGCCGTCGAAGACCTTGCGCACCTGCATCTGCCGCCCTACTTCGCGGATCTCGTGGTTGTATCCGGGGAAGTGGAAGGCGTCTCGGCAGAGGAATGCTATCGTGCTCTGCGACCATGCGGCGGAGCCCTTCGCTTCCTCGGCTTCGATGATCCCGCGAAGAAGGCATTTGCAGAGGCGGCGGGCATTCCGCAGAAGGAAGTTGCCGGCGGGGGGAGCTTGGTCGTTCGGGGGAGGCTGCCAGGCGCGGGTGAGTGGCGCTACCCCTGGGCAGACGGCGGACGCAGCGGGATTGGCAAAGAGAGCCGCGTGCGGTTCCCATTGGAGTTGCTCTGGTTCGGTGGGCCGGGGCCGGGTCGGCTGGTCGATCGCCACCTGATGGGCTCGCCCCCGATCTCAGCCAACGGGCGCGTCTTCATGCAAGGGGTGCACGACGTCATCGCCTTCGACGCGTACAACGGCCGCGAGCTCTGGAGCCGACACATCAAGGAGGTGGGCCGGAAGTACTCACAGTACTACTCCAGCAGCCTCGTGGCCGACGACGACAGCGTCTATGTCGTCCAGGCAGACAAGTGTCATCGCCTGGATCGGGCCACAGGCAAGACGCTTTCTACCTACACGATCCCGGAGTCCGTGACCAAAGGGACGGCACCGCCTCCCGTGCCGGACTATGTGGATATCGAATGGCCAAAGGCATGGCGGGTGATCGGACCGTTCCCAAGGGGCGGGCCGCCGCTCTCGAGCAAGGCGCTCAAGACGGTCCCCGAACGGGTGACCGTGAAGGGAAGGGGATACGTCGCGTCTGAGCTCGAGGCCGTCGAGGACGTCCTCGATCTCACAGCGCTCTTCGGCGGATACGGCTTGAAGCCACTGGCGCCCGGCAGGAAGCCGGCCGCCCATCCTCGAAGAGGCAAGCGATACAGCTACCACGATGTAGGTCGGATCTGCTACGCGTTCGCGAGGATCGACTGTCCGAAGGCGGGCAAGCTGCTGATCGGGGCCGGAGCCGACTGGGGGATGCAGTGGTTTCTCGACGGCAAGCTGGTCTTCGACGCCCTGAGGAACGATAGCTCGGCGAGGCGTCGCGGCTACTTCACCAGGCAGCCCTGTTCGCCGAGGGACCAGTTCTTCGACGTGGACGTCACGGCCGGCGATCACGTACTCGCTGTGATGGTGACGTCGGGCAGCCGCGGCTGGGCGCTGGCTTCGGCGAGCATGGCCAGGGAAGCGAAAGAGCTGATGCCGGTTGCCACCGGCGCCAATCCCAACGTGCCCAATCTCAGGGACCTGGTCTGGGGTTATCTGTCCGTGACGGACGACCTCCTGCTGGGGAGCTACAACGTTCCGGTCGTAGCGGGGCAGGCGGCGGAATCGCACCTGCTCTGGCGCTCGGAGAGCAAGGCCGTCTTTGCGCTCGACAAGAGGGACGGATCGCTTCGGTGGGTCTATCGCCCGAGGGCCGAGCGGATCGTGGCGAACATCGAGATCGCGTTCGGCGACGGCCGGCTGTTCCTGATCGATGGCGCCTCCAAGGCCGATCTGGTCAGGACGAGGCGTCGCAAGAGCAGGATCGAGGCGAAGCTGACATTGGTCGCGTTGAGCCTGGCGGACGGCTCCGAGCTCTGGCGGCAGAACGACGTGCCGCTCCTCGGTGACCGGAGCGTGCTGACCCGCCTGAAGTCGAACATCACGCACCTCTTCATGGGGCAGCCGAGCTGGGGACACCTGGTCTATGCCGACGGCGTGGTTCTGTACGGAGCCAATGCGGCCTACGACGCGGCCACCGGCAAGAAGCTCTGGCAGAAGAGCACCCGCCCAGGGAAGCTCCCGGTCATCTACGGCGACCGGCTCATCACGTCAGCTCACGCCTACGACCTTCGCACCGGCGAGCAGCGCATGGCCGAGGACGTGTTGACCGGCCAGCGGGTGCCGTGGCGTTACCACCGCGCGTACGGCTGCGGCCCCGTCGCGGGCTGCGAGCATGTGCTGTTCTTCCGCTCGGGGGCCGACGGCTTCTTCGACATGGAGACCGAAGGGACCACGAACTTCGGAGGGGTGCGGTCCGGTTGTGCACGAACCCTCCTCGCGGCGAACGGCCTGTTGATCCATCCCCAGGGCTACAGCGGATGCTGCTGTTCCTACAACTTCAAGGCGAACCTGGCACTCGTCTCCGCGCCGGGGCCAGCCGACACCTGGTACGTGTTCCCGCGCAGGGCGAACACCGGCCCGATAGAGCGCATCGCCCTCAATTTCGGCGCGCCCGGCGACAGGAGGGACGTTCGAAGGAAGGCGTGGCTCGGCTTCCCGAGACCCATGGTGAACGGCGCCTGTCCGGCGCCCGTCACGGTCTCGATGGACAACGCCGCGTGCTACTATCGGCGCCGGGCGACCGCATCGGTCCGGGGAACGGACTCGCCGTGGGTCTACAGCTCCGGGCTGCGCGGCCAGGGCCGGATTGCCATTGACCTTGCCCTCCAGCCCGGCCTCGTCCTGCCCATCCGCAATGCTGCCCCCGCGATCGACGGCAAGCTCGACGACCCCTGCTGGAAGGACGCTCAAGTGGTTCCCTTCAAGGACTCGCCTTCCTCCATGCTCGGCGCCAGCGTCGATCTCCGCATGTTCCGCGACGGCGAGAACGTCTACTTCGGCTACCACCGCAAGCCGATCGCGACCGCGCGCGCCGACGCGGGCCAGGCTGCCCTGGGTAGTAGCGACGAACTGGACATCTTCGTTGCGGATCGGAGCAGGAAAGTCGGCATCCGGCTGGCCATCAAGCGGAACGGGAGCGCGATCGCCCGATTCGGCACGGTCGGCGTGAGCAGGAAGATCGACCCCAACTGGAAAGGGGCGTGGCAGCACGCGGTGCAGGACGTGGCTGGCGGATGGATGGCCGAAGTCACCCTGCCGATTGAGGCTCTGACCCAATCGGGGATCGGGCTCAACAGGCTCCAGCTCAACTGCATGTCGCAGAATCTCACGCAGTCGGGGCTGGAGACGATCTTCCTGACCGATCCGTACTACGGCGCGAAGTTCAGGAGCTGCGTCGCGTTCCGGCCCGTCGTCACCCCCCCAGCCTACCCTCCGCCGGAACGGTCGTTCACGGTTCGTCTTCATTTCGCGGAGACTGGACACGCAAGAGCCGGTCGGCGAGTGTTCAACGTCCTGCTTCAAGGAAAGCAGGTCTTGCAGGACTTCGACGTCCTGAAGGAGGCAGGCGGACCCAATGCGGCCACTGTGAAGGAACTTACCGGCATACGGGCTACCGATCAGGTAGTTGTTGGGCTCGCGCCGACGAGCACGTCGACTGCACCAGAAGAGCAACCCGCGATCTGCGCGATCGAGCTGGTTGAGGAGACCGAGAGGTAGCCTGGGGGACCCCGCGACCTCGCTTACCGGCGCCGCGCCCGAGGCGCCCGGGCCGCTGCCGAGGGAGGGACTTACGCCTCACCCCTCACCTCACCCCAAGCTCAGCAGCCAACCCCGCCCACACATCCCCGGCAATCTCGTCGCACCGGGCACAGTAGACGCCGAGAAGCTCGTCGTTCGCTCTTCCACACACCCTGCATCGTCTCATCTTATCCACCCCCAGCCCGCCTTCAAGCAAGCTCAGCTCGGGGAGGGGCTGAGGTTGCCGAAGGCCGACCTTGGCCCATCGATCGGCAGAGCTCTTGGCGACTTGGTCACAGAGCTGGACATGTATTCGTTGATCCATTGCCGAGTCATATCGAGAGGACGCCGCGGCAGGGCACGACAGATCACCCTTGAGTTGCCCGAGGAGCTTGTGGGGAAGATCCAGGGGGCGATTCTGATGCACTTCAACTTGGGACCGTGACGGATCCAGGCCCCGGAAGACGCGGTCCGCTTGCGCCCGTCGCAGATTGTGTACAATAGCCGGCGTCACTCAGGCGTATCCCACAGAACGGATGTGTTGGCATGCCACATACACTTCATGTGCTCACTGCCGTTGCCCTGTCCTGCGCCTCGGCCTTCGGGGCCACGTACCTCGTCCAGGACGGCCAGGCCAAAGCGGAGATCATCGTCGCGGAGAGTCCGCCGCGCACGGTCCGGCTGGCCGCTCGGGAGCTTCAGACGTACATTGAGAAGATCTCGGGCGCGACGCTGCCGGTCAGGACAGCACGGAGCAAGAACGTCCCTGTGGGAGTCTACGTCGGCAAGAGCTCCCACACGGACAATCTGAGGATCTCCACCGACGGCCTGAGATACGGCGCCTACCGCATGGTGTCCGGCGACAACTGGCTGGCGCTGATCGGCGACGACACCGACTTCGCGCCCATCGAGCCGTGGCCGCGGAGCCACAGCGATTGGGTGGGCGGGAGAGTACACAAGGAGTGGGACAAGATCACGGGCGCCACGTGGGGCAATCCCATGTCGCAGCTCCGGAAACACTACACGGGCCGAGCATGGGACTTCGGCAAGCCCAAGTCCGAGCGGGTGGACAAGAGCGACACGGTCCAAGTCTGGGGCTTCGACGAGCGCGGGTCGTTCAATGCCGTGTGCGGGTTCCTCCGCAGCCTGGGGGTACGCTGGTATCTGCCTGGCGAGCTCGGGGAGGTCGTGCCGTCCATGGCCACGATCCCTCTGCCCAAGGTGGACAAGACGGTGCGGCCGGACTTCACCGTCCGCCGGTTCAACTTCCGCTTTGGCGTGCATGGCCGCGACACCGCGATGTGGGCGATGCGGCTGGGCATTCGCGACCCC
>CBFCZU010000213.1:0-7407 GCA_965602635.1 uncultured Planctomycetales bacterium | reverse complement strand
AGACCAAGGGTCTGAAGGACGGCGGCGCCTACCTGCAAGTGACTGGCTGGCGGGGCCCCCCTCAGGAACGCTTCACAAGCGTGACCGAGCCGAAGCTCGCCGGTGATCATGACTGGACCCGGCTCCAGATCGAGTTCGGCCCGATGCGCGGCGGCATGTCGATCAAGCTGTGCGCCGAGGGCACCGGCACCGCCTGGTTCGACGACGTGGCACTGGTGGAAGTGGCGCCATGAGGCAGGCGGGGCGCCGAGAGAACTGCAGGAGCGAAATCCAGAACGATCGCAACTCCAAGTAGAAAGAAGCCAGTGATGAAATCACTTGTGTTCCTCACGACCGTCAGCTTATTCCTCGCCGCCGTTCCGCTCCTGGCGGAAACCGTCAGCGTGCAGCCCGGACAGAGCTTGCAGGAGGCCGCGGACAGGCTCCAGCCGGCAGACACGCTGCTGCTCGCCGATGGGACCTACTACCAGCGCTTCGAGCTGAAGAAGAGCGGGGAGCCGGGGAAGCCGATCACAATCAGGGCCGCGACGCCGGGGAAGGTCATCATCACCGGAGCGATGAAGAGCACCTCGAAGTTCGAACGGGTCGAGGGCGCCATCCACAAACCGGTCCCCGCGTCCATCACGGCCAGGATGGAACCTGCCAAGCTCGAACCGGTCGAGGGAGCCATCTACAAGACGAAGTGGGCCGCCGCAAAGAGATGGAGTGGACGCGGGACCCGTCAGGCGTGGGTGATCGCTGACGGACGAAGCCTCTGCAACTACTCTAGCCTCGAGGAGATGAGGACGTGTCGCTGGGGCAAGGGCAGGGACACGACCCCGCAGGAGGGCTGGTTCTATCAGGACGGCGAGATGTACATCCGCCTTCTGAACGGCGCCGACCCCAACAAGGCGAAGGTCGCCATCAGCAGGCCGGACACGGCGATTCTGGTGGACATCAAGGGCCAGGAGCACATTGTGCTGGAAGGGCTGCGCTTTGAAGTGGCGCCAAGGCACGCCATCCGCCTGGGGGTTCGCCTTCACCCGCATACGGTCTGCAAGCACATCGTGATTCGGGACTGCTGTTTCCTCGGTTCCTGGCAGGCAGTCGTGGGGCAGAATGTCCGGGTGAATCGCCCGGGCGGGGCGGTGGAGTTCGGGCCGTCCGATGTCACCATCGAGCACTGCCAGTTCAGCAACTACCCGACCTACGACTGGCTCCATTACTCGATGCACCACGAACAACCGGCGTGGCGCGCGATGTACGACAGTTGCCTCGGTGGGAACGCGATCTTGCCCGGAGGGAACGTGACCGCCTGGAAGATCCGGCACTGCTACATTCACGACACGTATGACGGGATCGGCGTCGCGTGCACGCGCGTCAAGGATCCTGCCTTTGACCACGAATACGCCTACAACTTACTCCACCGCTGCGCGGACGACAACATCGAATTCGACGCGATCGAGTATGCGGGGGTGCGCGCGCATCACAACGTGATCCTGGAGGGGCAATGCCTGCTGGGCCTCTCGCCGGTGCAGAAAGGTGGCGTGACCATCGAGCACAACATCGTGTATGCCTCCCCCGAATACGGCATACCCTGGAGCGTGATCTTCAAGTTCAGCACGCCCTCGGCGAGCGCATTCTGGCGCGGGGGGTTCAACCCGCTGAGCGGCATCACCATAAGGAACAACACGCTCATCAACGCGAAGAGCGGCGTCTCGTGGGGTACGAGCGGCAGGCACGGGAAGTACTTCAAGGACGACAACACGGTGGCGAACAACATCATCTACGCCCGCGACTGGAGTTTCTGTAGCGGCCTGCCGTGGCATGAGGGGCTGACGGTAGAGAAGAACAACCTGTGCGTCGGGCCGGGGATTGAAGCCGGTAAGTCCAAGCATTCGCCGCCGGGGGTGCTCTGGACCCGCAACAAGGAGCCGTTCGTGAAGAAGGACACGTACTTCTGCGACGTCATGCCGCCATCGCTTCCCGGCCTCGTCGACGATGCCGAGATCGGGGAGGAGAAGGAGATCGCCCGGGTGAGCTTCTCCGTCAGCGAGGAGTACGTGCGGGGGGTCATCGAGGAGAACGGCTTCCCCGAAGCCGAGTACAAGGACGTCTACAAGAGCCTTGGGGCGTTGCCGCCGGGAACGAAGTGGGAGTTCCCTCGCCCGGGCCCGCGATGGGCCGTCGGCGAGGCGGCGCTGTTCCGTCCCCCGCTGCCGCCGTCGCTCGACCCGTGGTGGGTGGGGTTTGCGGACAAGCCGAGCGATGCGAGAACGGTGAAGATCAGACCCTGGCGGGGGAAGTTCTACAAGAAGTTCCAGGGCTCCGGTGACGGTTCCGATCCGAGATGATTCAGAAAGGGACCAATCATGAGTTGCCTACGTAAGGTAGTGGGCACCCATTCGCGCGCGCGGGAGGCCGCGATTGCCTGTGCGCTACTGCTGAGCGCGGGCGCGGCGCGCGGGGAAGACCGTTGGCAAGCCCTGTACAATGTGCGGATCGAGAACGTGGCCATCGCCCCGCGTGACGCGCGGACCGCAACCGTGAGGTTCGACATCTCTTGGCAGAACTCCTGGCGCGACAAGGCAAACCACGATGCGGCCTGGGTGTTCTTCAAGGTGCGGGCTGACGACAAGGCGGCGTGGCAGCATGTCCGCCTTGTAGCGGACAGGGTGCTCAACCCGATGGGCTATGGGCATGAGAAGGGCTCCACGCCGTTGGAGCTCATCGTCCCGGACGGCGACGACGGGTTCGTCGGCATGTTCGTGCGGCGGGCGACGGATGGCAAGGGTCCGTTGTCGGCGCGCGGCGTGACGGCCATCTGGGATCTGAGAGCCGCTAGAGGCATTCCGAAGGACCTGAAGGGGGTGACCGTACGTCCCTTCGCGATCCAGATGGTGTATGTGGCCGAGGGCCCGTTCTACCTGGGATCGGGCGGGGCAGAGCTGAACGGGTTCTACAAGTACACCGACGGGAGTCAGGCCCTCCTGCCGTACCAGGTAACCGGCGCCGGCGCGATCCCGACCGGCCGCCGGGAAGGCCGGCTGTGGGTGAGGATGAGGAAGGGCGACATGCCGGCCGACGGGGGAGAGATCCCTGCGTCCTTTCCCAACGGCTACGCGGCCCTCTGCTGCATGAAGTATCCGATCACGTACGTGCAGTACGCCGGCTTCCTGAACACGCTGACTGCGGAGGAGGCGAAGGTGCGATGCCCGGTGCCTCGGAGATATGGTGGCGGGATCCTCCGTTCCGGAGAGCCTCCGAACACCACCTATTCGGCGCGGGAGGGGGGAGGCCGGAACGCGGGGCCGGGGGCCCACGGGCTGTCCTGGGCTGACGGGGCCGCCTTCGCGGCCTGGGCGGGGCTGCGGCCGATGACGGAACTGGAGCTCGAGAAGGTCCTTCGTGGGCCGCGCAAGCCGGCGCCGGATGAGGTCGGCTCGTCGTATTGGAAGGTCGGCGGCTTCGACACGTGGGACTGGCACGCGTTCAAGGGGGCATCCCAGGGCGAGCGCACGGTAACGGTCGGCAATGCCAAAGGGCGAAGCTTCAAGGGCACGCACGGCCGCGGCACACCGGCCCTGCCCGCGGATTGGCCGCAGGACGACGCGGTCGGCGCCGGCCTGCGTTGCAGTTGGTATACCCCCAGCTATCCCCGGGACGCGAAACCGTACCCCCGTGGCGTGACCCTAATCGGCCTGGACCTGCCGCGTACGCGCACGTCGGACCGCCTCCACGCAGCGTTCGTGGACCCTCATCGGCATCCACACCACAAATGGCGCGGTGTGCGCACGGCGCCGAAGGAGGCAAGGCCGTGATCGTCGATTGGGGATGTGAGATTGATGGTTCGAACCTGCGAAGAGGCAGACGCATGATGAAGACACAAGCGAGCAAACCAACGACAGAGCGCGGCCGGGCCTTCGCAGGCATCGGCCGCCTGCTGGGTGCCCTGGCGCTGCTGGCGAGCGCCTCGGGCGTCCTGGCGGACGACAATGCGGAGGCGCGCTTCCGGGGCACGGGAAAGGCCGATCCCATCCGGATCACCAATGTGCGCCGCTCGCACAGCCCCGCCGCCGGACAGAGCTCCGTCACGTTCGACCTGGCATGGGACCACTCTTGGCGCGCGGCCTGGGACGTGACCGCCGACCAACACGGAGGAACCGGCACGCTCAAGCTCGAGAGCTGGGACGCGGCCTGGGTGTTCGTCAAGTTCCGCAAGCTCGGCGCCGAGGGCTATTCGCACGCGACCCTCTCGACCAACGCCGCCGACCATTCGGTTCCCGCCGGGGCGGCGCTGGACATAGGTCCGAGCGACGACGGCAAGCGCGGCGTCGGCGCGTTCGTCTACCGCGCGGCAGCCGGCAGCGCCGCCAGGGACTTCAGGGGCGTGACGCTGCGCTGGCTGCACGAGGTGGACGGCGTAGAGAATCCCGGCGCCGTAGACGTCAAGGTCCTCGCCATCCAGATGGTCTACGTGCCGCAGTGTGCCTTCTGGGCCGGCGACGGCACGACAAGGAACACGCCAGGCCAGTTCCCGGTTGGCGACACCGATCTGAAACGGCAGCATCATGGTTACATTCATCTCGTTACAGGCCAGTTCTCGGCCGGCGATACGGCCGAGCCCTTCCGGGTCGAAAGCGAGAATGCGCTCACGCTGGGCGGCCAGAGCAAGAAGAACCTGGGCAATCGTGAGGGGCTCGGGATGCTTCGGACGGACGACTTCACCAGCTTCGTGACGCGAACGCTTCCGGCACGCTTCCCGAAGGGCTACGCGGCGTCTTACTGCATGAGGCACGAGGTCACGCGCGGGGAGTATGCGGCGTTTCTCGACTCGCTCAGCTTCGAGCAGCAGGGCCGCGTGACTGCGAAGGGCAAGGGGCCCGACTCCCCGGTCGGCACGCTTGTATTCGCGCCGGATGACCCGCAGGGGATCAAGATTGTGGTTCCCGGCAAGGGCCCCGCCGCGCCGGCGGCGTACGGGACCGACGCGCCCCACCTGGTGTGCAACTACCTTACGTGGACCGAGGGCTTGCAGTACGCGAACTGGGCCGGGTTGCGGCTGATGACGGAGCTGGAGTACGAGAAGGCCTGCCGCGGCCCGCTCAAGCCCGTGCCGAACGAATACGCCTGGGGGACGGACCGGACCCCCGCGGCCAACGCCCCCGCGCCGGACGGCGATCGCGTCACCGCGCGCGCCTCCTACTGGGGCATCATGGGGCTCAGCGCCGACCCGGGCGAGCGCACGGTAACCGTGGGCAACCGCTTTGGTCGCCGTTTCGCGGGCACGCACGGCGACGGAACATTGGCCCAGCCCGCGAGGGCGGAGGAACTGCGTGACAAACCGCACGCGGGCTGGCACGGCCTCAGCATCGTCGGCATCGGCCACCGCGGCGGCGCTCGCTACGCAGGCGGCATCATCAGCAAGATGGACCAGGTCTACGAGAACCTGAGGCTCCGCACGTCGGATCGCTCACGGGCGACGGGCGAGCATCCCTCTCTTCTCTTCCATCCCCGGCAGCAGTATTGCACTTCCGGGTTTCGCTTTGCACGCACGGCGCCGTGACGCGGCACGGTGCTCGATAACGGAGATAGCCCATGAAACACCTCATAGCCCTTACTGCACTGGTGGCCGCGATGGCGGCCCCGGCGCTGCCCGGGGCCGAACTCAAGCCGCGCGATCTGACGCCCGTGACCTGGCTGAAGACACCCGCGCACCCGCCCGTGGAGATCGCGCGCGATGGACGCGCGCGGGCAGTGGTCTACGTGGCTGACCCGAGAGGGGGCGAGAAGCTCGATCCGAAGAAGCACGGTGCATTTCCCTCAGCGCTCCCGCGGCTGGTCCAGGAGCTGGTGGAGGCGGTCCGCCTCAGCACCGGCGCCACACTCGAGCGGGTTGGCCAGGCGCCGGCCGCGGACCGGCCCGCCATCGTGATCGGCGACTGCGAGGAGACACGCAAGGCAGGGATAGATGCGGCGCAGATTCCGGTCGAGGGGTTTATCGTCAAGACCGCGCCGAGCCGCGTATACCTCGTGGGCAGCACGAAGGCATTGCCGTCCGGGAGCGACCGGTGGGCGCGGTGGAGCAATGAGGGCACGGCCTGGGCCGTGGCGGACTTCCTGGAGCGGTTCGTCGGCGTGCGCTGGTACTGGCCGACCGAGGTCGGCGGGCGGACCATCACCCCCGGCACGTCGCTGGTTGTCCCTCCGGCGCACTATGGCGATCAACCTGTCTTCCGCCTGCGGGAGTATCACCCGCCGGACGGCTGGAAGCTTCCGACGAAGGCACGCTCTTCTGACAAGGAGCCGCTTCCCTTCCCGCCGGGCGCCATCCCCGATGGGGTCAAGGCGATCAACATGGCGACTTACCTGCCGCTGGTGCGCGGCGGGTGCAGCTGGCCCTACAAAATCAAAGTCCACTCGCCCCGAGGCAGCGAGTTCGAGAGCGAGTTTCGGGAAGAAAACAAGGAAATGTTCTCGCTCAATAAAAATGGTACCCGGAATTCCAAAGCGATCTGTTACAGCTCGCCGAAGACACTGGAGTTCCTCCTGGGCGGTTGCGAAAGGGTCTGGGACAAGGGTGGCGCCGCTACCTGGGTCACTTCTACGTGCGTGACCGTTTCCCCTCTTGATTCGCCGGTGGTGTGCAGCTGTCGCGCTTGTCAGGAGACGTTTGCCAAGGGCGGCGGCACGCGGATCGGCGGCACGTCACTGATCATGGCGACATTTGTCAAGCGCATGTGCGAGGCCGTGAAGCAACGATGGCCCGACAAGAAAGTGATCTACCTGCCCTACTGGAACTACGATCAGTGTCGAAGGGAGGTGCGATACCCCGACAACCTGGTGGTCATGTCCGCCATGACCACCTATCCGATGCCCTTGAACGCTCAACGCGAGAACTTCGAGGAAGCGATCCAGCGTCTTCGCGGTTTCCGGGCGCAGGCATGCGTCCCCGTCACCATCTGGGACTACTGCGTCGCCTGGACTTATGGTCCCTACCAGTACCCCCACCTGGTGCGCGATTACTACCAGGCCATCAAAGGCATCAGTGCCGGGGCCTTCCTCAATGGAATGTGCCTGGGCGAGTGGACCAACACGGCCCCGACAATGTACGTGTGGATGAGGGTGCTGTGGAACCCCGATCTGGACGTGGACGCGGTGCTGGACGAGATGTGCGAGCGGCTCTACGGCAAGGCCGGGAACACCGCGAGGGAACTCATGAAGCTGGAGTGCAACGTTTGGGAGAAGGGAGAGTGGACGAAAAGCCGCATCAAGCAACCCGGCGGATGGCCCGTGCCCAGAAGGCTGTTTCGCGTCGTCTTTACGCCGGATGTGGTGCAACAGATGAAGGCGTTGCGCGACAAGGCGCTCGCCGAGTTGGCTGCCGACCTGACCGCCCGACAACGATTCCTCTACTGGACCTGGACG
>CBFCZU010000212.1:0-7413 GCA_965602635.1 uncultured Planctomycetales bacterium | reverse complement strand
GCCCCACCCTCAGTTCCGTCCCGGGTTCGAGCCGGACGTCGCGCAGCTCCATCCTGCCGGTCGGCTTGAACGACCACTCGCCGCGGATTCGCCCGTCGAGCCGGACGTCCTTCGGCAGCATCCCCCCGAGCAGGTCGCCGAGCGACTCCAGCTCGACGATTTCCCACGAGCCGGTCCAGTCCAGCTCGGCCAACTCCTTCATGAGCGTAGCCGGTGTGGGCGGGTCCTTGGCCTCGGCCCAGCGGCTGATACTGCGGCGGACGCTGCCGAGGGAGCCCCGGCTGCGGAAGGTGTTCTGCCCGATGAGCAGGTCCGCGCGGTCGGCGTTGAGCTGCCAGGTGCCCTCGTCCACCGTGCCACCGAAGATGGCGACCAGCGTTCGCCCCGCGGGCTTGGCGACGCGCGGTCCGACCCGCACGGTTGCGGCCGTGGCGTCGAGCATCCCCTCCGAGGACCACGCCCGCGCCCGGTCGCCCGAGGGCATCTGCGAGAAATGCTCGTCGAACTTCAGGCGCACCCTCACGTCGCCGTCGATTTCGATCCCGCCGGGGAGGACCCGCTTGCCCGTCACCAGGGCCGCCAGCGTGCCGGGCGTTACCGTGCCCTGAAGCGACAGCGAGCGGAGGTCGCCCCAGTAGCCGCCCATGGCGGGCGCCTGGGCGACGGCCTTGCCCGTCAGGTCGAGCCCCGGCAGGCGAAGCCGGAAGGAGTCGGCCTGAAGGCTGTTGCTGACAAGGTCTGCCTTGCCGCCGACGGCGATCTCGGCCATCTCGATCACCGGCAGCTTGGGGCCCTTGTGCGGCTGGACGTCGAGATCGCAAACGCACATCGTCAGGGAGAAGTCAGCCGTGCCGGCGCGGTCCAGTCGGCAGTCCAACTGCCCCTCGCCCAGCCCCGACAGCCGCTTGAGTGGCAGGCCCAGCACCGCCGGCAGGTCCAACTGCGAGGTGTCCACGCCGGTGAAGCGCAGGCTGCTCTGCATGGGGATCGGGCCCGAGCCCCTGTCGAGGGAGGCCATCAGCGTCACCGGCGCCCTGCTGCCTTCCTGCACCAGGAAGGCGGAGAGGGTAATCCTGTCCAGCCCGCCCCGCCCGGCGTCGTACTGCCCGTCGGCGACGTCCAACCGCAGCGGCCGGTCGCGGTTGGGCAGTTGGATCGTCGCCGTGACCCCGCGGACCGATATCCGCTCCGGCGGGGGCATCTCAATCAGCGGGCGCAGGGCCTCGACGTTCCTCCGCCCGTCCTCGTGCACGACCATCCGCAGGCGGAGGCCCGAAAGTTCTATCCACTTGAACCTGCCCCGCCAGAGGAGGTGGATCGGCGACAGGTCGGACTTGAAGGTGTCCACGACGGCCATGTCACCCCCGCCGAAGCCCTCGGCGTTGGCGACGCGGACGTTGCGGACGACTATCCCCTCGGCCCAGGAGGCCTCCAGCGTGTCCATGCGGACGGCGACGCCGAGTGTCTTGCCGAGGTCAGTTTCCAGCCAACGGGTGAGGGCCCCCTTTGGCATCCACCAGGGCAGGGTGGCGTAGAGCCCGAGCAACGCGACCGAGATCAGCGCGGCTGCGCGCAGCGCAACTTGCCACCAACGTCGCCTTGGTCGGGGCCGCCGCCTGGATTTGACCTCGGGCGCTTCGCTCATTGCGCGGATTCTATCACTGCCCGCGCGGCTGGACAACATCATCGCGTGCGGCCGGGGCGAGGTTGCGGTAGGCCGCGCGGCACGGCGGGCCGGGAGCGTGCGCGTAACGCATCAGCCGCCGGTCGGGGCCGAGGGCGAGGATGGTCGAGCTGACCGTGCCGGCGGCGTCTCCGTGCAGGCAAAGCCCGCCGCCCCCGGGCAGGGGCAGGTGGTCGCGGCAGATGTGCATGAGGCGTTCGAAGGCCTCGTCGAGGGCGCCCTCTGGGGGCATTCGGACCGCCCTCTCGGCCAGCATGGCGCGTGCCCGCGCCACCCGGGCGCCGGCCGGGTCGTCCCAGGCCGCGTTGCCCACCACGTGGACCCCCGGGGCGACGGCCTGGGCGTCGCACTCCCCGCCCGGGGACTGGATGACGAACGCCTCGTCGGCGTCGGCGACGAAGAGGTTGAACCCGTTGTAGCGCGTCGCGGCGAGGTGCGCCGTCAGGGCGGCCTTGGCGTCGGCGGCCGAGGCCGATCGGCAGGCGAGCAGCGGCAGCTCGCCCCGCGTGGGCCTGGCCGGGTCTTCGCCGCCGCCGGTGGGCCGGTTGGTGACCGCGGCCACGACGCCGCGCCCGCTGACCGCCAGCCAGGTCCCGCCGGCCAGCTCGTCCCGCCCGGCGAAGACCCCCGCCCGCCCCGGCCAGAGGAACGGCTCGCGCGCGGGCCGGTCGTATCGCTCGTCGCGGTTGGCCGCCAGCAGCGTCGAGCCGTCATCGCCCCTGACGCAGATCAGCAGGCACATCCTGTCCCTCACACGCTGAAACGGAAGACGATGTCGTCGCCGTCCTGGACGACGTATTGCTTACCTTCGAGGCGGTACTTGCCGGCGGCGCGGGCCTGCTTCTCGTCGCCGGCGGCGCGCAGGTCGTCGAAGGCTATGACCTCGGCGCGGATGAACCCCCTGGCCATGTCGGTGTGCACCTCGCCGGCGGCCTCCAGGGCGCTCCTGCCGGCGGGGACCGACCAGGCGCGGACCTCCTTACCCACGACGGTGAAGAAGCTCACCAGGTTCATCGCCTCGTAGCATGAGCGTATCAGCCGCTCGCCGGCGGGCGTGGAAATGCCCATCGCCTCCATGAACTCGCCGCGCTCGGACGGATCGAGGGCGGCGATTTCCTCCTCGACCTTTGCCGAGAGCCGGATTGCCGGGTAGCCGCCGAAGCCCTCCCCGCCGCCGCCGGCCGCGTCCTCGTCGCAGTTGAGCACCACCAGCGCCGGCTTGAGCGTCAGGAAGGCGAACGCCCGGACCATCTTCTCCTCGGCCTCGTTGGCAATGGCCTCGGAGAGCGGCTTCTCCTCCTCCAGCGCCTCCTGCATCCGCTCCATCAGTTGCAGCTCGCGGGCGTTCTCGTCGTGCTCGGGGCCGCGCCTGCGGAGGGCGGCGTTGAGCTTCTCGATCCGCGCCGCCACCTGCTCGAGGTCGGAGAACAGCAGCTCCGAGCGAAGCTCTTCCACGTCGGCCGCCGGCTCGACCCGCCCGCGGTACGGCGGGACCGCGTCGTCGTGGAAGTCGCGCAGGACGATGACGATCATGTCGCTCTGCCGGACGGCCGGCCAGTGCCCGCGCGCCCGCTGGCGCGACGCCTGGTCGGTCAGGTCGAGCCCGGGCACGTCGAGCAGCTCCATCTCGGCGTGGGTGAGCTTCTGCGGCTTGTAAAGCTCCCCCAGCCATTCGAGCCGCTCGTCGGGCACCTTCACCACGGCCAGGTGCTCGGCGTCGGGCCGCTCGAGGTGGACGTGCGAGCCGCCCGCCTCGGCGACGGCGGCGAACAGCGTGCTCTTGCCGCTGTAAGACGGGCCTATCAGCGCCGCGCGCATGAGACGTCTCCCTGATACGGCTTGCCTCTCGCCGCCGGTCGGGCGATCTTGCTCATTTTCCGTCAAACGCCTGCCGAATGAAAGTATCAGTGGTGGCGGGAGATTCGCCCTTGACTGCCGCGGCGGGCGCCGGTAGAATTCCCCCCACTTGGAGCGTGCAATGCGGCGGCGAATCAACATAATCCGCATCATTATCATTCGCATTCGCCGTTGATGCGCGCTCGCTTACCAGGAACCCAACCCAGCCCCGGAAGCGAGAGCAAGCTTCCGGGGCTTTTTTGATGCTCGTGCTGAAATGACCGAACTGCGTGACGACAAGCCGATGTGGGGCGTGGGCGAGGTGCTGAGCCTGGCGTTTCCGGCCGCCGCCGGGATGCTCGGCAGCACCGTCATGCAGTTCGTGGACAGGCTGATGGTCTCCAAGCTCGTCGGTCCGGAGGCGTTCAGCGCCCAGTTCGTCTCCGCGATCACGGCCTTCGTGCCCACCAGCCTGGCCATGGGCATCATCATCGTGGTCAACACCTTCGTCTCGCAGAACCGCGGCGCCGGGCAGCTGCGGCGCTGCGGGCAGTACGCCTGGCACGGGCTGTACCTGGCGATATTCCTGGGTGCGCTGATGATGCCGCTTGCCGCGGTCAGCGGCCCGCTGTTCGGCACCATCCGCGATGTGATCGCGGCTAGGGGCGGCGAGCCCACTTCCGCCGGGGAGCTGGCGCTGCAAAGGGTGTACTTCAGCTACCTCATACTCGGCATGCCGCTGATGCTGATGAACCGGTCCCTGGGGCAGTTCTTCTACGGCATCGGCCGCCCGTGGATCGTGATGTTCGTGACGCTCTCGTCGGTGGGCGTGAACGTGGTGGCGAATTACGTGCTGATCACGGGCGCGGGCCCCTTCCCGCGCCTGGGGCTTAAGGGAGCGGCCATCGGCACGCTCATCGGCTGGGGCTTCGGCTTCGTGCAGTTGTTCCTGTACTTCCTGTATGCCCGGGAGCACCGCAGGTACCACACGCGGACCGCCTGGCGGCTGCGGGTGAAGTTCTGCCGCGACATCCTCCGCGTGGGCTGGCCGGCCGGGGTGCACTTCTCCATCGACATCCTCGCCTGGGCAGTATTCAACGCCATCTTGGTCGGGTATTTCGGGCGGGTGCACAAGGAGGCCTCGGCCGCGGCCACGGCGTACATGAACCTCTCCTTCATGACCGCCATCGGTCTCGGCATCGCCTGTACCGCGCTGGTCGGTCGGCACATCGGCGCGGGCCGGCCCGACCTGGCGCGGCGGCGCGCCCACGCCGCCCTGCTGATCGGCGCGGTGTACATGGGCCTGTGCGGGGTGGCCTTCTACGTGTTCAGGCGACCCATGATCGAGCTGTTCATAAGTCTGCGTGGCCAACACGGCGTGTCCGAGGCGCAGCGGGCGGTGATGCACGCCGAGATCGTCCGCGTGGGGGCGATGGTGCTGATATGCGCGGCCGCGTTCCAGGCCTTCGACGCCGTCGCCATCGTTTTCAGGGGCGCGCTGCGCGGCGCGGGCGATACCCTCTGGCCGATGGTCGTGTCGGTGGTGCTGAGCTGGAGCATAATCGTCGGAGGCGGGATCGCCGCCATCGTCTTCCTGCCGCAGCTCAAGAGCATCGGGCCGTGGATCGCGGGCGGGGCGTTCGTGATCGTGCTGTCGCTGGTGCTGACCTGGCGGTTCGAGTCGGGCGCGTGGCGGAAGATCGACCTGCTCGGCCGGCAGGCAGCGGGCGAGCCGGACGGGCCCGCCCATGTGGATATTGACGAGCAATTGTGATACTAAGCGGATTCGCACGGGAGCAGCCATGAACGACAAGGCCGACAAGTCCTACAAGGAGACGCTGAACCTTCCCCGGACGCCCTTCGAGATGCGCGCCGCCCTGCTGAAGAAGGAGCCCGCCATCCGCGCCCGCTGGCAGGAGGCCGACATCTACGGGCAGATCCGCAAGGCCCGCGCCGACGGGCCGAGGTTCATCCTCCACGACGGCCCGCCCTACGCCAACGGCGACATCCACATGGGCACCGCACTGAACAAGGTGCTCAAGGACATGGTCGTCCGGGTGAAGAACATGACCGGCTTCGACGCCCCGTACATCCCGGGATGGGACTGCCACGGGCTGCCCATCGAGTACCGGGTGCAGGCCGAGGTCGGGCCCGAACTGGCCGGCATGTCGCACGCCGACGTCCGCAGCCGCTGCGCCAGCTACGCCGCCAAGTACGTCGCCGTCCAGTCCGAGCAGTTCCAGCGGCTGGGCGTTATGGGCCAGTTCGACGAGCCCTACGTCACCATGACGGGCGCGTACGAGTCGGCCGTGCTCGAGGTTTTCGCCCGGCTGGTCGAGCAGGGGCTGGTGTACAGGCAGCTCAAGCCCATCCACTGGTCGATCGAGAATCGCACCGCCCTGGCCGAGGCCGAGCTTGAGTACCACGACCGGGAGGACTCGAGCGTTTACGTCCTGTTCGCCGCCGACAACCAGGCGGACCTGAAGCGCATCTTCGGCCTGGGCGACGAGCCGGCGCCGGCGTATCTGATGATCTGGACGACGACGCCGTGGACGCTGCCGGCGAACCTGGCCGTCGCGGTGCATCCGGAATTCGAGTACTCGGCCGTCAAGTTTGCCCACGGCGGGCGGGAGGTTATCGCCGTAGTCGCCGCCGAGCTTGCGGCCGCCGCCTTCGCCGCCGCCTCGGTCGAGAAGTACGAGGCCCTCGCCTCGGCCCGCGGGGCCGCCCTGGTGGACGCCGTGGTCCGCTACCGACACCCGCTGGTCGAGGGCAAGATCTGCCCGGTCGTCCCGGCCAATTACGTCACGCTCGAGGACGGCACCGGGCTGGTCCACACCGCCCCGGGGCACGGGCTCGAGGACTACGGCACCGCCCTGAAGTGCGACCTCGAGATCTACTGCCCCGTCCAGGGCGACGGGACATTCGACGAGACGGCTCCGGCGCCGCTGGTCGGCAAGAGCGTCTGGGAGGCCAACCCGCTGGTCCTCGAGATGCTCCGCGAGCAGGACACGCTGCTAGTGGAGACGGAGATCACCCACTCCTACCCGCACGACTGGCGGAGCAAGACGCCGACCATCTTCCGCGCCACGGAGCAGTGGTTCATCGCGGTTGACCGCCAGATGACCCGCGGCACGACGCTGCGCGAGATGGCCATGGACGCCTGCCGCAGGGCCGCCGAGGAAGGCGGGATGGACTTCGTCCCCGGCTGGGGGCGCAACCGCCTGGCCGGGATGATCGAGAGCCGCCCCGACTGGTGCATCTCGCGGCAGCGGAGCTGGGGGCTGCCGATACCCGCCTTCTACAACCAGGCCGGCGAGATACTGATGACCCCGGCCTCCGTCCGCGCCGTGGCCGAGTACTTCGCCGAGCACGGGTCGGACTCGTGGTTCACCCGCTCGCCCGCCGAGGTGCTGGGCGGTTACGACCCCAAGGGCGACCCGGACGTGGACGACCCCGCCGCCTTCGCCCCGGCCGCCCTGACCGCCGGGGAGGACATCATCGACGTCTGGTTCGAGTCGGGCTCGAGCTGGTACGCCATCGCCGTCGGGCGCGGGCTCGTCGACGAGATCCCCGTCGATCTCTACCTCGAGGGCTCCGACCAGCACCGCGGCTGGTTCCAGCTCTCGCTGCTGCCGGCGCTGGGCGCGGTCGGCGTGCCGCCCTGCCGGGCAATCCTCACGCACGGGTTCGTCGTCACCGAGGACGGGCACAAGATGTCGAAGTCGCTCGGCAACGCCGTGGACGTGGTCGAGCAGCTCTCCAAGCGCGGGGCCGACGTCCTGCGACTCTGGGTCGCCTCGCAGAACTACCAGGACGACGTCCGGTGCTCCGAGGCGCTCATCGCCCAGGCCGAGGACGCCTACCGGAAAATCCGCAACACGCTGCGCTTC
>CBFCZU010000211.1:0-7425 GCA_965602635.1 uncultured Planctomycetales bacterium | reverse complement strand
GACGCCCAGACCGGCTTCACCGTGGCCACCGGCGAGCTGATGCGCCAGATCGAGGCCCACGCCGACCACGAGGTCATCTCCGACGCCACGGGCCTTATCAGCATGGACATCGACGCCGGCGGGGCCAAGACGGTCCACGTCATGGCCGCTATCGACGGGCGCATCTGGACGGCCAGCATCGCGATTACCGGGCCGTGATGCAACGTGGTGCAACGTGGTGCAACGTGACGTGACGGATGTAACGTGACATGAGCATCGACCCACAGGTTGCCGAAGCCTTCGCCCCCGCCGAGGAGCGGCCGTTGGCGATCCGGCCCGAGGTGATCGACGCGGCCTACGTCGTGGACGGTCAGGCGCCGGACGTGGACGCCCGCCTGGTCGAGATCCCCGGCGCGCCGGGGCCGGAGCGGCGCGGTCCGCGCCGGTATCTGCTGACGGGGCTTCCGCCGGCAGTTGCCGCGCTGGGCCGGCTCCGGGTCCACCTCTGGAACGGAGACCCGGCCGATGACCAGCGCCGCCTGACCGACATCGCCGAGGCCGCCCTCGCCCCCGCGCTGCCGGACCTGGAAGAAGAAATCCTAAACCCGAAATCCTAAATCCGAAATGTCCTTACTTCACTACATAGATAACGAAGTCCCCTGGGACGCCCCGGCCCACTACGGCGAGTGGGACAGCCGTGTGGACGCCGGCGATTCCTGGCTCGACATCTCCTACGGCTTCCCCGAGCGCGGGCAGTACGGTCTGCGATGCAAGACCGTCGCCGGCGACATTGCCTACGTCCAGAAGGACGGCGTGGCCTCGGTGGCACCCGGCGGCGAGATTTACGTGGGCTTCTGGCTGTACGTGGCCATCCTGCCCGCGGCCGGGACGTACATCGGCTCCCTGTATATCGCCGGGACGGTCAAGCTCGCGGTGTATCACTTCGCCGACGGCCGGCTCAGGTTCAACTACCGCCACGACGGTGGCTGGTCGGTCGGGGCCACGGCGACGCCGCCGGCCGCCTCGGGCCGGTGGCTGTACTTCGTCCTCGGCGTCAAGCGGGCCACCACGGACGTCTCCGCCGACGGCTGGTACAAGATGTACTTCGACGGCCGCCTGGCCGGCGAGATCACGGGCAAGGACAACTACGACTCCTGGGCGGGTAGCCTGGACTTGCGGGCCGGCTGCCACTCCGCGGCCCAGAACGGCCTGGACATCTACCTCGATGAATACAAGGTCGCCACCAGCTACCCCGAGCCTTATGTGCCCGCCCCGGCGGGCGACTACCCCTGCCCCGAGCGGACGGCGGTCCTGTACCGCACGGCCTCGGCCGATTCGGTGGCCTTCGCCGATTACTGCGTCAGCGAGCTGGGCGTGCCCCTGGCCAACCTGATCCCCCTGCCCGACGCCTCGGCCGATGAAATCCTGGCCGACTACGCCACCTTCCAGAGCGAAGTCGAGGACGGCATCGACGCCTACCTGGCGCTGAACCCGACGGTGGCGGCCAACTGCTCGTGCTTCCTCATAGGCTGCGGCGTCCCGGGGTACTTCACCAATGCTGCCGTCGTGCACTCGGCCGCCAGCCGGCTGATGAACTACGGCACTGCCTTCTCGTCGGGGGCGGCCAACCCGCTTTACGCCCCGTCGACGGTCGCGCGTCTGACCAAGACGGCCCTGGGCGGCAAGCACCTCTGCTGCCGGATCGACGCCGACACGCTCCAGCACTCCAAGGACCTGATCGACCGGGCGGCGACGATCACCGCCCTGGCGGAGTTGCCCGACGCCGACACGCTCTGGGGGGCAGACTCGACCGCGACGTACCGGGCTTCGCTGGCCTGCCAGAAGCTCCGCATCCTGACCGACAGGATTGAGGGCGGGGAGGGCATTTTGGCCGACGACGCGGCGTTCATTTGGTACGAGGGCGGAGGCTATGGCACAGGCGGCAGCAGGGTCGCCGTCGCTGCCCCGGGAGCGGCCTCGGCTTTTAGCCTACGGGGAGGCGGCACGACCTGCTTTGCGGTCCTGCACCTCAACACCTTCGCCGCCGCCCTGGGCAATTCGCACACGGCCGACACCTTCGACGCGGAGAGTTTCTTCGAGATGCTGCGGATCGGCGGGACGCTGGCCGAGGCCTATATCGTCGCCGTGAGCAAGCTCGACTTCACGGCCGTGGCCGCAGGCTGCCCGCTGCTGACCGTCGCCTTCCAGCTCGGGGGCTACAACGTCTATCGGGGCCTCGGCGGAATCGAGGGCATTGACTGGCAAGAGCCCGTCGCCTGCGCCCGATCAGGTGACGAGACGCTCTCAGTGGAGGGGGCATTGACCCCCGGGCTGCGCCACGTCTTTGCAGCCCGAGCGGTCTCGGCCGAGGGAGTGGAGGAGCGCAACACTCACGTGGTGGCCTACCCCGAACTGGATGAACAGGGCGGGCTGTTGCCGGCGCCGTTGGCGCGCCCAACCGAGCTGACGGCCGAGGCGCAGTCGGACGGCACATTGCTCGTCGGGTTCTCCTACGCTCCGCCCGTCGGCTTCGCGGAGGCCGACGGGTTGGACCTCCTCGGCGACGACGGCACAGGCGAGCTAAACCTGGAGAACCCTCTCGCAACCGTTGACGGGGCGGCGGACGGGCAAACGGACTTTGAGGTATCGATCTCCCGGCCGGAGGTGCCGACCCTTCTGGCCTGCCGCGCCCGCAATGGCGAGCAGCTCGGCCCGGTAAGTGAGGCCCTGCTCGTCCCCGCCCCGGACGCTCCTTCTCCGGCTGAGCTATTGTGAGGATCCAGCGTGACCACACTGACCATCCATCCCGCTTCAGCGGCGTCCCGCGTTGTCCGGCCCAGGGCCCCCACCGTCTATGTGGACGGCAGGCGGCGGCGGGACCTGCATGTCGAGTCGTTCAGCTTGCTTCCCGCCCCGGACTTCGGCCGCGCGACGCTTGGCCTGACGATGGGCGACAGGCACCGACCCGCCCGAGGCCTGGAGAACGTCTCGGCGCTGCCGCAGCCGGGCAGCCGAGTCTGGTTATGCCTGGGGCCGGGGCGCCAGCACATCGTCTTCGACGGCATCGTCGCCCGGCACCTGGTCGGCGTCGGGCCGGACCGGGAGCAGCTCAGCCTGGAGACCGAGGATGCCCTGAAGGTGATCCTCGGCACGCGTCTGTGCGGGCGATGGGAAGTCAGCGACGGCCAGCCCGTGTTCGTGGCGGCGGCCAAGTGCGTCTTCAACGACGGTCAGCACGGGCTGGCCACGACGAGCAGCTACTCCATTGGCGGCAGGGCCTGCCGGATTTTCGCGGCCGCGGACGATGGTCAGGCCTGGTCTGTCGCGGACATTCTCGGCTATTTGCTGGCGGCGCACGTTCCGGCGGACGTCGAGGCGTCGGTGCCGATGGAGGTTGCAAGCCTCGCCGCCGCGATCCATCCGCCCCGGCTGTCGCTGACCGGGCTGACGGTCTGCGAGGCGCTTGCCCGCGTCTGCTCCGTCGCCGGGCTCGCCATCCACGGCCCTTGCATTCTGGAGGCCGGGCGCTGCCGGCGGGGGATGGCGTTCTACCACCCAGGCCGCACCGGCAGACGGCGCAGCGTACGACTCCAGCGACGCGGGGCCGACCTCGACGGCCGGCAGACGAACCTCTGGAAAGGCCGCATCAGCATCGGCCGAAGAGCCGCCCGGCGCGCCATCCTCATCCTCGGCGCCCCCAAGACATACGAATCCACCTTCGAGCTTCAGCCATGCTGGGATCCCACCCTGGCGACGTACGACTACCGCGACTTCGTCCGCGGCGAAGCGGCCGACTGGCTGGCCGTCGCGGACGTGTATCGCAAGTGGGCGCTCAACGAAGCCGGTCAGTACACCGGCGAGCCCCACGAGCTGGATGCCTTCGACTTCGCGACGATCAACGGCGATGACTTCCTGGTGTCGAGGCCCAGGCGCTTCGGGCCGTGCCTGTCCCGGGGCCGCGGCGGTGAGACGCTCGGCGTTGTGGTCGAGGTCAGTCACGACAGCGGCAGCTCCTGGCTGCGGCACGGCGGGGCCGTGCGGACCTCGCGCGAGGAATGTGCAATCTACCTGGCCGACGACGCCCTGGGGGCGGACTACTTCCAGGCCGCCCTGGCCGGCACGGTGAGGATGCGCGTCACCGCGTCCGTGGAGGCGGACCAGCGGCTGAGTGTCATGGTCGCCGGCGACGGCGGCGTGGAGGTCGTGGAATTCCCGGCCGGGAGGTGGGCGAAGGTCCACGAAGGCAGCGTGTTCTATCAGGACGAGGACCTGCCCGAGCCGGACGAACGTGACGACACAGACCGGCTTACTCAATTGGCCCGGACGGTCGCTCTGGGCGACGCCGGGACGCTCGAGGCCGAGCTGACCCTCGCCCAACTGGACGCCACCTGCACCGTGAGCGACATCATCGAGCGCGTGGACGGGCGCGGGCTCGAGCTGGCCAGCCTTCCCGATTCGGCCCCGCACGTCCGGAAGGTGGAGCACCGCTGCGGCGAGGAATGGGCCACCCACTTGATAGTGAGCGCATGACCATGTCAGAGAACCAGACACCCCGCGACGCGCTGTCCTGTTGGGCGGAGGTTTCCGGCAACAAGGCCGCGCAGCTCGTCCGTCTCACGTCCCACGACGAGGACAACCGCTACACCGCCCGGCCGATCGCCTTCGACGCCCAGGGCGGCACCGACGTCGTTGGCACCGCGACCTTGACAGTGACCAACCTCGCCGAGGCGGTGGATTCCAAGGTCCGGGTCCCTCCCGGCACCGACGCCATAGCCATCGACGCCGGCGGGCGGTGGGTCGTATTCATTCGGCAGGTCTCGCTGGTGCTGTTCCTCGCCAAGGTCACCGCCTCGCTGGGCGGGTCGGGATATACGGTGCGCGAGCAGGTCGCCACCGGCGCAGCCACGTTCGCCGACGCGCCCGGCGCCGTGAACCTGACGGCCCACAACCTCGCCGAACTCTCCCTCGGCAGCGGCGCGGCCGTGGACAACGGGACGATCGTGATCGCCCGGGCCACGGTGGACAACGGGAACCCGCCGACCACGCGATACGTCTTCGACCATCCGGCCTACGCGAAGTACCTGGACTAGAGACCCGGCAGCCATGACCTACACACCCACGTGGACCAACTCGAACGCCCAGGGCCGCCTGGACGCGGGCGTGCACTTCATCCGCGACGACGATCCAGCGGAGCTGGCGGAAGCCGTCAACCGCCGGCGACGCCTGGTGTACCTGCTCGGGCAGGACTTCTCATCCCAGATCGGCGCGGGCCAGGGCGTCAGGGCCGCGATCTTGGCCACACAGACCCCGCCGCCGTTCCGCAACCTGCGCGACAACATCACCGAGAAGATCCTCTCTCCCGCCATCCACGGACTGGGGGGGACCCCACCGACGCCCCAAGCGATGGACTGGCTCTGGCCCGTGGGCGGCGCGGACGAAAACAAGGTGCTTGTCGCCTCCGACCCCGACACCGGCCAGGTCGGCCTGATGGAGAAGCTCAACGGGACGCAGGCCTGGACCGATCCGACGCTCACGGGCGAGCAGGACTTCGTGAGGGCGGTTCATTTCAATGAGCTGCGGCAGGCGATCGAATGGATCGCCCGCGGGCGGTGGCGGCTGCCGGTGTACCTGGCCGGAGGCATCTGGTCCCTGCTCCCCAACACGCCCTGGATCGGGGACTCCATCGCCAACGGCGCCACCGACGACCTGCGCAGCGTCGCCTTCATTGCGGCGCGCACCGCCGACACGCCGGCCTTGGGCCTGACCGGCCTGACCGTCCGATCCGCCACCGGGCTCAATGCCACCACCGACACTGACTGCCAGGTAACGATCTATCGCTGCCTGCGCGAGATCGACTTCGCCTGGGATCCGCCGACATGGAACGAGTACGACCCCAGCGCCTCAGCGGCCTGGTCCACGCCCGGCGGCACCGGGTCGGGAGATGCAGACTACATCGGTTCGCTCGACCTCACGGCGAACGTCACGGCCCAACTGTCCAACGCCGCCCTGACATCCGCCGTCCAGGCAATGATCGACGGGGCCGAGCAGAACTTCCTGTTCCGCCGCAGCGACACCGGGCCCGAAACGGTGGGCCTGTCAGTCGAACTGGTCGTCGAGTTCGACCTCGACTCGCCGCCCAATTGACCGCCCACGAGAGGAGGAGCGACGTTGCTTTGCACGAATGCCATCACCGGCCTGGCCAGCTTCGGCGCGGCCGGGCTCATGGGCGCCATGTGGCTATGGGAGCGCCGCCACAGCAACCTGCGGGAAGAGCAGCTCAACGAGGCCCACTCGCGGATCGTCCGCGACGAGCAGCGTCTGGAGAAGCTGGTCGAGGTCGTCGAGCACAACACCGCCGCCATGACGCGGTTCTCGGAAACGCAGCGCCTCGTTCGCGAGGCCCTGGGGGCACTGAGAGAGGAGATCAGAAATGGCAGGAAGACTTAGGGCGCTTATCCCCTTGTGCGTGCTGGTCGCGCTGATCGTCCCGGCGCTGTCGGCCGGCTGCGGGGCGCCTCCGGCGACGATGGAGCTGATAGCCGTCGCCCGCCAGGGCCTGGCCGACACCTCGACGTTGGAGAAGAGCCGCCACGCCGAGGCCGTGGGCCGGCTCGACGCGCTGAAGGCGGCACTGGACTCAGCCTTCGACGCCGACGCCAGGCTCATCGAGGCCGGCAAGATTCAGGACGCCGCCGGCAAGCCCGTACCGCTCTCGGCCGAGTGGGTCATCTCGGCGCGCAGGGGCTACGCAGCGGCCCGCGACGCCCTGGCCCAACAGCACCGCCACCTTGAGGCCGAGCACGCTTGCCACCTGGACAATCTCTCCGCCGCCGATGAAGCGCTTGCGATGGCCGGCACGCTGATCCTGCAACACTACGCCCTGACAGGGCGAGCCAGGCAGATTATCCACGCCCTCGGAAGGAGGCTGATCCGTGAATGACAAGAAGGTCACCGAACTCGTCGCCGCCGCCGTCGGGCAGAGGTTCGACGAATGGGCACGCCGCCATCCGTCCCTGGCGGCCGTTATCGATCGAATCTCACTGACCGAGCGGACGGTGCAGTCGCTTCGCGACTCTGCCGAGTACCGCGACGCCGTCGCGGCGTACCACCAGGACATGAACGAGCTGGCCTTCCTGGCGCAGATAGCCGACCTTGCCGGGCCCATCCTGCACGCCATCCTGGGCCTGTAGCGCGGGGGGCATAAGCCCGACAGGAATTCATTTAACCAGCGGCCTGGCTCGCCAGCCGCGCACCTCAGAGGAGGAGCAGCCGATGCGATCTTTCCTTCAGCGAATCTCATCCCGCAAGTTCCTGACGGCCCTGGCCGCCCAGGTCGCGGCGGTGGTCGTCTTGTTCTATCCCCAGCACGAATCGGCCGTCGTCGCCGCCGCCATCCGCATCGCCGCCCTGGCCACCCTGCTGCTGGCGGCACTGGGATACGGCAAG
>CBFCZU010000210.1:0-7429 GCA_965602635.1 uncultured Planctomycetales bacterium | reverse complement strand
TTGACCTTCTCCTGATCGCCGTCGAACAGCGCCAGGTAGCTCGCCTGCGTCCCGGTCGTTCCCTTGGCCGAGCGGAAGGCCAGGGACTCGAGCCGATGCTCGATTTCCTCCAGGTCCATCAGGAACTCACAGCACCACAGTGTTGCCCGCTTGCCGACGGTGGTCAGTTGGGCCGGCTGATAGTGCGTGAGCCCCAGGCATGGCAGGTCTCGCCAGCGCTCGGCAAACCGCCCAAGAGCGTCGATGACGTCCGCCAGGAGCCCCGCAAGGATGCTCATCCCCTCGCGCATCAGCAGCAGGTAGGTGTTGCATCCGACGAACTGGCTGGTGGCCCCGAGGTGGATGATGGGGCGGGCAGCCGGGGCGGCGTCGCCGAAGGCGTGAACGTGCGCCATGACGTCGTGGCGGAGCTGCTTCTCGTACCGGGCGACGGCCTCGAAATCGATGTCCTCGAGGTGAGCGGCCATCTCCTTGAGCTGCTTGTCGGAGATGTCCAGCCCCAGCTCTTGCTGCGCCTCGGCCAGCGCCAGCCAGAGCCGCCGCCAGGTCGAGAACTTGCGCTGGGCGCTGAAGAGTCGGCGCATCTGCTCGCCGGCGTATCGCCCGGTGAGGGGACTCTCGTACCGTTCGTGTCTCTCGGCCATGGCGCCCGGAAGTCTAGCAGGTTCTCCAGCCCCTGTCACCTGCCCAGGTGCCGGGCGGGGCGAGATCGGCATGGTGATACGTTTGCGCGCGCAAACCCTACCCCCCCCTCCGGGCAAAAAGCGGGAAAAGCAAAAAAACTTTGCTCCTGGCCGGCCAAGGACTTCGCGCACCGCCCCCCCTCCATGGCAACACGTTTGCGCGCGCAAACCGTGCCGCGCACGCTAAGGGTGAGGAGAGCACTAATGAGCTTCGACCTGACGAGCTTCAACGACGCGACGCTGGAGGCGGATTACCTGACGTACCTCGTCGAGCAGGAAGCGGTGGACACGTTCCTGCATTTTTCGAGGCTCTGGAACCACTTCCGCAACCCGATCGGCCCGGCCGCCGGGATCGCGGCAGAGGCCTTGAACGCGAACAGCCGGCCCTATTTCCAGGCACAGGAGGTCGGGCTGCCCGCGAGGGTAACCGGGATCAACCGCTTCGGGATCGGGGCCGAGAAGGTGACCAACCTCTCGCGCAAGGAAGTAGTCATCGAGAACGACGTCGCCTGGCGGATCGAGACGATGATCGCGTTCCTCTTCGGCAAACCCATAAGCATCCGCAGCCTGGCCCGCGACCCCGCCACGGCCGAGGCGATCGAATCCGTGCTGAAGGGCCTTTTCGACGCCAACGGCGGGCAGGTATTCTTCCAGGAATTGGCGTTGCTGGGGGGCGTCTATGGATTCGTGGACGTGGTTCTGCGTCCGCCGGCCGATTGGGCCGCCCAAGTTGCCTCCACCACCCCCTCCCCCGCGCCGGCAGGGCGGGGCCCGAAGGCGGAAACATCGCCCCAGGAGCCCCGCCTGCCGGCCCCGCCTTCCGGCGCCGCCGAGCGGCGCCTCCAGCGGGCCAAGGCACTTGCACGCCGCATCACGCTCGAAGCCGTCGAGGCATCGCGAATCGTCCCGGTGCTCGACGAGGACGACTTCCGCACAGTCCGGTACTGGGTGCAGGTCCTCCGCAAGCAGACCTCCCAACTCGACCGGGGCTCCCGCCCGTTCGTGAGCTTCGGCTGGGGCGGGCGGCGCGACGCGCAGCCCAAGATGGTGGAGGTGGTTGAGATCATCGGCCCGCACTGGTGGCAGCGCTATGAGGACCGCGAGCTGGTCGCCGAGGGCCCCAACCCGCTGCGCCGCTGCCCCGTGGCGCACGTCCAGAACCTGTCTCTGCCCGGCAGCTACGAGGGGCTCAGCGACGTCGAGCCGCTGCTGCCGTTGCAGGACGAGCTGAATACCCGCCTGAGCGATCGCGCCAGCCGGGTGACGTACCAGTCCTTCAAGATGTACCTGGCCAAGGGCATCGACGACTTCCTGGAGCGCCCCGTGGGCCCGGGCCAGATGTGGTCCACGGCAAATCCCAACGCCTCGGTGCAGGAGTTCGGACACGACGCCGGCTCGCCCAGCGAGGACGCGCACATCGACCAGATCCGCCAGGCCATGGACAAGATATCGGGAGTCACGCCGTTGGCGGCGGGGCTCATCCGAGGCCACGTGGGCAACCTGACCAGCGCCACGGCGCTGAAGGTCCTGCTGAGCGGGCTGCTGTCTCGCACGGAGCGCAAGCGCGTCACCTACGGGCGGGGGCTGGCCGAGATCGTCGAGATCGCCCTGGCGCTGCTGGACCGCGCCGGCGTGCTGCGGACGGAAGTCGAAGACCGCCGGGTGGAGATTCACTGGCCCAGCCCGCTGCCGGAGGACGAGGCGCAGCGCCTGGCCAACGCCCGCATCAAGCGCGACCTGGGCGTCCCGGCCGAGCGCGTGCTGACCGAACTGGGGTACGACCGCGACAGTCTCGCGACCTCACAGCAGGACAACTCCTGATGGACGCACAGACTGAACCAAGGGCATCGCAAGCCACGGAAAGGAAAGATCGAATGTCAGAGCAAGTCACGGAGCAGACCCAGGAGGCCCCGTCACCGGCGATCGCCGACGCGGGCCCTCACCCCTCCGCCGCCCACGCCGTCGAAGGCGCCGCTGACAGGGACGCGCCCGAAGGTCCGGGCAAGCTCGTCCCCGTCAACGAAGCCATCAAGTACCGCCGGCGAGCGCAGCAGGCGGAGTCCAGGCTCCAACAGGTCGAGCAGCAGCTCAACGATGTGCGGACGCAGTTTGAGGAACGGCTGGAGCAACTGGCAACGGCTGACGCCGCCCGCGACGAAATGCAGCATCAGCTTGAAGCAGTCAGGGCTCGCGCCTCCGCCGAGCGAGCGCTTTACGGCGCCGGCGTCGTGGACATCGAAGCGGCTTCGGCCCTGTTGGAGAAACGCCTCAGCTTCGATGACGAGATCGACGCCGAACGGCTCACCCAGGCCGTTGACCAGCTTCTCCAGGACAAGCCGTTCCTACTCGCTCCGGCGGTTGCCCTTCCGGACAAGACCGCCTCGGCCCGGCCTCGGGAGGCCGGGATGGGCGCGCGCCTCGCCCGGGCGGCTTCCCAGGCAGTCAGCAGCGGAAACCGCCGTGACGTGGCCGACTACCTGCGCCTGCGCCGCCAGACTCAGAACCCCTAACTAGAACGTCAAGGAGAGCAAGATGTCATTCACAGGCAAAGCAACCTACTCGGCGGGCTCGACGCTGCCGGAGATCGCTGAAGACATCAGCGACATCGTCAGCATCGTCAGCCCGTATGAAACGCCGCTCCTGGCCCACCTGGGCGACTCGCCCCGGCCCGCGGCCAGCACCTATCACGAGTGGCTCGAAGATGAGCTGCTTCCCAACACCGACGCCATCGACGACAGCACCTGGACCGACCCCGCCGCGGACGAGACCTTCGGCGTCGATAACGCCGACTATTACCGCGTCGGCGACCAGGTTCGGCCGGATGGGTCCGGCGAGCTGCTGCTGGTCACCGCCGTGGACATCCAGGGCGGCACGATCACGGTCGTCCGCGGGTACGGCGGCACCACCGCCGAGGACCTCGCCGACAACCAGGTTCTGCACATTCTCGGCCACGCCGCCCTCGAAGGCGACGACGCTCCGAACGCCAGCTTCACCAGCCGAGGCCGCAAAGGCAACTGGACCCAGATCTTCACCTCGTCGGTCCGCGTCAGCGGCTCGGATCTGGCCGTGCGGAAGCTATCGGTGGCCGACGAGCTGGACTACCAGAAGCAGGAGCGGCTCCGCGAGCTGCTGCGCAGCCTGGAGTCCACCGTCATCAGCGGCATCACGCCCTCGGCCGATCCCCAGGGATCGGCGTCGGTCCGAAGGACCATGAAGGGAATTATCCCCTTCCTGACGACCAACATCTTCGAGCCGGGGGTGGGCTCCTTCCCCAGCGACACCGACCTGACGGAGGCGCAGTTGAACCTCGCCCTCCGGATGATCTGGGAGCAGGCCTCCAGCCGCGTGGACACGATCGTGGTCAACGGCTACCAGAAGCGCCGGATCAACGGCTTCATGACCAGCGGCCGGTCCTACGGCGCCGACGACGTCTCCTACCGCGACCTCGTCAGCATGTACGAGTCCGACTTCGGCGTCTGCCGGGTGGTCCTCTCGCGGGCGATGCCCGCAGGGGCGGCCCTGCTGCTGGATTCGGCCCGGATCAACGTCCTGCCGCTGGCGGGGCGGAGCTTCCACTACAAGCCCCTGGCCGCCGGCGGGGACTACGAAGCCGGCCAGGTCATCGGCGAGTACACGCTGGAACTGCGCAACGAGAACGCCCACGGGTTCATCACCGGGCTTGACACCGCCTAGTGCCAAATGTTCGCGGCCTTACGAGCCGGGCACAGTTCGGAAAGCCCGCCTCGGCACCCCCGGGCCGCGAACGCCGGCGAGCTGATGGCTGAAAGCTGAGCGGCTCGCCGGCGCCCGCGGCCCGAAACGACGGGAAAGGACAGAAAGATGAGCGACAGCTGCAAAGACCGAGACCTGCTGGCAATCGAGCCGGGAATCTTCACCGGCGGCGGCTTCGAGTCACAGCAAATGGCGGCCGGGACCGACGGGGCGATCAGCGCCACGACCTTCAGCAGCCCCTCGGCCGACTTTGTGGCGGCTAGCATCCAGCCGGGGATGGTGCTGTGCATTTACGCCGCCGTCCCCGCCGAGGGCCGGTGCTACGAAATAGTCTCGGTCGACTCGGCCACCGCGCTGACCGTCTCGGTCTTGCGCGCCGAGCACGACGGCAACGCGATCGCGCCCCCCGCCGGAACCAGCCTGAAATATCAGATCAACACCTTCGCCCCGCAAGTCTCCGCCGCGGCCGCAACGCTGCACGAAAAGCTCCGTCAGATCGCCGAGGCCGAGGGAATCTCAGAAGCCGATTTCACCGACTCCGCCCAGCTCGGACGCGCCATCGCCCTGGGTGCCCTGGCGGCGGTTTTCACTGCCCGGGCCGCCAACGCCACCGACGCCGACGCCAACTGGGTCAAGGCGGAGCATTACCGCCGCCAGCACGTCGCCGCCACTGCGGCCATCCGCCTAGCCCAGGACACCGACGGCGACGGGGTGGCGGAGCGCACGCGGACCCTGGGCAACGTCTCGCTGAGGAGGGCCTGACCGGTGTCGAGCATGATCGCGGAAATCCTCGGCGACCTCTGCGAGGCCCTTCGCGGCGCGGGCGTATTCGAGGCCGTCACCGTCGGGCCAGACGCCGATTCGGCCCGCTGGCCGCGAGCCGAGGTGCTCTTGATCTCAACGGACGAGAAGCACTCCGACGACGCGCCCGATCAGCGCTGGACCGAACTGCGGGCGAGCGTCCGCATACAGGTCCGCGCGCCCCGCCCGAGCGATGCCCTCGAGCGCGGGCTGCAACTGGCACAGGACGCTCAGGAGGCGATCCTGGCCGACCGGTTCCGCGGGCAACGATGCCGGGACCTGCCCATCGGCAGGGCCACGGAGCTGGGCCCCGCGAAAGCCGCCCCCCAGGTCAAGCCCCCCACTCTGGCAGTGTCCTTCGAGGTGCGCTGCCACTTCGAGTCACAAGGGAGCCAGTGATGGAACGCTACGGCGCCATCTCCAGCATAACCTTCGGCGAGGTATCACTCTCGCTGCCGATGTCTGTGCGCGTCTTCCGCCGGGCGGAGGCCGATCCTGCCGGATGCGACAGCGACCGGTTCGCTACCAGCGCCGAATTGGCCCAGCCTGTCATCGGCCTGGAGGTCCGCACGCGCGACACCGCCGCCGCGGAGGGCCTGTCCCTCGGCCAAGCCGGTCTGCTGGCGATCGAGCTTGCCGGCACCCGCGCCGGACAGACAGGCCGGAGCATCTCCATCGATCAGGCCGTCCTGACCGGCATTGAGCTCCACTACGAACAGACGGCCCCGGCCAGCGTCAAGCTGATATTCCTCGCCGAGGCCACCGACGGAAACACCGACCCCTTCTTCGCCCAGGAGGCCCAACAATGAGTTCCTACGCCGGGCAGGACCTGTTTGGCTCCGGGCCGCACGCCTTCCGCTTCGGCCCCTGGCAGCGGAGCGTGCAGCGCCGCGGCTTCGCCGGGGTCAACGGGGAACTCGTCCTGGACCTGGGCGTCCGCTCCCGGCAGATATTCCAGACCGGGCGTCTCGAAGCCGACTCCGCCGGCGGCCTCAACAGTCTGCTGGAGGCGATCAACGCCCAAGGCGACGGCGCCGAGCACGCCCTCGTAGACAACCACGGGCAATCTCACCCGCACGTCATCCTGGAGCGCTTCGAGACCACCAGCCCGCTGCGGCGAGGACGCCGGTTCCACTGCGACTACAAGGTTGACTATCGCGAGCTGCCATGACCGCCACGCTTGTCACATCCGGCATCGACCAGGTCCTCGCCGAGCCTGCTGGCCATTGGGGCTGGGCAATACGATTCCGGTCCGGCAACGTTGCCCTGCATCACCAGCTCTACGTCAACGGCCGCCTGGCGGACTGGACGGACACTCCGCAGCAGCGCTGCTTTGTCATTCCCCAGCCAGCGGGTGTCGCCTCCATTCGCGTCGCGGCCGTTGAGGCGTCAGCCCGGACAGCCGACCTCGGCGAGCAACTGCCGCCGGAAGAGCGCCAGCCGCCGTGGACTTACCGCCCGGAGGTGGTCAGGCCCGCGGACGGGCGACCGGGCGAGGTGCTCGAGATCCTCTCCGACCACGCCACCGGTCAACTCTCGGACGTGCCTGTGGCCTCGGCCGAGGTCTCGCCTGCCTGGGTGCCAAGGTGGGCCTTCGGCGATGACCCCTTCGGGCAGGGAGGCTTTGGCTACGACGGGGTAAGCGCCCCCGGCCTCGGGCAGGGGGCGTTCGGCGCCGGACTGTTCGGAATGGGGGCGGACCTGATCGACGTGGAGGCGGAGCTGCGCGAGGAAGGCACCCACGAGATCGTCCTGCGGACCCGCCGCTCCAGCGCGGAGGTGGCCGACCGCGACCCGATATACCTGCAAGTCGCTCCACCCCCCGCCCCTCCCGCGGGGCTGACGCCCCTGGGCTACGACCAGCAAGCCCAGCAACTTCAACTGGAGATCAACTAGGAGAACGTCATGGCGGAACTGTGCCCAAGCGATGCCGAACTGAACGCCCTTTCCGGCACCAGCGACGCCGAGCAGGAGGTGCACTACGTCACCACCGGCGAGGCGCCCTACTACACCAGCTTCTACAAGTTCGTCCACCGGCTGCTGCTGGCGGCCCGCCGGGCGGGCGATCTGCGGGTCTACAAGGACGCCGCCCTGACCTTCGGCGTCCGGGCCGGCAAGTACTTCAACGGCGACACGCTCGTGGAGTACTCCGGCGCGGCCGCCCAGGCCCTGACCAACAACCAGACCAACTATGTCTACCTGACGGCCGCCGG
>CBFCZU010000209.1:0-7466 GCA_965602635.1 uncultured Planctomycetales bacterium | reverse complement strand
CGACCACGCCAGCGGCACCGACCGCCTGGCCGAGGCCGCCGAGAAGCTGGGGCTGGACGACGACGACATCGTCGTGAACGTCCAGGGCGACGAGCCGGAAATGGAGGCCGATGACATCGACCGCCTGGTGGACCTGCTGATCGAGTCCGCCGCGCCGATGGCGACGCTGGCGGCGCCTCTGGACGCAGCCGCGGCCGGGAACCCCGACAACGTCAAGGTCGTCCTCGCCGCCGACGCCTCGGCCATGTACTTCTCCCGGGCGAAGATCCCCCACGACCGCGACGGGCAGGGCGCCCGACACCTGCTGCACATGGGCATCTATGCCTACCGCAAGCGGTTCCTCGTGGAGTTCGCCGCCATGCCGCCGACGCCGAACGAGCGGATCGAGCGCCTGGAGCAGTTGCGGGCGCTGGAGAACGGACACCGCATAGCCGTGGCGGTCGTGGACGCCGCTCCGGCGGGAATCGACACGCGTGACGATTACGCCGCTTTCGTTGAGCGGCTCAAGGGCAAGCCAGGACAGTAACAGGAGATGAACCACATGAAACCGGTGGCACTTCAGTTGTACTCCCTCAGGGAGGAGGCCAAGAGCGACTTCGTCGGCGTGCTCAAGACGGTGGCGGACATCGGCTACGTCGGCGTGGAGACGGCCGGGCTGCACGACATGAGCGCGGCCGAGGTGCGGAAGGTGCTCGACGACCTCGGGCTCGTCTGCTGCTCCACGCACGGGGGCCTGCCCACCAAGGAGACGATCGGCCAGCGGGTGGACGAGGCGGGCGCCCTGGGCACCGACATGCTCATCTCCGGCCTGGGGCCCAAGCAGTTCGAGTCGGCCGAGGCGCAGAAGGAGTCCTTCAACGCCCTTAACCAGGCGGCCGGGGTCTGCGCCGACGCGGGGGTGAAGTTCGGCTACCACAACCACTGGTGGGAGTTCGACGAGGTTGACGGCGTGCTGCCGTATGAGGCGATGCTCCAGGCCGTGTCGGGCATGTTCAGTCAGTTGGACGTTTACTGGGCGGCGAACTTCGGTGCAGTGGACGTGCCGGCGGTTCTGGCCCGCCACGCCGCCCGCGTGCCCGTGCTGCACATCAAGGACGGCCCGCTGGTCCGCGGCGAGCCCCACACGGCCGTTGGGGCAGGCAAGATGGACACCCCCGCCGTCATCCAGGCCGCCGATGGGAACCTGCTCGAATGGCTGGTGGTCGAGCTGGACGAGTGCGCCACCGACATGACCCAGGCCGTGCGCGAAAGCTGCAAGTACCTCGTCGGAGAGGGGCTCGCGCGAGGCAAGTAGCAGGCCCGGCTTCGGGTCGGCGCGGGGCCCCGCCGCTAGTTTGCGCGCCGCGCCACCCTCGAATGGGAGCCGCACCGAATGCACGATGACAGACCCAACATACTCCTGATCACCTCCGACCAGCAGCACTACGACACGCTGGGGGTGACCAACCCGCAGATCCGCACGCCCGCCCTGGACCGCCTGGCGGGCGAAGGGACGCGCTTCGACCGCGCCTACTGCCCCAACCCCACCTGCACGCCCACGCGAGCCAGCATCATCACCGGCATGTACCCCTCGCAGCACGGGGCGTGGTCGCTGGGGACCGGGCTATTCGAGGACGTGCCCGTCGTGGGCGACCTGTTCCAGTCGGCCGGCTACGCCACGGCGCTGATCGGAAAGGCCCACTTCCAGCCTCTGGCCAGCGGGGCGGGAATGAAATCGCTCGAGTGCCAGCCCCTCATGCGCGAGCTGGACTTCTGGCGCGGCTTCCACGGCCCGTGGTACGGCTTCGAGCACGTGGAGGTGGCGCGCAACCACACCTGCGAGTCACACGCAGGCCAGCACTACGCCATCTGGATGGAAGACAACGGCCTGGCCAACTGGCTCGACTACTTCGACGAGTGGCCCCCCGAGCCGGAGAAGCTCCGCCGCCGCCATGCCCAGAGGCACTGGAACCTGCCCGAGGAGTTCCACTACAGCCGGTGGACGGCCGAGAGGACCATCGCGCATGTCGAGCGGTCGCTGGCAGAGGGCAGGCCGTTCTTCACCTGGGCAAGCTTCCTCGACCCGCACCCGCCGTACGTGGTCTCCGAGCCGTGGGCGAGCATGTACGACCCGGCCGATATGGTCCCCGGGAAAGTCTGCGGCGACGAGCACGCCAGAAACCCGCGCCACTTCCGCCTGACGCAGCAGAAGCAGCCGGACTTCTCGGCCTATCAGGAGGACAAGGGAATCCACGGGTTCCACTCGCACCTGCGCGACGAGCAGCGGCTGCGCGAGGACATGGCCACCTACTACGGCATGATCTCGCTGATGGACCAGCAGATCGGGCGGATCCTGGACGCCCTCGACCGGCTCGGGGCGGCGGAGAACACGCTGGTGGTCTTCACGACCGATCACGGTCATTTCCTCGGCCAGCACGGGCTCGTCGCCAAGGGCGCGTTCCACTACGAGGACATGATCCGCCTGCCGATGCTGCTGCGCTGGCCCGGGCGGGCGGAGGCCGGCGGCGTCAGCCAGGCCATTCAGTCGCTGGTGGACCTGGCCCCCACGTTCCTTGCCGCGGCGGGGATGGAGGTCCCGGGCGTGATGACCGGGCTCGACCAGCTCTCCAACTGGTGCGGGGGGCGGGCGGTCCGCGATCACGCCATCGTCGAGAACCACCACACGCTCACCACCGTCCACCTGCGGACGTACGTCGAGCAGCGCTACAAGATCACCGTGTACCGCAGCGGCGACGAGGGAGAGCTTTTCGACCTCGACAACGACCCCGGTGAGGTGAACAACCTCTGGGCCGAGCCGGGCGCCGCCGAGGTGAAGTCAAAGCTGCTGGAGCGGTTCATGCAGGCGACCATAGCCACCGAGCCGGTGCGCATGCCGCGCGTGGCCGGGGCTTGAGGCCCGCCGGCAGGGACGCAGGGCGTTGCTTTTTCCGCCGGCGAGGGTAAGCTGTAGCCCTAGAGAAGCGCTCCCCTGCCTTGCTGGAGAGAGGAAGATGCGATGAGCGAGGAAACACCCGCCGACAACGGCAAGAAACCCAAGATCGTTGTGGACGAGGACTGGAAGTCGCAGGCCGAGGCCGAGAAGCAGAAACTGGCCGAGCAGGAGCAGTCCGGCGGCGCCGACCAGGGCCCGGCGGAGATGCCCCCGGCAAGCTTCGACACCCTCATCAGCGGGCTGGTCACGCAGATTCTCTTCGCCCTCGGCGCCATCGAGGACCCCCAGACCAAGCGCCGGTACCGCAACCTGGCTTTGGCCAAGCACCACATCGACACCCTCGCGGTGCTGGAGGAGAAGACCAGCGGCAACCTGACGGACGAGGAAAAGCAGCTCCTCGACAACGCCCTCTACGAGGTGCGAATGCGCTACGTTCAGATGGCGCAGACGGGGTAGGCGTGCGAGCAATAATGCCACAACTCGGGGCGATCGTCGGCTGCGGACTCGCCGCCGCCGTCCTCGGCGGTTGCGGAGGCACCAGCGTCAACTACCCGCTGGATAAGCAGCTCGTCTGGCGGGCGTCGGTGGGCGAGGCCATGGTATGGCGGCCGAAGATCTACGACGAGGAGTACCGCATCGTCAGCGAGAAGAAGGACCTCGCCGGCAACGCATACCGCTATGAGCTGAAGGTCCGGCGCGATCCCAACCCCTTCGCCCGCCGCCCCAGCACCCGCGTCACCGTCAGCATGGAGCAGACAGCCCCCTCCCGCCGCAGGTTCGTGCGGCTCGAAGAGGAGTTCCTCCAGTCCCTCCAGGCCATGCTCATCCAACTGACCACCCAACCGGGATCCTGACGGGGGCAAAAATTTTTTTGCATATTACGCTTGAAATCTATCGCATTATGATAGATACTATGAATGCTATCTATCGCAATTTGGGTGGAGTCTATCGTGGCGGAGGAGCTGAGCATTTCGCGGCGCCGCAACGTGGCGATGGAAATGATTATGCGAAAGGGCTTTATGACCCTGGGCGAGCTGGCCTCGACGCTTGGTGTCTCAGAGAGCACCGCCCGGCGGGACCTGGACGCCCTGGAAGAGGGCGGATCGGTCCGGCGGACGCACGGGGGCGTGGTTTCACTGGCCGAGCCGCCGACTTCCCGGCTGGGGTACGCCGACCGGCAGGCGACCGCCGTCGCCGAGAAGCAGGCCATTGCCGCCGCGGTGGCCCGGCGAATCCCCGAGAACCAGACCGTCATCCTCGACGGGGGCACCACCTGCTGCCACGTGGCCGAGGCCCTGACCGGGCGGAGGCTCAGCGTCATAACCAACTCCGTCCCGATCGCCGCCCTTCTCGGCGGTGACGTCGGCACCGAGGTCACGCTCATCGGCGGCTACCTCTACCCCCGCACGGGCGTGGCGCTGGGCGCGATGGCCGAGGAGATGCTCGGCTCGCTGCGCGGGGCGCAGGTGGTGATGAGCTGCGCCGCGGCCAATCGTGACGGCGTCTTCAACGTCAACGAGATGATGGCGGCCGTGGAGAGGCGGATGATCCAGGTCGCCGACGAGACGATCCTGGCGGTGGACCACACCAAGTTCGAGCGGCGGTCCATCGCCCCGCTGTGCGGGTGGGACGACGTGGACGTGCTGGTCACCGACGCGGGCATCGACGAGCAGACGCGCCAGTGGCTGGCGTCGCTGGGGCCCGAGTTGGTCATCGCGGAGCTGCCGGAATGAGCACGACGATGAGCATTCCGATGCCGCGGGAGCAACTCGAGCGGGTCGTCCGCCAGGTGGTCCGCGAGGGCCTTTCGCGCGGCGCGGCGCCGGCCTCGCCGGCGGCCTACAAGCCCAACCTGGTGGTGAACGTTTCGGCCAGGCACATGCACGTCACGCAGGAAGACTTCCAGCGGCTCTTCGGGGCGGAGGCGTCGCTGACGGTGTACCGCTGGCTGTACCAGCCGGGCGAGTACGCCGCCGAGCAGACCGTCACCATCATCGGCCCCCGGCGGCGGACGATCGACCGCGTGCGGATACTCGGGCCGATGCGGCAGTACAGCCAGATCGAGCTGTCGCTGACCGACGGCATCGCCCTGGGGATCGACCTGCCGGTGCGTCGCTCCGCCGACCTGCCCGGCACCCCCGGCTGCGTGGTCATGGGCCCGGCCGGCGTGCTGGAGATGAAACAGGGCGTCATCCGCGCCGAGCGACACGTGCACATGGCGCCCGCCGACGCGGAGCACTACGGCCTCGCCGACGGGCAATACGGCCGCCTCCGCGTGCACGGCATCGCCACCACAACGTTCGAGCAGGTCCTCTGCCGGGTGGACCCGCGGGTCCTGCTGGAGGTCCACCTCGACACCGACGAGGGCAACGCCTGCGACCTGCCGAACGCAACGGGCGTCGAGCTACTGACTTAGAGGAAAGCTGAAAACTGAATAGTCAACGAGTTCACGAGTCAACGGATTCACGAATTCACGCACTAACGTTCTGGGCAAGGAGAAGGTCATGGCATTGCAAGCATTGGGCATGATCGAGACGAGAGGTCTGGTGCCGCTGATCGAGGCCTCCGACGCGATGTGCAAGGCCGCCAGGGTCGAGCTGACCGGCTGGGACCGGGTCGGGTCGGGCATGGTCACGTCGTTCGTTCGCGGCGACGTGGCGGCGGTGAAGGCGGCGACGGACGCGGGCGCCGCGGCCGCCGCGAAGGTCGGAGAGGTCATCAGCGTGCACGTGATCCCGCGTCCGCACGACGACCTCGACCGGGCCATCCCCGGCAAGGCGCCCCCCCCGCGGGGCAAGGGCGGCAGGAAGTGACCGCGCCGCAAGCGTCGTCTCAAGGAGATCGAACATGGAAGCACTAGGCATGATTGAGACCAAGGGTTTCGTCGGGGTGGTCGAAGGCTCCGACGCAATGTGCAAGGCGGCCAACGTCACGCTGGTCAAGCGGATCGAGATCGGCGGCGGTTACGTCACGACGCTGGTCCGCGGCGACGTCGGCTCGGTGAAGGCCGCGGTGGCGGCGGGGTCGGCGGCGGCAGCGGCCACCGGCGAGCTGGTGTCCTGCCACGTCATCCCCGCCCCGCACGAGGCCCTCGGCGACGTGTTCCTGTAGCGGCTGGAGGCTGCTGCGGACGGGCATGAAGATCCTCGTGGCCAATATCGGCTCGACCAGCTTCAAGTTCCGCCTCTTCGACGTGGCGGACGGGTCGCAGCGTGAGCAGGCCCGCGGCGGCGTCGATCGCATCGGCGGCGCCGGCGGGACGCTCGCCTTCTCGCTCGGCGGCGACGAGCGCCCCCCCCGGCCGTGCGCGTGCGCCGACCACGCCGAGGCGATCTCCGCCTGCCTCGACGCGCTCAAGGCCGCCGGGGCGCTGGGCGAAGGCGAGGCGCTCGACGCGGTCGCGTTCAAGGCCGTCATGGCCCGCGGCTGCGAGCCGGTCGCGCTGGTCAACGAGGACGTGCTGGCGGGGATGGAGTATTACTCCCCCGTCGCCCCGGCGCACAACCCGGCCTACGTGGCGGCGATGCGGAGCTTCCGCCGCGCCCTGCCCGACACACCGCTGGTGGCGGCCTTCGAGCCGGGCTTCCACCGCACCGTGCCCGAGCGGCGCTGGCGATACGCCGTCCCGCACGAGTGGGCCGAGAAGTTCGGCGTCCGCCGACACGGCTTCCACGGTGCGTCGCACCGCTACGTCGCCGAGCGGACGGCCGAGCTCATGGGCCCGGCCAGCCGGATCATCAGTTGCCACCTGGGCGGCTCGTCGAGCCTCTGCGCGATCCGCGACGCCGCGAGCGTCGCGACGAGCATGGGCTTCTCGCCGCAGTCGGGCCTGCCCCACGGCAGCCGTGTCGGCGAGCTCGACCCATTCGCCGTGGGCCTGGTGGTGCGCGAGACAGGCAAGGGCCTGGAGCAGATCCTCGCCGAGCTGGGCGCCCATGCCGGGCTGGCGGCCATGAGCGGCACCGGCGGCGACATGCGCGACATCGAGTCCGCCGCCGAGGCGGGCGACGAGCGGGCCGTGCTGGCGGTCGAGGCACTCGCCACGGCCGTGCGCGACTATCTCGGGGCCTACCTGGTCGAACTCGGCGGGGCCGAGGCGATAGTCTTCACCGGCGGCATCGGGCAGCACTCGCCGCTCATCCGCGGGCGGGTATGCCGCGGCCTGGAGTTCGCGGGCATCCGCCTCGACCCCGACAAGAACGCCGCGGCCGAGGGCGAATGCCGGATCGACGCCGACGAATCGAACACAGCAATCTGGGTGATGCCAACCAACGAGGAACTCATCGTCGCCAGACAGGCGGCGGAACTCCTGCGATTTCAGAAAGGGGGTAGCTGAGATGCCTACATGCGGGCTGATTGAGAAGGAGAAGATCGACGCATATTTGACCATTGCTAAACTCCACCGAGACCGCATGGACCAGCGCAGGTCTTGTGAGTGGAAGGTGAGCCTTGGGCTGTGGTCGGCTCTAGGGCTCCTGGCCGGGCAGTTACTCGTCGGCGGAGGAGCGGGAGGCTCTTCTTTCCGTTCGCTGTG
>CBFCZU010000208.1:0-7489 GCA_965602635.1 uncultured Planctomycetales bacterium | reverse complement strand
CTTCCACGCCCACATGAACACGGTGTTGTAGCCCAGGAAGTGCCCGGCCAGGCCCACCCACAGCATGTGCGAGTGCAGCCGCTCCAGCTCGTTGACGATCGTCCGCAGATAAAGCGCCCGCTCGGGCACCTCCACCTGGGCGATCTCCTCGACGGCCTGGACGTACGCCAGCGGATGGCTCGCCGAGCAGATGCCGCAGACGCGCTCCACCACGAACGGCACCTGGTCGAACGTTTTCGACTCGTCGATCTTCTCGATGCCGCGGTGGTTGTAGGAGATCCGCACGTCCACATCGACGACCGTCTCGCCCTCGACGTAGAGCTGGAAGAACTCCGCCTCTTCCTGGAGGGGGTGGTACGGGCCGATGTTAATGACGGTTCGGCGACTCACGGCTCGGCCCTCCTTTCCTCGGCGCCCACATCGGGCGGCGACATGTTGGGCGGAAGAGGCGGGCGGTCGGCGACCTGGTCGAAGTCCTTCCTCAGCGGGTACACACCCTCGGGCCAGGAGTCGTCGAGGATCAGCCTGCGCATGTCCGGGTGGTTGCGGAAGGTCGCCCCCAGCAGGTCGTGCATCTCCCGCTCGATCCAGTTGCCCGCGAGGACGACGTTGGCAATGGAGTCGATGGCCAGCTCGGGCCTGGCGGCCAGGGCCTTGAGCGTCACCACCGCGCCCGCCGGCTCAAAGCACCAGTGGTACAGCACGTCGATGCCGTCGCGAACGTCGATGCCCGTGCACGTGCCCAGGCGCGAGCCCTCCATGGCGAGCATCTTGCCGGCCACTTCCACCGTCCTGGCCGGGTCGATCCGGGCGATCCCTCTGCGGTCCCCGCACTGGTGGACCTCTGTAACGGCGCTGCCGAGGGCGCCCAGCACCTCTCCGACGAAGCCCTTCAGGGGCGCCTGGGTCTCTGTCGTGGCTACCGTCATAACGACAACTCCTTCTGCAGCCTCTACAGCGTCTTGAGCAGTTCCATGGCCTTGACGGCGGCGGCAATCATGGCCTCGGGCTTCGGTGAGCAGCCCGGCACGTACATGATGATCGCGTTGGGATCGACCGCCTTGATCGCCTCGTCAACCTTCGCGCCCATGTGGTATCCCTCGGCGAAGATTCCCTGGTGCAGGGCGCAAGAGCCGATGGCCAGGACCACACAGGGCTTGGCCGTCTGCATGTACACTTCCTGGAGCCTCGGCATGGCCTGGCGGGTGCAGGTGCCGGTGACCGCCAGCACGTCCGCGTGTCGCGGCGAGCCGACCAGGATCATCCCGAACCGTTCGATGTCGAAGCGCGGGGTCAGGAGGTCCAGCACTTCGATGTCGCAGTTGTTGCAGGCGCCCGCATTGACGTGGTACACCCACAACGATTTCCGCAGCGCCCAGGTTTTCAGAGCCATGGTATGCCCTTTGAAATGCCCACAAGGGCCAAGATCACCGCGACGATCGCCGCCGGGGTGAGGTAGAACCAGAATAGCCGCACCGTCTGATCGATCCGCAGCCGGGGGTTGGTGTTGCGGATAAGCGTTACCAGCACCACCAGCAGCAGGTATTTGCCGAGGAAGGCCAGCATCCCCAACCAGGAGGAGCCCAGCCCGCCCCAGAAGACGATGATCAGCAGCAGCGGCATCAGCGCCAGCAGCATTGCCCGCGTCATCAGGAACATCGCCAGCGACGAGCCGGAATACTCGACGTACACGCCGGACATCAGCTCGCACTCGGCCTCGGCCAGGTCGAACGGCACCAGCCCGAGCTTGGCCTGGACGCAGATGATGGCGATCAGGAATCCCAGCACGCCGGAGATGCTGTAGAGGACCGGCGTCTGCTGCTGGGCATTGATCAGCTTGCCGAGCTGGAAGGTCCACCCGCCGCGCGCCACCGCCAGCAGCAGCACCAGGAACAGCGGTAACTCGTAGCTGAGCAGCAGCTTCAGCTCCCTGGCGGCCCCCACGGAGGCGTGGGGGTTGCCGCTTGCCGAGGCGCCCAGAATGATCATCAGCGCGGGGATGACCAGCAGGTACACCACGACGATCAGGTCGCCGAGGAAAGTGGCGTCGGGAAGGACCAGCGCCCGCCAGAGGATCGTGGCGGCCACGGCCGTTGAAGCCAGGGCGATCACCGGCGCCAGCAGGAACCCCGTCCCGCGGGCAGTGACGGGCATGAGGTTCTCTTTGCCCATCAGCTTGAGGACATCCACCGCCGCCTGATAGAGCGGCGGGCCGACGCGCCATTGCACCCTGGCGGTCACCTTCCGGTCCACGCCCCGCAGCAGCAGGCCCAGAAGCAGGCTGCCCAGTCCCGCGGCAAGGAACGTCAATACCATCCAACCGATGTCCATGGCTTACCTTCGCTTGAAGGGATGTTCCCCGGCGGTCCTGCCGCCGATGAGTTCCACGCCGATCTGATCGGCCTGATGCTCGTCCGCGAAAATCAGCGCCCCTGAGGGGCAGGCCGCCACGCAGCGCGGCACGGCCTGGGGGTCCCCGGCCAGGCGGTCGGCGCACAGGTCGCACTTGGCGACCTGGTGGCCGCTAATCCGGTCGGGGCTCTTTGTCCCGGGCAGCGCGCCGGAAAGGGCGTCGGGGATGATCCCGAATGGGCAGGCCCGAGCGCACGAGCCGCACCCGATGCACCGGAACAGCCGACGCCGCACCACCCCGCTGTCGTCGCGGACCATGGCCTCGGCCGGGCACGCGTCAACGCAAGGGGCGGCCTTGCACTGCCGGCAGATCACCGGCAGGATCGCCCACCCGGCGCGGGCGAAGCCTATCACCGGGAAGTTGGCGTGGCTGGCATAGCATGCAGCCGCGCACGACCGGCACTCGACGCATCGGTCAAGGTCTATCAGGACGCGCTTGGCAACTGTCTGTGTGGTTGGTGTTTCCATGTCATGGGCTCACGTCTACTGGGACCGGCTCGGCGACGATGACGTCGTTGGCGGGGTCGATCTTGCCGCCGATAAGCGCCCGGGCCGGGGCCGACCCCTCCGGCAGCACCACCGTGCCCGGCGCCAGCTCCGGGGCGAGCCGGGCCGCGGCACGCACCGACTGACCGCCGGCGCGGACGGTCACGACGGCTAGGTTCTTGATCTGCGCTTCGCGAGCGTCCCGCGGGCAGATGCGCAGCTCGGGGACCGGTTGAATGCCCGCCTGCCATGAGCCGTGGGCGGTGATCGCCCCGCTGCCGGCGTGGGTCGCCTGCCTTCCGAGCAGGAGCTTCGTGCCGGGCGAGCCGTCCTGCGCGGGGGCGGGCGACGGCGTCTGGCCGGAAACCCTCGCCAGCTTCGGCGCCTCCGCCCGGGTCTGCGCCGCCCCGGCGGCTGAGGCCAGGGCCTCGACGAGCTGCACCGGCGACGGCACGCCGGCCGGCGGCGACATCAGCGGTGCCACCTGCGCCTGCCTGGCGCCCGTCAGCAGATACGTTCCACCGTATTCGCCTGGCATGGCCAAAGGCAGGATGATCTCGGCCGCTTCGGTCGTGCAGTTGGGCAGCGGCGCCGCCGCGGCGAATACCTTGATGTCGGGCTGGCCGAGCATCCCCAGCACGTCGCAGCCGATGGCCACGCGGACGGCCGACTCGTCGGACAGAGCCTTGGCCAGCGACGTGGTCCCCAGCTCCGCCGCCAGGCGGACGGCGGCCAGGGCGTTGGCGCCGGCGGTCTGTACCGCGACGCCGCCTCCGAGCGCCTTTGCCAGCGTCCCCGCCGCCAAGCCGATCTGCCGCCAGTTGCCCCCCCGCCCGTGCTCTGCGACGACCAGGACGGCCAGTCGCTTGCACCCCGCGATGGCCTGTCCTGCCTCCGCCGCCGAGACGCTCCCCTCGCCCGGACCCGATTCCACACCCGCCGCCGAGGATAGGGCCTGCAGGGCGGCCAGCTCTCCCCCCGGCCCGGCGGGGAGGCGATGAGTGCTGAACTTCGCCGCCGACCCGGCGGCAGGGTCGATCGTCACAATGGGCGTCCGCGGCTCGGACCTGCGACGGTCGAACACGCCGCGGGAGCAACACGGGTTGGCGCCGAACACGTCGCCTATCACCACGAAGCCGTCGCAATCCTTGAGGTCGTCGTCGGCGAGGTAGTCGGCCCCGCTCGCCTCGGTCCCGAGCAGCAGTTGCTCCTCCGCCGGCTCGATCACCAGGCACAGCTCGGCGCCGGGCCAGTCGCGGCACCATGCACCCGCAGCCGCCATCTGCTCGACTGGTACGTTCCCGTCCAGCAGCAGGAGGAGCTTCTGGCCGGCGGCGGCGTCGACTATGCCGCGCATGGCCGAGGGCAGGTCCAGGGCGCCGAGCCGCCCGCCCTGGCGTCGGGCCGCCGCCAGCAGCCGCTGGCGATGGCCGAGCAGCTCACCCAGCGCGCTGCCGCGAGGGCACAGCCCCCGCCCGCTCTGGGCCGCGTACTCGCTCCGCCAGTTGTCGGGCCCGGCCTGGACAAGGGCCAGCTCGCACCCCGCCGGACACAGCGTGCAACGCGCCAACGTCTCTTGTTGGGTTCCGACCACTATCGTGCCCTTCCTGATTGTCAGGACATCGCGTCAGCCCAGGGCCTGGCAGTCACGCTCGCCGGAGCGGCCAGACGCAGGCTAGAACACGTTGGGATAGTCCTTAATCAGCGCGTAGTTCATGTCCGGGCCGTCCTTGCAGAGGTAGTACGGCCCGATGTTGCACCGCCCGCAGTGCCCGAGCCCACAGCTCATGCGGCGGTTCATTGACAGGTATATCTGCTCGGGCGTGAAACCTTCTTCGATCAGGGTGAAGGTGCTGAACTTGAGCATCACGCTGGGCCCGCAAATGAAACACAGGCAGTTCGACTTGTCCACGTCCATGTCCTTCAGGAGCGTGGTGACCACACCCGTCCGGCCGGTCCAGCCTTCCTGGGGGTTGTCGATGGTCCGCGCGAGGTCCACTTTCCCGTCCGCCGTCCAGGAGTTGCACTCCTTGTCGTAGAGCAGCTCCTCGACGCAGCGGGCGCCGTACTTGATGCTGAGGCGCTTGATCTTCCCCAGGTCCGCCAGCAGTGCCAGGATCAGCGCCCGCAGGGGCGCCAGCCCCACACCGCCGCCGATCACCAGCACCTCCTTGCCCTGGAGCTTATCGATCGGGTAGCCCTTGCCGAACGGGCCGCGCAGGCCGAGCGTCGTCCCCGCCTTGCATTCGTGCAACCGCTCCGTGACCGTGCCGGTGTTGAGGATCGTCGTGGCGATCCGCTCGGGCTCCAGCGGCGAGCTGGAGGGCGTGAAGGGCGCCTCTCCCACGCCCGGCAGCGTCAGTTGAACGAACTGCCCGGCTCGAAAGTTCAACGGCTCCGACGGCGCCAGAACCAGCGTCTTGATCGTCGGGGTCTCGTCGATGACTTCCACCAGCTCGGCCGGGTTGGGTAAGTAGAGGTTAGCCGAAGTCATTCGCCCAGCTCCTGGACAACCTCGCGGATGTCAATGTCCCCGATGCAAGCATCCACGCATCGCCCGCAGCCCACACAGCCCAGCAGGCTGTACTGCTGCGGTGAGTAGGTGAACTTGTGAAGCACACGATTGGCCAGGCGGCTGTAAAGCCGCGGACGCGGTGTCAGCTTCATGCTCGGGCCCCCGGCCATGCGATGGTATGTGCTGAACAGGCAACTGTCCCACGTGCGGACACGCTCGAACTCCGCCGGCCCGAGCGCCTGGTCGTAAAGGTAGAAGCAGTGGCAGGTGGGGCAGATGTTGGTGCACGCCCCGCACTCGACGCAATCGGCCGCAAACCGCTGCCACGCATCGTCGTTGTCGTCCGGCAGCTTCGGCTGCGACTGGTCCGAGGCCGTGACGCTGAAGGCGGCGTTCTGCTCCTTGAGGCGCTGGGTCATGCCCTGGCGAAGCTCATCCCGCCGGGCGAGCTGAGCGGCGGTCGCCTCGGAAAGCCTCCCGATCCGGTCGTCGCCCACCCATTGCCGCCCGCGGTCGGTGGCCACCTCGGCGACGTAGCCCCCGTCAACGGGCGTCAGGTTCACGTCGTAGCCGTCCGTGGGGAACGGCTCTCCGCCCACCAGCGTGCAGAAGCAGGAGTCGGCGCAATCGACGCAGTCGCACGAAACGATGGTCGTCGCCTCGCGCCGCTGGCGGTAGAGGGGGTCCTCGGCCTCGCCTTCGAGCAGGACCTGGTCCAGGTAGTTGCGCGCCCGCAGCTCGCAGGCCCGCACGCCGATGAGGACAAGCGGCGGGCTCTCCGTGGCCACAGAGGCGGCCTTCGCGCCGGAGCCATACTCGCCCATCGACTCGGCCGCCGGCAGCAGGAAACCCTTGGGGCTCTGACTGGGGCGGGGCTCGCTCAAGGCCTGCATGAAGGACTCGGGGTCGATAACGTCCACCCACGCCAGGTGTTCGGTAGAGACTGGAGCGAAGGTGGAAGTCCCTTGTCGTGCAGCACACATGCCCCGCAGATCTGCCTGGGGCAGAAAGTAAATCGCCATCGCCGCTCTCCTCTGGAGACGCGCCGGTCACTGACGGACGGCCTACGAACTACGCACACAGCAGAGTGACACCGCCGAAATTACAGCCCCGGTCAGGGGCAAGTCAAGTTTACTTGGGAACTTTTTCACGAAATGGCGGGCGTCGCTCGGGCGATGCTTCGGCCGGCGCTGTTGTCCGCCCGACTCGGGTGCTGTCGGTTGACGTGCGCGCCGCCGGCATGCCGTGAATCTCATCGCCATGGCTCAAGACGTGTTCAAAGTCGCTTTGCGGCCGGGCTTTCGGGCCCCACGCCGCGGGACCGGGGGGCGTGGCCGTCTCCCCGCCCTACCGGCCCAGCTTCTCGGCGGCCTCGGCCAGCGTCACCAGGTGCGCCCGCTCCTCGTCGGCCAGTTCATCGACGATGGCCCTGTTCTTCTCGGCCACCAGGGCGCGCATCTCCTGCATGAGGATGAGCGTGTCGCGCTCGAAGCGCCTCGCCAGCGCCAGCGCCGCCAGGTCGTCGGCGCACTCGCCGGCCATGCGCTCGGCGGCGGCCTCATCGGGAAACGCCCTGTCGGTCGTCAGCGCCCGGAGGTAACTGGCGTGCTCGCCGCTGTACCGCTCGGGGGCCTTGTGCTCTCCCAGCGACCCAAGCATCTTCTCGAACCGCTGCTGGTGGTAACGCTCCTGCTCGGCCAGGTCGGCGAAGACCTTCTTCAGCTCCTGCTGCTGTGTTCGCTCAGCCAGGGCTGAGTAGAACGCGACGCCCGACTTCTCGTCCTCGACTGCGATCCGCACCAACTCCGCGACATCAAAGAGCTCGCCCATGGTCGTTCCCTTTATCGATGCCTCATTTTATTGGGGCCCGCCCCTTGGCGTTCAAAATGCGTTCTGCGGGCCTGCTTTGCAAGAGTTTTCCGCGACGGCGGCCCTGTCCGCCCCAGCCGGTCCGCCTGGAACCGCCCGGACCAGGGCGGAAAATGAGCGGAACGAAACGGAAAGTTTCGGAAAGTTCCGGAACGAAACGGAACGAAACGGAAAGTTTCGGAAAGTTGCGGAACGAAACGGAACGTT
>CBFCZU010000207.1:0-7608 GCA_965602635.1 uncultured Planctomycetales bacterium | reverse complement strand
GTCCGGCCCCACTTGCGGACACTGCCGCAGTGCGTCAAGACGCGCCACTGCATGTCCGGTGCGACCTTCTTGAAGAACGCCACGATCTCCGCATCGGGCAGCCGGTAGTCGGCGGAATCGCTGTCGCGAACGGTCGCGTCTATGTGTCTGGCCGCGACGGCAGCCTCACCTGCTTTGCCTCGCCCCCCGGCAGTTGAGGCTGGATGACGCCTACATCGCTCGGGCAACTCAATCGCACTCAACCACGAGGCTGCTCATTCCCAGCAGGTAGCCCGCGTGCTCGGCGCCGGCCACCCGAAAGACCAGCTTGTTCTCGACCTTCATGTCAGCCACTCGTACGGGCAGCCGCCGAATCCACGGACAGTTTTCCGGGGTGATGCAGCTCGGCATCGCGTAGGTATTGCCGTTGAGTGTCACGACGCCTTCGTCGCGGCCGAGGCGCTCTGCCACAAACTTGATCCACGCTCGCCGCGCCTTGCCAAGTGTCGCCGCGTCGATGGATATGGATTCCTCCACAGGCGCCGCCGACGTGACGTCCGCGAGGATCTTCCTGCCGAATACCTGCCTGCGGCGGACCTGTGGTTGCTCCACCGGCTCGCCCGTCAGCGGCAGCGTGACGGCAACGGCCGCGTGCGGAGCAAGCGCCTCGCGTAGCGAGAACGAACCGTCCGTCCCGTTCCACTTGACCTCCGCTTCGGACACACCCGGCCGCCCTGTCTGCTTGTCTATGGCCATGCGGCGAAGAGTGGCCTGCCGGGTGAACCGGGTTCCTGCCGGCGCGGCGATACTGACGGAAACCACTCGCGGCGAGGCGTGGTCGCTCAGCAGCGCGACGACCAACTCCTTGCGCTGGGGCATCTCCTTGGGGCGTGGGTTATTCGGATCGGTGCCGTCGATGCTCGCCACGGCGTAGACGAAGGGGTCGTCGCAGACCACGTGTACCAGCCGACCACGGAGGTTCTTGAGGATTTCGAACATGACCCCCTGCCCGCTATCGGACCACCAGTAGCCGAAATGCGCGAAGGCCCTGGCCTTATCTGGCACGTATTGCAGCGCGTGCAGCATCTTGCGGATCGACCATCGGAACTTGTTGAGGTCCGCGTATGCCTCGCCGCTGAGGTCGGCCGCCTTCGGGTATGCCTGCGGGTCGGTCTGGGCGCCCTGCTCGGTGTTGACGAAGCGAAGCCACTTATCGTGCGTCGCAACGGCGTAGGCTTCGACGACCTCGTAGTTAGCGGCCAGCTTCAGCGGATCGCTGCCGTAATCGTGGTCGTGCACGCCGTCGATGTACTGGATGCCGGCATCGATGGCCGGCTTGTACAGCAGCTGCCAGGCGGCCCAGTGGTCTTCGCTCGGGCGGAAGCCCCACCCGGCGTAGTACGTCGCCTCGGGCATCGCCGTCTTGAGCGCCTTGCCGAAGGCCAGCATCGGCTCGACGTACAGCTTCAGCATCCCGGCACCCGCCCAGTACGTGAACTGCGTCTCGTCGTAGATGTGCCAAGGCGTGAAGGCCGTGAGGGTCTCCTCCTTGGTGACCGTTCGGGGCTTCTTCGTCTTCGGGTCGCGCTGCTTGACTTGGCGCGTGATCTTGTAGGGTTGCCCGTCCTTGACGTCATCCGGCGGGTGGAGACTTGGCTGCCATCCGCGGCGGTTATAGGGCACCGCGTGAACGGGCGAACAGGCGTTGCCGCGCTCGTCGCGGCCGCGTCGCCACTCTTGTCGGCTGCGGCACCACTGCCACGGCGACGCGTGGAACTGCCGCGTCCACTTCAGGTGGGGGGCGACCTGCCCGTCGTGCTTGATGTGGACAGGCGCGCCCTCTGCCGCCCCGCTAACGTCGTAGTAGTTTGGGTTGAAGCTGATGCGGTTGCGGTTGGCCCAGTTCAGGTACGGTTCGTTCCAGAACTCGACGTAGAGCTTCTTGCCAGCGGCCTTCGCCGCCGCAGCCCAGGCGGTTGCCGCGTCGGCGCAGCGCTTCTGCCAGCCCTCCTGAAGGCGCACGGCCGCCTGTGTCCGCTCGCCCCAGCAGTGTATCTGCATGTGCGTGACCTCGTCGCCTCCGCCCGGTGTGCCGAATAGGTGTCGTTGCATCGCCATGCGGTACTTCCGCAAGTTGGTCTTGTTGCGCTGGGCGTACGTGCCGAACAAGCCCGCCGGAATCACCCGCGTGCCGTTGACGTCCAGCAGCTTGCCCGTGACGGACACGGCCACCGGCTTCGGGGACGCGGCCGGCAGCGGCACGACACTCAGATCCTCAAGGACGAACTCGACGTTGCCGATGCCAAGTGGATTGACGCAGCCAACCGCGACGGCGGCGATCGCGCCGACGTCCAGGATGCCGTTCTCGTCGTGCTGCGTGCCGCCCGTCGGCGTGTACCACTCGCAAAGGCGGAAGTCCTCGAACCGGGCGAGGCCAACGTTTGTCTTCTGCGTCAGGTCGGCCGCCCAGCCGTGAGCGTACCACGTGCCGTCGGCCTCCTTCAGCGCCACGTACACCCCAGTGCGGGACGTCGGCTTGGCCGCCAGGACGGTCAGCCGCACGGCACCGTACTTGCTCAGGTCGCGCGGTGCAGGGAAGGCCAGCACGCGCCACCGGGCATTGTTCCAGTTGACGCGCTTCGTACCCATGTCGAGGCGAAAGAGCTGGCCTTCGGCAGTTAGGGTGGCGTCTTCAAAGGCCTGGTGGGCCAGGTCGGCCAGCCGTTCGGCGGCGACCTTCTCGGCGCCAGCAGCCGCCATAGTTGTAGCCGCAAGGAACAGCAGGCTCTTCAGGATGGGTGTATTCATGACATCTCCTTTGCAGTGGAAGTCACAGCGCCATGGGCGTATGGTCCCAAGACTCAGCCGCGGTCGAAGTCGCTTGGTATAGAGCAGTTCGGTGGAGTCCAGGATCGTCCTCTTCGGCCTGCCGTGACGGCAGATGAGACGGTAGAATACCACGCATGGTCGTCCAAGCATGGCAGTTCCTCGTCTTTGCGCTGACTGGCTGAGTCGAGAACAGCAAGGTATCGTACCCGGTCCATCGCCGCATTCCACCGCCCCTCCAGTTCATCCGCAACCAGGCGGTTCTCGGGGTCCACGGCGTCGTACTGCTTCCAGGCACGTTGGGCGGCGTACCGGGCAGCCTTCAGATCCAGTTGCAGTGCACCGAGAACCTGATCCTGCTGCTGACGGTGTTCTTGCCCAACCAATAGGGCCGCCTCTACGGCGCCGGGGCGAACCACGCGAAGGACCTCACGGCTGACCGCTTCGTTCACCGGGGTGCCCCCGAAGCTGATGCACCTGGGGTCCCCAACGTCCAGATACCCCCGCTGGCAGGCGTAGCGGAGGGCTTCTCCTCCTCGACCGGTGTAGAGCACCGCCAGCTTTCTGCCGCATCGGCGACAACGCAGTAAACCGGCCAGGAGGGCTGGTCCACGCCGCGCGGCTCCAGGGGTCTCCCCGTCCGCCCTCAATACGTTCTTTGCGATCATCGATTGGATCCGCTGGAACTGCTCCCAGGCAATGTATCCCTCGTGGTGTTCCGGAATCAAGGACAGCCACTCGTCCATGCGTCGTTGACGGATAGTCTTGCACGCTTTTCCGTCGCGGAAGTGCGATCGGGTCTCCCTCTTGCCGTAGGCATACGCTGTCCCCCCGAGAAATCCCATCTGGGTTCCCGGCATAGATCGTGGCACGTCGGAGGCGCCCATGGATGCCCGGAATCGCGGCCTGTTCGAAGCCAACACGCGACCGTTGACAGCCAGATGCTGACGTGGACGGGCCGGTGATTGAGGGGCGCGCGGAGAGATCCCCGTGGCTGTGCCAGGGAGAGCAGCCCCCTCTGCTGCTACGCCGCAACGCGCTGATAGCGATGATGCAGTCCACCAAGGATCGCCGTGGAGATCAGCTTGGTCGGGCCAGTGATGGGAACATCGGCCTTCGGCTGCGGAATCGGCGTGTCACCGTCGAGGCCCTGGTGCGGCCGGGCGACATGGTAGTAGTCCTCGATGAACTCTCTCAGCAGCCGCTCCAGATGGCTCTGGCTCAAGACGATCACATGGTCCAGAAGCTCTCGGCGTAGGGTGCCCCCGAATCCTTCGACGAACGGATTCTGCCAGGGGCAGCGATAGGCTGCTCGCACTTCCTCGATGTCGCAAGAGTCGAGGAACTGCCGCACCCCGTGGCCGTAGATACCATCGTTGTCTCGGAAGAGGAACCGAGGCTGCTGGTCATAGGGCATCGCTTCCCGCAGTTGCTGAATCACCCATCGCATCGACGGGCTTGACGTGATCGCGAAGTGAACGACTCTGCGCCGACCGTGATGCAGAACCACGAAGACGTACAGCCTGGCGAATCGGATCGTGTGGAGCCGGGTAGGCGGGTGACGTTGCCGTCACCCGCCCCCCTAAGAACCGTGCGTGATAGTTTCCCATCACACGGCTCAAGCCTCCGGCAAGGCATCGCGAGTCAGCGACACCCGGTACAATCACACGCCTGGCGGTCTCACGCCGGCCGCCAGCTCTTGTGCCTTCACGATTCGTTCCTGGAGTTTCCGCACCGACCTCTCGGCCTGGTTCCATGCGATGGAGTTCCAGTCAAGCTGCCCGGAGACGCGCACGTCAGGCGATGATTCCACCAAAACGCTCATGGTTCGCTTTCTCCTTTCTGATGTGGGACTCTTCATACGTTACCGTGATCGGAGACCAGTCCGAAGTCAGCACGCTTTCGCGTCGAGGCACCACGCCTCTATCCCGGCGATTACAGCCGGGCCTTCGCTTCCTCGGACCTCCTCTACCCACACACCCATAAGCATTCCTTGCGGTCTGCTGTCCCGTTGAGGCAGGGGGGTGTAAGGGCTTACCCTGTTCCATTGAGGATGACAGAATGGGTTAGGCTCCGCCTTTCCGCCGGGGATTGTGTGCCTGCGAGAGTGGGATCACTACGCCTCTCTTCCAATCCCGTGCCTTTTGGCCGAGTGTGTCAGCACGTTTCACTCGTTGACTTTCACGGCGTTTATCAGCGATTCACATACGTTAGCCATGCCATTCAAGCCTCGCTCCCGCCCGCATTGTGCTTGCAGGCTGAACCGGCCTCGCGGCCGGGCTGTCGGGCTACTTTGTCCCCAGAGCTATCGCACCGCCGGATTACTCCAGCCGCACGTCTGGGCAGGCTACTGCTGGCAGAACAGCAGGTAAGGTCAATTGTCAAATAGCCTTACAGTCATCCAAAATGACTTAACAGGTCGCAACGGTGAAGAAGTCGATGGCCCAGGAGACGTCCATGTGGTTCCGCAGGAACGGCAGCCAGGTGGTGGACTTACCTCGAGGGTCCTTGGACTTGACCAAGTACTTACGGATCGTGTCCTCGCACGGCGGGTCGTAGCGAAGACGCAGGAGATTGTCGCGGATCTGGCCGGCGCCCCAGAGCCGATTCTCCCGGCTGAGCTTGCGGATCAAGTCCTGCATCTCCTGGGAGATGGGAGGTCGGCCGGCCTTGCGTCGCGACTTCCATCGCCAGTAGAGCTTGAACGCACGGGTGTGCCAGGCCTTGACGGTGGCGGGCTGCATCAATTGCGCGACCGTCCGCCAAGGCGCCCAGAGCTTTGACAAGACGACCCACAGGATCCGAAAGCCGGAAGAAAGCCTGGGCTTGGGATATTGCTTCTGCTCGATTCTCCGCCTGCACATGGCCAGTTGACTCTCGGCGGCCAGCAGGCGAGCAGCCAGCGATGCGCGGGTTCGGAAGAAGGCGCCGACGAAACAAAGCAGGTAGCCGAGCAGTTCGCCAACGAATCCCAAGGCGTTCCAGAAGGAGACAAAGAGGTCGAGGACGGGCTTCATGGGCCTCTGATAGCACAACGAGGCTCCGATGACAATCTGCCGTCCTTATGCCACCGCTATGACGGGATTATTCGGGGGGACAGGTCTTGGTTGCCTTGGCCGCTTTGGCGGTTCTCACTGGCTTCTTCGGCTCGCCCGGCTTGGTCTCCGGCTCGATCAAGTACCACTGGCTGTCGCCGGTGGCGAACGCGGACCCGCCACCTTTGGGCTTGGGGCCCTCGTTGGTCACGCAGGCATGGAGTTGTCCATCGGCGCGGAAGAAACCCAGTGCATAGTGCTCCGCCGAAGCGAACCACGGCGCGGCGACCTTGGTGCGCGAAGGTCTCGGCTTGGTAGGAGATTCACAAGGCACCCAAGTAGCAGTTGGCATAGCAGCCTCCTCACACAGTAGGATACCCGATCTGGGCACATCCCGCCAGTGCAGACTCTCAGTTCTTGCGCCGAGGCCGGTATGCTGGAGAAGCTCCCCCATGCCTGAGAAAACCCACCCTTCCACTACCGACAGCCGCCTGACGGTCGGGCGGGACCGTCGCTTAGCGACAGCCGGCCCATGCCCATTTCACGCTGAACCAGTACAAAGGCGCTCCATGGGCCTCTGATAGCACAACGAAGCTCCGATGACAACCTGCTGTAAGTCCTTCTTCCATGGACGCTACCGGGCTTTTTTGGAGATAACGAACAGGCATGAGTTCTTGACCACACTGTGCTGCCTGCTACGCTGTTGCTTCCCACTCAAACTGACCGATTTCGGATGACCCGATGGTGAGATGCGCAAAAGAAATGCGGCGGATCCTCCCGATAAGGCTTGTGCCAACAAGATCTTATCCAAGGAGTCGCCGCATGGTTACCATCGGCCGGATTCCACGGAAAACTCGAGCATTTTTCAAGCATCTGGCCGGGCATTTCTCGCACGGGGCGTTCGGCCACTTCTGGGGGTTGGTCCTGGCCATGACCATCGGCCACGGCTCGACGATTGACCGCCTGGCCCGGCTGCTGCGGGGCTCGACGCACCGGACCAATCACGGCGAGTTCCTCTGGCGCAGCGACTGGAGCGAGTCGGCCGTGCTTCGGCAGGTCGCCCTGGGCACGCTGCGGCGGCTGCGTCGCAAGGACGGCGGCGCCTGCTACCTCCTCCTCGACGAGACGCAGACGCTCAAGCGGGCCAAGAAGATGTCCGGCGTCCGCAAGCTCTACCATCACGCCACCGGCAAGTACGGCACCGGCCACACGATGGTCAAGGCGTGCCTGTACTATCGCGGGGTGACGATCCCCTGGAGCACGGCCCTGTGCCTCCGCAAGCAGGACGCCCGCAAAGAGGAGGAGGTCTTCCTGACGCAGACGGCGCTGGCGGCTTACGTGATCCACACGGCCGACCTGCCCAGGGACCTGACCGTCACGGTGCTCTTCGATTCCTACTACCTCTGCGACGTGGTGGCCGACGCCTGCCGGGCTCGCGGCTGGCACTATATCGGCGTGGGCAAGAGCAACCGGAACCTCACCGTAGGCGGGCAGAAGAAGAAGCTGGACCCGTACGGACGCAACGTGCTGGGGCGTGACGGCTGCTGGCGGAACGTCCCGGGGCTGCGCAAGCGCGGGACGTATTGCCTGGCCAGCCGGGTGGGGCACATGAAGAAACTGGGCGAGGTGAAGGTGGTGTTCTCTCGCCGCCGCAACGAGCGCAAGATCGTGGCCCTGGTGACGGACGACCTGGGCGCGTCGATGACTTCCATCGTGGCCGACTACCTGAAGCGATGGGCGATTGAGTTGCTGATCAAGGACGAGAAGC
>CBFCZU010000206.1:0-7645 GCA_965602635.1 uncultured Planctomycetales bacterium | reverse complement strand
TGATCAACGTGTACGGCTGGAGCCTCTGCGGGGGCCAGCACGCGGTGCTGACGGCCATGTGGCGAGCGGCCGGGTTCGACTGGCGCTACCTCGGCTGGCCCGGGCACACCACCGTCGAGTGCGGCTACGACGGCAAGTGGCACTACTTCGACACGTTCCTGAAGTGCTACGCCTGGCGGGCCGACGCCGACTCCCCCGGCGGGCGGACCGTCGCCAGCCAGGAGGACATCCGCAAGGACCCCGACCTCATCTCGAAGAACTTCGTCTTCGACAGCTCGCGCCGCGTCTGGTACATGAAGGGCAACCGCCCCGAGATCGTCAACGACAAGGCCAACTGGGTCGCCCCGGCCTTTTTCGTCTGCGGCGACACCCCCCCGGGCGTCATCAGCGGGGTCCGCAAGAAACGCGTCGGCGGCACGAGCAACAAGTTCGGCCACATGGGGCTGAAGATCCAGGAGGACGGCTACAACACCGACGTGAACCTTGCGGCGGGCTATTCGCTCGAGCTGATGTGGAAGCACATCGACGGCGCCCACTGGTACAACTGGCAGAGCGGGCGGAAGTACGTCCCCGGGCACACCTGCGGCGACAAGGACTACCGCAACTGCCCCGCCATCGGGCCCGTGCTCGAGCCCTACCGCTACCTCAACCCCCGCGGGGCGCGGACCTTCTCCAGCGGGTACCTCCGCTTCGCCCCGGACCTGGGCAGCGACGCGTTCGTCTCGTCCCTGGCCGGCTGGGAGAACCTCAAGTGGTCGAAGGGCCAGATCGCCCCGGCCGACGCGTCCAAGCCGGCGTCGATCACCGTGAGGCTCCAGTCTCCGTACATCATGAGCCGCGCCAAGGGCGCCGCCGCCGGCATAGACACCGCCGAGATCTCCCTCGACTCCGGCAAGAAGTGGAGCAAGATCGACCTGGGCAACTTCGACGACGCCGCCGGGGGCAAGTACGACTGCCTGGTGAAGCTGACGTTCTCCAAGCCGGTCACGTCGCTGAGCCTCGAGGTCATCGTCCAGCACAACCGCTGCGCGCTGCCGTACCTGTCGCCCGGGCCCAACAAGGTCACCATCTCGGCCGCCGACGCCGAGGCCCTGGGCAAGAACAAGCTGGTAGTGACGTACGCCTACAGCCTCGGCAGCCGGCGCGTCTCGCCCGAGTACTTCGCCGACATGGAGGCCCAGATGTTCCGCGGCCACAAGGCGAGCTGGTCCGAGACGCCCACTGTCGTGCAGAAGGTGTTCTCGGCCGCCGACCTGCCCGCGACGCTGGACATCCCCGTCCCCACGCCCAAGGGCAAGTACGCGGTTTACCCGCGGATGCTGCTGCTGCGGCGCGAGGTGATCGCGCCCGGCCAGAAGCCCATGCCTCTGCCCGCCGGCGCGGTCGCCCCGAAGGTCGGCGGCGACGACGAGCTAAAGACGCTGCCCAATCCGTTCCTGATCGGCATCGCCCCGCCGCCCAAGCAGGTCGCGCGCGCGATCGTCACCCGGAAGATCCCGCTGGAGTGCAGCCACGTGATCTCGCGGACCAGCGCGGGCAAGCTCTCCGACGAGGTCTTCGAGAACCATTTCCTCAAGACCCGCCCGAAGAATCCGGAGGCGTGGGTGATGCTGATCGGCGGGGAGCTGAAGGGCCTCCCGGCCCCGCGCGGCATAAAGGCGGCGCGGCTGTGCATTCCGGTGACCAACGCCAGCCCCAACGCCCGCACACAGGTCGGCGCGTCGATGCTCTCCAAGCCGTTCACGAAGATGAAGCCATACGATTTCAAGGACCTGGGTGGCATCGTGGGCACCGTGGTGGTACCCAAGCAGACCAAGGCAGGCCCGGCGAAGTATTACAAGATCGAGGTGACGCGCGGGCTGAAGCTGGTGGCCGCGGGCGAGGCGAAGTTCCATGGCCTGGCGGTCCGGGTGGTGCCCAACCGGGGGGTGGACGAAGGCTATACCGTCCGCGTGGACATCACCAAGGACAAGCCGACCTACATCGAGCTGGAAACCTACGCCGACAAGAAGGCCGACTAGCCTCCCTCGGCGAGATGCCCGACGGCTACTTGACCTCGAATGTCTTCTCGGCCGCGGTGCCGGTGGCGATGTCCTTGACGCGGAGCCGCCAGGTTCCCGTCGCGTCGTTCAAGGCCAGGGGTATCGTCATCTCGGCCTGGCCGGCGGCGGTGTCGAGGTTGCGGCAGTAGTAGGTTCGCAGCGCCTTGTCTGGCCCGAGCACGTCCACGCGCAGGACGTGGCGGGCGAGCTGGCCCTTGCCGTCCGTCCGGACGGTGCAGCGGACCGGGACGATCTCGCCGCGCTTGGCCGAGGGGGGCGCCTTCACGTCCACGCCCGTCACGCGGTAGGGCAGCAGCGCGTAGCACAGCGGCGCGACGGGGTCGAGCACGGCCGTGTCGGCCTTGGCCTTGCCCAGGCTCGTGGCGGCGCGGATGTTATACACCTCGCGCTGCCCGTCGAAGCGGACCGTGACCCGGCTTGGCTTGTCGAAGCAGGACAGCTTGCTTGGGTCGCTCTTGAGCGGGCGGATCCGCCCGTCGTAGCCGGTGTTGAACAGCACGGCCGCGTACCGGGCCGGCCCGTCGGTGAACAGCACCACCTCCACGCCGTGATGGATTCCCATGCCCTTCTCGTCGAGGGCGGGCACGCGCGGCTTCAGGCCGGCGAGGTCCAGCAGCTTGCCGAACGTCGCCTTCACCGGCGCGACCGCCTCGCCGTCGGTGAGCCGGTGCGTCGGGTATCGCGCCAGGTGGACGCTCTTGTGCAGCAGCACCACCTTGCCCTTGCCGTGGTGGGCGAAGACGTCGAAGGCCTCTGACTTGCTCTGGGCCTGCCCGGCCGTCAGGGCGGCCAGCGCCCCCTTGGCGCGCCCCCGACCGTGCTGGTCGAACATGCCCACCCACTTGTCGAGCACCAGCACGCCGCCGCCCGATACCCAGTCGCCGATGGCCTTGGCCTCGGCGTCGGAGAGGGCCAGGATGTCGTTCATGAAGTACAGTCGGTACTTGCCCTTGGTCAGCAGGCCCTCCTCGACCTCCTGGTAGCCGACGAACTCGTACTGGAAGCCCAGGTCTTCGAGGACGCGCATGGTGCCCGAGTCGTCCCAGGCCCAGGTCTGCCCGCGGAAGGCGGGGTCTCGCCCGACCACGGCCCACACCCGCCTCGTCGGCTGGGAGAAGTGGATGCCGATGGGGTCGTTGTCGCGCCGGGCGTTGATGAACAGCCGGCCCATGCCGCGCTGAAGCTCCAGCCAGGTGTCCTTGAGCCCGAGCCCCTTGGCGGTGGGGCGCCCCTGCTTGTCGAGCAGCTCCTGGTCGATGTCCCACAGCCCGGTGCAGGAGAGCCCGTGGAAGAGGTAGTACCAGTCGTAGCGGCAGCGCTTGGCCCCGGCGAACCAGCCCGGGTAGGGGAACAGCCGCTTGCCGTAGCGGGCGCTGAACGAGCGGGCGATCTCGATGGCGTTGTTGTAGTTGTAGTAGTGGGCGATGTCGAGCACCTTGGGCAACTGGCTGTAGTCGAACCCCGGCCAGGGGCTGGGGCCCTGGGTGCCGGTCATGCCGAAGAGGCCGTCGGGGTCGCAGCTCCTGCTGACCTCGCGGCACTTGGCCAGCGCGCCCAGCATCACCACGTCCATGTACGCGCGGTGGTCGCACCAAGGGCCGAGGCGCTTGTCGGCGACCGCCACGCCCTCGTCGCGCTTGCGGATCTCGTGGCTGGTCATGGGCGTCACGGCCTCCCACGAGGCGAACTTGGTGTCCCAGGCGGCGTTGAGCGCCTCCAGCGAGGCGTACTGCCCGCGCAGCCACTTGCGGAAGCCCGCCAGGCAGTGCTTGGAGTGGCAGAACTCGTTCTTCTGGTTCTGGGCGGCCATGCCCCCCTCGTCCTGCATGTTGTACCAGATGGGCTTGTACGGGGCGTGCCAACTGGCGACCCGGCGGGCCATCTCGCTTAGCCGCCGGATCGTGTCGGGATCGCTCAGGCACGACCTGCGCGCCAGCGTGGTGTGGTCGGCGACGCCCTGCTCGTTCCACTTCTTCAGGAACGGCTTCATCTGCTCGCCGAGGAAGCCCTTGTTCTTCTTGTAGAGGGTGAAGATCCGGGTGCGCATGGAGATGGGCTTGAGCTGCTCGTCCACGTAGTATCGCAGGTCGTTCTCGACCAGCGGGTCGAGGCTGGACGCGCGGTGTCGCTCGTGCCCGTAGCCGCGGTTGCCGTTGCAGCCGATGCCGCGGAGCGCGTCGCCCGTGCCGACGGGATAGGCCGCCCACGGAAAAGTGTACCAGTCGCGCAGCGGGCGGGTGTGCTGGGGGGTGCAGCCGAACTTCACCGGCTCGGCCAGCGGCTTGTCGCCGATCAGGACCGCCATGCTGTTGCCGGTGGAGACGACCGCCCGGACCGGAAAGCGGAAGGTGGCCGTCTTGCCGGCGGCGACCTGCTGGCTCTGCTCCGCCACGATCCGCTTGTAGGAGTCCGTCCAGCGGGCGGTGACCTTGTGCGTCCCGGCCGGCGCTTTGTCCAGCGACGCGACCACTTCGATCGTGTCGCCCACGTCGAATACGGGCCGCTTGGCCGGCGCGCCGGCGTGGCGGACCTTGATCTCCGCGGCAAGCGCCCCCGAGGCCAGCAGCGTCAGCAGCAGGACGGACGTAAGCGCGATGTTAAGGCGTAACATGAGATGGCTCCTTTCGAGTCGATGTGCAGCCAGCGCAACGGCGATCATGTTACGCCCCGCCCCGCCTCCCCGCAAGGCCGGCGCGCGGGCCCAAACCCCCGCTGGCACTGGAGCGCCGATGGGCTTAGGCTATCCGCCGCGGACGGTTGCCGGAGCGCATGACCCGCCCGCGTGGAGGCTACCGAGATGCGACCTGTGGCGACGAGCAATAGGGCACTGCAAGTTGCGGGCATGGCCGTGCTGCTGGCGGGCCTGCTGGCGGCACCGGCGGCGGGGGCCGGCGAGGGCGCCGACTATCCCCGCGAGAACATCCACGACACCTCGGTCGGGCCCGACGAGGCGCTGGTCAACGTCTCGCTGGTCAACAGCCGCTGGCCCGACTGCACCACGCTGCAATCGGTGGTGCGCGACATCTTCCGGCTCGAGGGCGTCACCGAAAAGGACGGCCAGGCCAAGGCCCTGGCACTGTGGAAGTGGTTCCGCATCCTGGTCAGCTCCACCGGCGGGGGCTACGCCTACGAGGGCCCGCCGGGCAAGCAGCGAATCGTGTACGGCCCGCACAAGATCTTCGCCGTCTACGGGCACCACCAGTGCGACGGGGTGAGCTGGGCGATGGCGCCGATGTGGCGGGCGGCGGGGTACATGGCCTTCGACGCCGCCACGCACGGGCACACGACGGTGGCGCTGCGCTACCGCGACGCCGACGGCATCTATCGCTACCACGCCTTCGACCCGCAGCGCCGCATCTACTGGTGGGACGACAAGGCCCGGCGGGTCTCGACCCGTTCCATGCCCGTGATGACCGGAATGGTCTATCGCCACCTGCTCGCCCCCCAGCGCCTGCACAGCCTGCGGACCAGCCTGCGGATCGGCGAGACCGTCGAGCGGAGCTGGCAGAACACGGGGCACATCGTCCCCAGCGCCACCAAGGCGCCGTACGTCAAGAACCGCTACTACGACTACGAGCCGGGCAAGACGCGGGGCATATACGCGGCCGTCGGGCAGGAGGTCCAGACCTTCGCCCCCGCCGCCGACGGCGAGACGCTCGCCCGGCAGCTTTACGAAGGCTCGGCCAACGCGGCGTGCTCGCGCGTCGGCGGCAAGACCCTGTATCACCCCGCCCGCGCGAACCGGCCGGGGGTGTTCGTCTTCCGCATGGCCCCGCCGTACGTGGTGGCGGACATGCGCTTCTCGGCGACACTGCACAAGGCCGCCGCCGCCGACGTCTGCCGCCTGTACTTCTCGCGCGACGGCGGGCCGTGGCAGATGATCCTCGACAAGAAGGCCCCCGGCGCCGAGGACGTGAAGATCGAGCTGGGGCGCGAGGCACGCAAGCGGGGCAAACCCGACGTGTACACCGCCTACAGCGTGCTGCTCAAGGCCGAGTTCTCCACCGCGGGCAAGCCCACCGACGTTGGCATGTCGGCCCCGCGGCTGGTCGCCCACCGCATGCTCAACAAGCGGACGCTGCCGAACCTCATGGGCGGCAAGAACTACTTCCGCGTCAGCGCCGAGCGGCTCGCGCCCGGCTGGGCGCTGAAGCTGACCGTCGATTATCGGCTCAACGACAAGCCGCGGACGGTCGAGCGGGTCATCGGCAAGTTCCCGCACTACTTCCGCATCGACGCCGCGGGCGCCAAGCTGCGGAAGATCCGCAACTGGAACTACGACCAGGATTTCGGCAACGAGGCGGTGCGGATGGTGGGCTACCGGATGCAGCTCGTCCCGGCCGGCGGGGCGAAGTTGAGCGAGTCTCTCCCGCCAGCTCAGGCCGAGCCGCACTTCGCCGCCAGCGCGCCCCACCCGGCCGACATGACCCACCGGCGGGTCGCCAAGAAGACCGAGACCGACCCGGCACAGACCTCGGGCTTCTTCCCCCAGAGCCGCAAGCGGCTGACCGACAAGAAGCGGATGGACGAGCTGGTGCGGCAGCTCAACAACAACGCCGACCGCAGCTACAAGGCATGGGCCGCCGCCCAGGAGCTGGGCAGCTACCCCGGGTCGGTCGACTGGCTCTGCAACCGGCTGGACAAGGCCAACATCGACCTGACGCTGTTCATCGTCAAGGCCCTGGCCCAGATCGGCGACCCCAAGGCGACCGAGCCGCTGCTGAAGAAGTGGCAGCGCGGGCCGGCGGGCGCCCCGGGCACGCGATACATCCCCGACGCCCTGGCCGTCTGCGGAAAGGGCGACGCCCGCGTGGTGGAGGCGCTGGTCAAGCCGCTGCGGCAGGTCCGCTTCGACTACCGCTTCCACATCGCCCACGCCCTCGGCGAGCTGGGCGGTCCGCTGGCCGAGAAGACGCTCAAGGAGCTGGCCGAGAAGGACCCATTCCCGGCCGTGCGCGAGGAGGCCGCCGCCGCGCTCAGGAGGCTCCAGGCCCGCTCGAAGTAGGCGCCCGCGCCTCAAGATCGCCTCCGCCGCCGGCGAATGAGATGGTAAACTGACGTGACGATCGTAACCTCAGTGTCAGGGCAGGCGTGGTCGAGCTGACGCAATATACCGACCGGCACCGCGAGGAGCTCCGGCAGCTCCTCGACGAGCCGCAGTGGCGGGAGGCCCTCGCCTCGCTCCCGGCCGGCGAGACGCTCCCGCCGGGCAGCGCGCGGAGCTTCATCGACACGGTGGTCGATCAGCTCATCGCCTTCAACCAGCCGGCCGCCGCCGAGATGATCGACGGCGGATGCCGCGACGCCCAACGCCTCCTCGGCCGCCTGGCCCGCTGGCCCCGCGACCTGGGCGGCAAGCCGCCGAGAATCTCATTCCTGGGCCTGAACGTCACGGCCGAGTGCAACCTCCAGCCGCGGTGCGTGTACTGCAACCAGTCCCAACCCGACACGGTCGAGACGGCCGATAGCTGGCGCGAGATCATCCGCGAGGTCACCGCCGACGCCAACGGCGACGGGCCGTACATCTACATCACCGGCGGCGAGCCGCTGCTGCTGGGCGAGGAGCTTTGGGGCGACGACGG
>CBFCZU010000205.1:0-7665 GCA_965602635.1 uncultured Planctomycetales bacterium | reverse complement strand
ACGAGTCGAAGTGCACCGGCTGCCTGCTCTGCCGCGACAACTGCCCCAACGACGCGATCAGCTTCGAGGACGGGAAGATCTCGATCTTCGACCACGCCTGCAAGTACTGCATGCACTGCCAACTGGCTTGCCCCGAGAAGGCGATCACCATCGACCAGCGCGGGTACCGCTGGTTCCAGCACGGCATGGCGCTGACCGTCCGCGAGGCCCTCAAGACATTCGAGCCCGGACGGGTGTTCCACATCACCGTGCTGTTGCAGATCACCCCGTTCTGCGACTGCTGGGGCTTCACCACGCCGTCGATCGTGCCGGACGTCGGCATCGTAGCAGGCGACGACATCGTGGCGGTCGAGACCGCCGCCCTGGACCTCGTCAAGGCCGAGAACTTTATCGAGGGCTCGCTGCCGCCCCCGCTGGGGCGCAGCGGCTCCGGGCACCTGCTCCAGCAGATTCACGGCAAGGACCCGTACCTCCAGATCGAAGAATGCGTCAAGCTCGACCTGGGGGAGAGGGAGTACAAGCTTTCCAAGGTGCGCTAGCCCGCATGTTGCACGAACCCGGAAGGGGTCATGTAATAGGCAGGCTAGGGCGAATCCGCCCGGGGCATCTCGCCCCGGACTGGGGAGGCGGCCCATGAACCTGGACGTGCTCAAGACGTTCTGCGACCTCGTTGACTCGGGCAACTTCTCGAAGGCGGCCGAGATGAACCTCATCTCCCAGTCGGCCGTCTCACAGCAGCTCGCCAAGCTCGAACGGGAGCTGGGCACACAGTTGATACACCGCGGCGGGGGGGCGGTGGCGCCCACCGAGGCCGGCAAGGCCTTCTACCGCGGGGGCAGGGAGATCGTCCGCCGCTACGAGGCCCTCGTGGGCGAGGTGCGCAGCGCCGCCGAGGCCGTCACCGGCGTGTTGCGGGTCGGCACCATCTACTCGGTGGGGATGTACAGCCTGGACACGTACGTCAAGCGTTTCCTTCACGAGCACCCGGAGGTGGCGCTGCGGATCGAGTACATGCGGGCGCATCGCATATACACGGCCGTGGTGAGTGGTGAGCTGGCCCTGGGGATGGTGGCCTACCCGCAGCGGCAGCGGGGCGTCGAGGTGATCCCGTTCGCAACGGAGCAGCTTGTGGTTGTCTTCGGGGCGGCGCACCGGCTCAGCTCGAGGCGGGCCGTCCGGGTCGACGAGCTGGACGGCGAGAACTTCGTGGCGTTCGATCCGGGCATCCCCACCCGCCGGCACATAGACCGCCTGCTGAAATCGGAGCACGTCAAGGTCAACGTCACGATGGAGTTCGACAACACCGAGACGCTCAAGCGGGCCGTCGAGATCGAGGCGGGCCTGACCGTCTTGCCGATGACCGTGATCGAGCACGAGGTGGCGGCCGGCAGCCTGGCGTACGCCCAGTTCCGGGAACCCGAGAAATGGATCCGCCCGCTGGGCATCCTTCGCCAGCGCGGCACCGCGCCCACCCCGGCCGAGAGAATGTTCCTGGGTCTGCTGCGCGGACCGGCCAGGGCGCCCAAGGGCCGGAAGTGAGGCGGGCGGATCAACCCGCCGGCAGGACGCGCACCACTTCCTCGACAGAGGTAATCCCCCGCGCGGCCTTCCATCTGACCGAACAGCCGCGGAGGGAGGATTGTTTCAGGGAAATCTCAAAGATCTGCCCTGACCGCGCCACCGGGAATGTTAGCGGGCGGGCCGGTGGTGCCCCCTCAAGTCCGGTCAGTCTCGCGCGGGCTTCTTTCCCGCCTCGGCCGCGGGTATGTTCTTCACCTTCCCGTACAGCACGAAGATCTTGGTCTCCTCTCCCCTCGTGAATACGCCCCCGGTGTAGAGCACGTCCATGCAGCCGTCGGAGTTGAGGTCGCCGATGCCCAGGCGGGTGTAGGCCGCCGGATTCACCGCCAGCGTGCCTTTCAGGGTGCAGGTCTTCGCCGCCCGGTCCAGCCAGTAGTAGTTGACCTGGGAGAGCTTCTTCTCATAGGGCTGCTTGGCGGTCTTCGGGTCGTTGATCACCGCGACGACCTCCGTGATCTTCGATCCCTTCCCGTGGTCGCCGGAGAAATTCCACGCATACGGCGTGTGCTCGAACCATCTTTCCTGGCCGACGATCTTGAACTCGCTGCTCCGCAGGGCGGGCTTGGCGGCGAACTTCCGCTCGCCCTTTGGGCCCCGTATTCCCGGATAGACGGCCCAGCCGTACGCGTTGACCGGGAACACCAGGTCCATGATCCCGTCGCCGTCCCAATCACCGCCGCCGGAGCCCATGCCGTGGCTGCCGATCCGATGAAGCCTCGGGCCGCGCTTGAAGGTGGGGGCCCGCTTCGACTTCCCCGTGTTCAGCAGCACCCGCACCCCGTCCGACCAGAACGTGTCCACGACCAGGTCGAACCACCCGTCGCCGTTCCAGTCTGTGACGTGCACCTCCGCCGTGCCGCCGGACTTGCAGCCGCAGGAGATCCGCATCCTGCCACCGGCGTCCTGGAGCTTCACGGAGGCCCGCGGCGGCCAGCGGAACTTCGGCTTGTCGCGGCTGCCGACGTTCTCCAGCAGCAGGATCTCGCCCGTGGCCGTGTCCATGTTGAGATGGCAGCCCAGGATGATGTCGTTCTTGCCGTCGGCGTTCCAGTCGAAGACCACCGGATGGCCGACGGCCCTGCGCGTGAGGATCGTCTTGCCGTCCTGGTCGAGGATGGGCGTGGGCTTGCCGAAGAGCTTCTCCGCCGCCGCCTTGGTGGTCGGGGCCTCCTGCTTGTCGGCGGGCGCCAAGGCGCCTGCCGCCACCAGGCACAGCGTGGCGATCGCGGCAGCTCGTGCGGACATCGCGTTCTCCCTCAGCCCCAGCCTTTCTGAACTTCGGCGATCTTCTCCAGCTCCTCGGCCGACAGCTCCCTCTGTGCGGCGCCCACGTTCTGGGCGACCTGCTCGGGCGTCTTGCCGCCGGGGATCGCCACGGAGATTTCCTTCTGGGCGAGCACGTAGCGTATGGCCGCCTGTCCGAGCGTCTGGTCGGGGCCCTCCAGGAAGCGAAGCTGCTGGGCGCGATCGACCCAGGTGGTGAAATTCTGATTCCCCCAGTGGCCCGGGGAGCGGAAGTCCATTTCGGAGAGCGTGAAGCCGGGCTCGTACTTGCCGCTGAGCGCCCCCCAGCCCATGGGCGTTCGGCCGATGACGGCCAGGCCGGCCTCGGCTGCGGCCTTGGCCATCGCCAGTTCGGCGGTCTCGGCCATGTGCACCATCAACTGAATGGCCGCACATCCGCTGTCGATCGCCCCGCGAAGCTCATCGGTCGTGGACAGGCTCGAGCCGTAGAAGCGGATCTTGCCGTCGGTCTGAAGCTTTCGCAGCGCCCTCCACGTCTCCGGCCGGGCCGAAACCTTCGCGCCGGGGTCGTGCAACTGGTAGAGGTCGATGCGGTCTCTCCTGAGGCGGCGGAGCGACCCCTCGGCCGAGCTGACGATGAACTCCGGCGAGTAGTCGGTGTGGAACTTGCCGTCGGCCCAGTACTTGCCCGTCTTGGTCGCGACGAAGATGCCCTCCACGCCGCCGAGCACCTCACCGAAGATCTCCTCGCTGGTGCCCTCGCCGTACTCCTGGGCCGTGTCGAAGAAGGTCACGCCCATCTCCAGCGCTGCCCGCAGTGCGTCGGCGGAGGCCCGTGTGGGCGGGCTGCCCCATTGCGCCTCGCCGATCGACCAGCCGCCGTAGCCAATCTCGCTGACCTTCACGCCCGTGCTGCCGAATTCTTTCTGTCGCATGATCCCTACCTCAGTCACGCCGGCCCCTGCCCGCGGCGCGGCTCTAGCCCATGTTCCATCCGCCATCGACGCGCAGGTTCTGTCCGGTCATGTAGTCGTGTCGGGCGAGGAAGACCACGGCGGCGGCGACGTCGTCGGCGCTGCCGGCCCGCCGCAGCGGCACCCGCGCGAGGATATCCTTTTTCCGATCCTCGGTGGTGGCTTCGTGCCACTCGACCACGCCCGGGGCGACGGCGTTGACGCGGATGTTCCGATCGGCCAGTGCCATCGCCGCGGACCTCGTCAGTGCGAGCAGGGCGGCCTTGGAGGCGCAATACGCGGGGAAGCCGGCCCAGCCCTTCTCGGCGGCGACGTCGGTGATGTTTATGATCGCGCCGCCATCGCTCATCAGCGGGACCGCCCAGCGTATGCACAGGGCGGCCGCCCGGGCATTGACGGCCATCTCGGCATCCCACTGCTCGGCCGTCAGCGTCTCGATCGGCGTGCGGTCGAACACGGCCGCGTTGTTGACCAGCACGTCCAGGCGGCCGAACCGCTCGCCGACGGCCGAGAACATCGACTCGATCTGCTCCGGCTCGGCCAGGTCCGCCTGGATCACCTCGGCGGCTACGCCCAGTGCCCGAATTTCCTCCGCCGCGGCCCGGGCCTGGGCCTCCGAACGGTTGTAGTGCACCGCGATGTCCGCCCCGGCTCGCGCCATGGCCAGGGCAATCGCGCGCCCGACGCGGCGCGCTGCGCCGGTCACCAGAGCCGCCTTGCCCTTGAGCTCCATGGCCCCATTGTACGGCCGGCGGCTGGAACTTCCCGCGCACGATCTGATTTCCCTTGCGTCGCCGCGGCGCCGGCCATAGCATGCCCGCCTTGATCGGCGGTTCCACCGTACACGCGACATACGAACGGAGGAAGCCATGCAAATCGGAGTTCTGACAGCCAGGTTCGACGCGAAACAGTGGCCACTGGACAAGATCATCACCTGGGCGGGCGAGAACCAGATCGACTGCCTGGAGGTGGCCGTCGGGGCGCATCTCGATGCGGCCAAGCTGCTCAAGGACAAGGGCCAGGCCGCGCTTCAGAAGAAGCTCCGCGCCGCGGGCGTGAGCATCTCCTCGCTGGCGTTCTACTCGACGCAGATCAACTCGCCGGACGCGGCCGTGCGGGCCGAGCAGCTCAAGACTCTCACTGCCGCCATCGACGCGGCCGAGAGCCTCGGTGTCGACGTCGTCTGCGCGCTGGCCGGGATGCCCGCGCCGGGCAAGACCAAGATGGAAACCATCCGCGAGGACCTGCCCGAGGTCTTCGGCCCGGCCATCGAGCACGCCGCCGGGCGGGGCATACGAATCGCCCTGGAGAACTGGTTCGCCACCAACATCCAGCACCTCGATCACTGGAAGGCCCTCTTCGAGGTTCTGCCTCAGGAGAACTTCGGACTGAACTTCGACCCGTCGCATCTGCTCTGGCAGGGCATCGACCACCTCGGCGCGGTGGCCGAGTTCGCCGAGCGGATCTTCCACACGCACGCCAAGGACGTCGCGATCGACGACGCGGCGCTGAGGCGCATCGGCGTCCTCGAGGGCGGGTGGTGGCGGTACACCATCCCCGGCACGGGGCGGATCGCCTGGGGCGAGTTCCTCGGCAAGCTCCGCCGCGTGGGCTTCGACGGGGCCGTCTCCATCGAGCACGAGGACGCGACGCTCGGGGCCGAGGAAGGCTTCCGCATGGGAGCCGCGCACCTCAGGGCACTGATCGCCTGACCATCCTGAAGGAGAATGTCAGTGAAGAACGTCGTTCGAGTCGCCATGATCGGTTGCGGGGGAAACGGGCGGGGGCACCTGAAGGTCCTGGCCGCCCACCCGGAGGTCGAGTTGGTGGCGCTGGTCGATCCGGCGCGGGCGATGCTGAATCGGGCCCGGCGCGACATCCCGGCCGTGGCCGACTTGCCCACCTACGCCGACCATCGCCGGATGCTCAAGGAGACCGACCTGGACGCGGTGGCCATCTCCACGCCGCACACGCTCCACTGCCGTCAGATCCTCGACTCGCTCTCCGCCGGCTGCCACGTGCTGTGCGAGAAGCCGCTGACGGCCTCGGTCGCCGAGACGCGGAAGGTCATCGCCAAGGCCAAGTCCGCCCGGAAGGCGATCGTCGTCGCGTTCCAGCGGCGCTTCCACGCCATGCGGAAGTTCATGCGGTCGTTCGTCCGCGACAAGGCCTTCGGCAAGCCGCTGTACATCCAGTCGTTCTGCAGCCAGGGCTGGCTGACCGGCGTGCGCGGCACCTGGCGTCAGGACCCGGCCCTCTCCGGCGGCGGGCAGCTCAACGACACCGGCGCGCACATCGTGGACATGATCTTCTGGATCATGCCGTCCCGCCCGGTCGAGGTGACCGCGATGATCGAGAACCGCGGCACGCGCGTTGACATCGACTCGACCATCGCCTACCGCTTCGCCGACGGCGCACTGGGCAGCCTGGCCATCCTCGGCGCCGGCCCGACCAACGTTTTCTGGGAAGACATGACCGTCGCCGGGTCGAAGGGCCGCGCGCTGTTCTTCCGCGACGGCGTGCTGACGGCCTCGACCGGCAGCGAGCTGGTCGAGTACAAGAGCTTCGGCCGCGACGGCGACAGGGAGAGCCACTTCATCGACGTGATCAAGGGCCGGGCCAAGAACGAGTCGCCCCCGGAGGGCTTCCTGCCGGTGATCGCCTTCAACGAGGCCTGCTGGAAGTCCGCCAGCCTCGGCGGCAAGCCGGTCAAGATCAAGTATTGATCCGGCTACATACGCCGAATCGTTTTCAGCGGTCGGCTTGCCTCCTAAACTTTGACGACGAACTTGTCGGTCTTCTTCAGGTCGAGCACGAAGGCCGCCAGCAGCTTGGCCGTCGCCTCGAGGTCGCGCAGGTCGAGCGTCTCGACGGTCGAGTGCATGTACCTGTTGGGCACGCCGACGATGGCCGACGGCACGCCGCCGTTCTTCGTCCAGATCATGTACGCGTCCGTTCCGCCGGTCAGGCTGAAGGTCTCGATCTGGACGTCGATCTTCTTCCGCTTGGCCACCTTTCGCAGGCGGTCCACCAGCACCGGGTGGTTCTCGCGCCCGATCGACAGCGACGGGCCCTTGCCCAGCTTGATCTCGCCGTGCTGCTTGTAATCCACACCCGGCGTATCAGTCGCGTGGGTGACGTCCACGACGATGGCGGCGTCGGGCTTGACGTTGGCCACCTGCATCTGGGCCCCGTGCAGGCCGGTCTCTTCCTGTATGGAGCTGCATGCATAGATTGCCGCCTTCGGCCCCGCCGCCTTGGCGATCCGCAGCGCCTCGATCGCCACCCACACGCCGATGCGGTTGTCGAACGCCCGCGCCGTCGCCACGTGGTCGGTGAGCATCTCGAAGTCGTCCACGAAGGTGATCGGATCGCCCACCGAGACCTTCTTCTCGGCCTCCTTGTGGCCGGCGGCGCCGATGTCGATGAAAAGCTCGTGCATCTTGGGCGGCTTGGGCTCCTTGCCGCGCTCGGCCAGGTGGATCGCCGTCGCTCCGACCACGCCGCGAACCACGCCGCGGGCGGTGTGGATGCTCACCCGCTTGCCGCGCACCAGGGCCGGGTCAACGCCGCCGATCCGCTGGAAGTAGATGTAGCCGTCGTTGAGGCGGGGGACCTGCCCGATGTGCTTGACCATCATGCCGATCTCGTCGAGGTGCCCCTCGAGCATGATCTTCGGCCGCCCGTCGGGGTTCAGGACCGCAATGGCGTTGCCGTAGGCGTCGGTGCGAACCTCGTCGGCGTGCTTGCGGGCGTACTCGCACCAGAGCTTCTGGTTGGGCGACTCGTACCCGCTGGGCGACGGGGTGGTCAGAAGCTGCTTGAGGAACTCCAGCGATTCTTTTCGCATCGTTGTTCTCCTGTT
>CBFCZU010000204.1:0-7743 GCA_965602635.1 uncultured Planctomycetales bacterium | reverse complement strand
CTAAGGTCCCGGAAGTGCTGCCCTCGAAGGCACACTACCCCGTCGACAAGGTCAACTACCCCGGAAAGAAGGCGCCGAAGGGAGAGGCGATTGCCGAATGGCAGATCGTGGCCGCCAAGGGCCCGAAGCTGGCCTCCCCCTGGCAGAGCATACGCCGTCGCGGCTCCTTCCGAGGCCATTCGCTCTTCGCGGCAGCGACCCTCAACGCGCCGAAGGCGATGGATGTCTGGATGGCGATGGCAGCCGTTGAGCACGGCAAGCTGTGGATCAACGAACGTCTCGTCTGGGTATCGGACGAGCGTCAGTGGCGAACCCACACCGGCCGTGAGGCCGTGTTCAGGGCCAGGCTCCGCAACGGCCCGAACCTGCTTCTCGTCCGCTGCCGCGAGGACCGGGGCGAAGCGTGGTTCCGAATGCACGTCTGCCTACGAGGCAGTCCGGCGGCTGCGCCCCCGAAGCTGGCTGTTGCCACGACCGAACCGGTGCGGAGCCCCCTCGGCAACGGCTCGGGCCGGTTCCCCAACGCCAACCCGCCCCTGGCCTGGGACCTGGCCACCGGCCAGAACGTAGCCTGGAGCGCCGAGCTTCCCGAACCCGTGGCGGCGGGCCCCGTCGCCGTGGCCGATCGACTGTTTTTCTGCACCGACTCGACCGGCATCGCGTGCGTGGACCAGAAGACCGGCACGGTCTTGTGGCACAGCAGGGACATCGCCCTGGACGCGCATTCTCCGGAAGAACGTGAGGCATTACAGCAACAGATCGATGCCGTACGAGAATCGAACAAGAAGAAGGGCCGCAGCGGGCCGGTGACGATCGGTGGCGGCTGGAGGTCGGTGTTCTCTGACGGCAAGCACGTCTGGGCGCACCACGGCATCGGGACAACGGTCTGTCTAGATGCGACGGGCCGGAAGGCGTGGGCCGTGAAGACCGGCCTTACAAAGGCGGGGATGCTTGTCCACAACGGCAAGGTCCTACTGGAGGGGGCAACGGCTCGCGGCAAGGGCCGGGAAGGGCCTCTCGGGCGTCGCCTGGCCCTGGATGCCGAGTCTGGCAAGCTGCTGTGGCAGAAGGACGTGGAGGGAGCCTCTCCCGGAGGCGCGCTGCATCAACTGCGCCTGACGGGGCACGAGTCCGCCATGCACATGGTGGCGTCATCGTCCGGCCAGGTCCTCGATGCCCGTAGCGGCCGGGCCGTGCTGAGCCGCCTCGACATCGACGCCGCCCCGCCGGGCCCCCCGCCGCGAGGCGTCCAAGTGGACGGGGCCGGCTTTGCCTGGCACTTCGCGGACAACGACCTCTACTGCGCCAAGCTGAGCGCGATCTACGCCATCCGGTTCTTCATGGATCCGCACGGCCAGGTGGGACACCGTGTGCTCTGGCGGAACAACTACGGCATCAAGTACGACCGTGCGATCCGTGTCTCCGCCTGGGGGCCGTGGACGATGGCGATCAACACGGTCCAGGAGAACTGCCCCGGGCATTCGAACGCGGCGAAGCGAGAGGTATACCTGTACGATCGGCTGACCGGCAGGCCCGTGGTGCGGATCAAACCCGCCCTCGATCGGGCCCAGGCCGAGTACACGCCTTCCCCGTCGGCCGGGCCGTACCTGTTCGTCCATGACTCGGGCGGCGGGGCCTCCGGCGGCCTGCCCGACGCAGGGCAGATCGGCGTCGTGGCACTGAACGTAGACGAGCCTCATGTGCTTTGCCGCAGCCTCATTCCGTTGGGCGCCGGCCCACCAACCTTCGACAGGGACCGCATGTTCCTCAGCCGCGGGGCGCGGATCTGGTGCATTTCCGCGTCGACGCCGGAAGGCCGGAAGTACCAGCAGAAACAGATCGCAGCCACGCTGCTCGATGAGATCATGGCGGCACCCGGCGGCAAGGTGGAACTCGCAGCCCCCAAGCCGCTGAAGCAACTGCCCGTGTTCGATGATGCGCCTTGTGCCCCGCTGGAAGACCGGCAGGGAAGTGGGCACTGGCTCGTGGCCGCCCCGTTCCCGACGCCCAAGGCCGAGCGGGATGTCGCACTGGACGGGAAGCTGGCGTCGCTGCGGGTGACCCTCGGCACGAAGCTGGAGATTGGCGGCGTGACGAAGGCATTCGAGGCCTTGCCTCGCGACGCGGTGGACGTCGGCTACAACTGGGGCCACTCCTACTACCTCTGCGGGCTGGGAGGGGACACGGCCCATCCCTACCGCAGGATCGACATGCTTCGCTGTACGGACGGCAGGCCGGATCGGTGCGGCGTGCTCTATACGCTGATCGACAATTCGCGTGACCGGGAGGTCGCCGTGGACGTGCCCCGAAATGGTCTGGACGTGTGGCTGGGGGGGCTGAAGGTCCGGGCCGGTCAACGGCTCCACCTGAAGGCGGGCGTGTACCCGCTGCTTGTGCGAGTCAGGCCGGAGTGCTTCGAGAGGCCCCTGCCTCCCCTTGACGTGCGCGAAGCCCTCGCGAAAGAGACCGCTTCGCCTTTGGTCTGGCCCAAGCGGTGGATGGTCGCCGGCGGCGCGCCCGAATCGGTCGATCTCGCGCCTCCGGACCAGCTGAAGCGCATCCCCGACACGCTTGCCGTTGGCGGCCGGTCTTACGAACTGAAGCCCCGAGACGCCGACGAACAGGGGTGGCTGGACCTGAAGGGGATGGGCGTCAAGAGGGACGGCAAGTTCGTGACGAGCCAGACGGCCTACTGCTTCGCCCACATCGATTGCGACAAGGACGGCACGCTGGTGGTGAACTGCTCGGCCGACTGGTGGATGCTGTGGTACCTGGATGGAAAACTCGTCTACAGCACCGTGGAGAAGGGCAACGGGATGAACCCCAGAACGCTCAACGCCCACACGTGGAGCGCTGCGGCGAGCAAAGGCCGGCACGTCCTCACGGCCGTTGTGCGCAGCGGCAGTCAAGGGTGGTCCATGATGTCCCTCGGCGCGATGATCCACAAGCCCATCGACGAGCTGCGCAAAGAGCAGATCGATCCCAGCGCCCCGGCTCCCTCGCCCAAGGTCACCCCGGTATCGTTCAGCCTGCACGATACGCCGATGGCGATTCTTGCCGCCCGGCTGAGAACCGCGCGCGTCCGGCGAACGGCGTTGCAGAAGGTGGTGACGGACCTCCCGGACACGCCGGAAGCCGCCGCGGCCGCCAAGTGGCTGAAGCTCATGCGGCAAGCAGAGCAGGATTGACGAAGCGGATCCCGGGGAACGTTCCCCGCGACGGGCACATGCCAGCCAGAGGCTTCGCCGCGGGAGAAGCTACTCGGCGGAGAAGGCCAGGAACCCGCCCTGTACCTTGGCGGGCGTGGCCCGCCCGTTGAGCGAGAGCCTTGGTGCCCCGGCAACCCGGAGGCGCATCGCTCGCAGATCGCCGTAGGCTTCCACGCTTTGCCCGGAGATGCGAAGCCAGACGTGATCGGCGAAGGTGAAGGACTCCTCGCCGCCCGTGAGGGTCACCGGCAGATCGACGCCCTCCCCGTAACGAAACAACACGCGGTCGTCGACGCCTGTGCCCACGATTCGGACCGCGAGCCCGCACTCGTTCTGCTCGATGCGCTCGAATGTCGTGGTCGGCGCCTTCGCTTGTCCGCCCTCGAACGGCTCGTGCAGCGCGGCGAAGACGGTCGTCGGCTTCGTACGCGTGGCCATCACGGCCGTGCCCTTGCCCTCGTCCACGCCGGGCGGGGTCGCGACGAGCACCCCGGTGCCCTTCTCGGCGAGCATGGACAGGCGCACGCCGACGCCGCGCGGCGCGGCGACGTCGTCCTGCATGACCACCACCGACCACGGCTTCGCGTCGGGGAGGGTGACTTTCGTGGCGGACAGGTGCGGCTTGGTGAAGCGCTTGCGTGTCGCGTCGTCGCCGATCGCCTCGAGCGCCTGCCAGCCTGCCACGCCGACGGCCTCGCCGAACGCCAGGACCTGCCAATCGTAGACGCGGGGCTTGGGGCTGCTCAGGGCGAACACGCCCAGTAGGTACTCCCGCGTCAGGAACAGCGCGCGCTCAAGGCGGACGTCCGGATAGATCCCGGCTGCTTGCGCGGCACAGAACTTCACCTTCGGCACAAGCCGCTCACGAATCCGCTGGTTCGCGCAGCCGTTGTTGCCGTTGTCCACGGGCTTGGCCTTCAGGCCGTCGACGACCACGCCGCAATGCCCTCGGACGTGGTCCTTCCACGGGTCGCCGCCGGCGTAGCCCCTGCGCCCCTTCGGCCGGCCCATCCGCTTGTAGATGCACCGGCCCTTGGCGTAGTAGCCGAGCATCGCGAAGCAGTCGTGGACGTAGTGGACGTAATACATGCCGAACTGCTGCGCGACGGCGGGCGCGTCGGACTCCCAGTATCCCGGGCTCTCATTCGCCCGCAGCAGGGCGAAGCCGCGCTGGCGGCTGACGTACGACGGCGCCGGCGGCGGGGAGACCTCCTCCGGGTCGATCGGCCCGAGCCCGTAGTAGAGCGTCGGCAGGTAGAGCTTCTCGCCGGGTCCCCGAAGCTGGGCGAGGAAGTAGTCGAAGCCCGCGTCCGGCCAGCGTCGATGGCCGGCCTCGAACCACATCGGGAGCTGCATCTTCGGCAGCGGGCCGTTCATGTGCGCAGTCGACCACCACCGATTGCCGCCGCTGCTCTTGCCGCCCGCCCTGGGCGGGGCATGACCACGGACCAGCTCCAACTCCCCCGCATCGCCCATCGCCACGGCCGGGTAGTGCGGCATGCCCCCCGCCGCGCATTCCTGGCGCGGCAGGCCGATCCAGATCGGCATCTCGAGGTACTTCCTCATGGTCGCCCCGCCGGCGCCGGTGTACCCGTAGCCGTACTGCCCCAGGCCCAGCCGCTCGAGGCCCTCGCAGTACGTCAGCATCGTGCCGATGTTGGAGTAGTACTTGCCAAACTCCTCCATGTAAAAGCGCCCGTCAGCGATGTACTCGTCGAAGAACCACTTCCATCCGCCCTGCGATCGGAACATCGCCTCGATGAGCTTCCTGTCCTTCATCGCGACGGCCATCAGGTGTGTCCCGATCGCCCGCGGCCAGTGCATGTTCGGCAGCCAGCTCGTCCGGTCGTACCGGAAGTCCGGGTGCCAGGGCTTGTGCCCGTCGAGATGGAACGCGATGTAGTCCCGCATTGCCTTCTCGACGCCGGCCCGCTGAGCGTCGGTCAGCCGGTCATAGAGCACGTCGTACCGCAGCGTGTGAAGCGTCTGCTCGTCTCGCATGTGGCGGTCGCCGTACGACGGCATGCCCTTGTTCCACTTCAGCGTCCTGGGGTCGACGTCCCAGGTCATCGGCACGGGCTTGGTGCCGATGAAGCCGAGCAGGGCCTTCCGTTCGCGATCGCCCGCCGACTGGTCGCCCATGACCAGGCACTTGAAGAGGTTCAGCATCGTCGGGTTGCCGTTCCTCGGCGAAGTCTGCATCAGCTCGTACTGCTTCTTCGCGAGCGGGTCGGCCTCGATCCGCTTCCGCAGCGCCGCGGCCTCGGCCTTCGTCCAGAGCAGGAAGGGATGGGCAACGTCCTTGACCGCCACTCCCGCCGTCGCCGTCGGGACCACCAACGCGACCATCAGACCCAGACTGACGCACCTCACGCTCATCTCCTTCGGGGGCCAAGGGCGGATGTGTGTTCGTCCATGATCGTTGAACGGCGTGTGGCCCGGTCCGGACCTGCACAGTCCCTCTCGGACCGAAGCCCGGGCACCCTCAGCCCAGTTCCGCCCGCGCCTCGGCCGCCGCGTCGGCGGCGACGGCAATGGTGTGCTCGATGTCCTCGTCCGTATGCGCCAGCGACAGGAACCAGGGGTGCCCCGTCGCGTACACCCCGCGCCGCTGGAGGGCCGCGCACCAAGCCGACAGCGCCTCGCCCCGCCACTGCGGCGGGATCGGATTCTCGGGGTCGTCGGGGGCCGTTTCCGCGGGAGCCGGCATCGGCGGGTGGCCGGCCATTTGGCAAGGGAAGCCGACGTCGCGGAAGACGCCGTTGATCCCGTCGATCAGCCGCCGGCCCAGTCGTTGGAAGTGGGCGATGCCCTCGCGGCGGCGCAGGATGTCGATGACCGCCCGGGCGGCCGCGATCGACAGCAGGTCGGCATGGAACGTGGCGGCGAGGAAGACGTCCTGGCGCGCCTCGAGCACGCTGCGCCGCCCGACCACCACACTGCCGGGATACCCGTTGCACATCGCCTTGCCGAAGCAACTCAGGTCCGGCTCGATGCCCAGCGCCGCCTGCGCCCCGCCGAGGCCGAAGCGGAAGCCCGTCTTGACCTCGTCCAGGATGAAGACGGCCCCGTGCTCGTCGCACAGCCGCCGCACGCCGGGGAAGTACTCCGGGCCGGGCCCGTCGCCCTGCACCGCCTCGATGATCACGCCGGCGACCTCGCCGGGGCTCTCCTCGAGTCGGCGGCGCAGTGCGGGCAGGTCGTTGTACGGGACGTCCGCGACCAGCCGGCGGGCGCCGGCTGGCACGCCGCGCGGGACGGGCGCGAAGGCGTCGTACCAGCCGTGATACCCGCAACGAACGATCCGCTCGCGCCCCGTGTGGGCCCGGGCGCAGCGGATCGCCCCCAGCGTCGCGGCGCTGCCGCCGATGAAGTACATCACCATCTGTGCCGAGGCAATCAGCTCGCAGAGCCGCTCGGCCAGATCGATTGCCAGCGGATGCTCGACGCTGTAGACCGTCCCGTCGGCCATCTGGCGGTGAACGGCGTCGTCGACCTCGTCGTCGGCGTGCCCGATCACGATCGGCCCGTAGCCCAGCAGATAGTCGAGGTACTCGTGGCCGTCGTCGTCCCAGAACCGGCTGCCCTTGGCCCGGGCGGCGAACGCCGGCCCTCCGCGGTACATGTACTTGACCGGCCGCTTGTGGGCCTGCCCGCCACCGACGATCACGTTGCACGACCGGCCCCACAGCCGCCGGCTTCGCGGGTTCCGCGCCAGGTGCGGCAGGCGACGGAGCATCTTGATCGCGCCCTCGCAGATGCGCCGGCCCACGTCCGGTGCGAAGAGCTGGAGCCCGACGAACCGCGGGCAGTCCACCGCCTCGTACGTCCGCTTCTCGTACGCTGCCGGCGAGGGGAAGTACCCCATGCAGCCGTTGGCGAGCGTCACGGCGAACGTGTGCCGCAGCACGCCGCATTCAGCGATCCGTCGGCCGAACTCGGCGAACAGCTCGCCCGGCACGGCCGCGAGGGCGGCGTCGCCGATGCGGACCGCCTGGAGCGCCACCGGCGCCGTCTCCCGTTCGCGCCCCTGTTCGATCGTTGCGATCGCCTCCGTCGCCCAGTCGATCGCCGCCCGGTGCCCACAATAGGCCCAGTTCGTCGGCGACGGTTCCTCTTGGGCCATCTTCTCCGATCGCAGAGCGATAAGGTGCTCAAGCTCCTCCCGCGCGGGCAGCGGCTGGAGCCGAACGTCCACGTCCGCCGCGGCGAACGCCAGCGGCGCGTCCGCGTGCGCCTCGACGGTCGCCAGCATCTCGCCCGCTCGTTCGGCGATCTTCCGCCCCGTCTCGGCCGCGGCGGCCTCGGAAGGCCGTTTCTCGAAGTTCGCCGGATTCAGGTCGCCGCACGCGCCGGTCAGATACAGGACCGGCGCCTCGGTCGCCAGGCCCTTGCCAACGGCCTCGGCCACGTAGTGGGGGAAGTCCGGCGTGATCTGTCCCGACGAGTGGAGGTTGACGGGGTGGCAGGCGTAGTTGACTAGCACGGCCCGCAGCCGGCCGTCTTCGTCGTCCACGCGGATCGCACAGAGCCG
>CBFCZU010000203.1:0-7752 GCA_965602635.1 uncultured Planctomycetales bacterium | reverse complement strand
CTAATCTCATGGACCGGCCGCCCCCGTGCCGATAACATGCCAAGATGGGCATTCCGCCTCACCTGGAAGGAGCCTTGCGATGGAACAGTTCATCAGTCCCCAAGGCGGGGACGAATATTCCCGGGCCTTCGCCAGCGTTCGCACCGCCAAGAACTGGTTCTGGTGTCTGATCCTGGCAGCGCTGCTGGTTCAGGCGGTCGCTTTCGTGCTGGTGCGTTTCGCGGGGGTGGTTGACCTGGACAAGCTGGCCGAAGCCAAGGAGCCGGCGGCCAGGGTCGCACCGGCCGAGGACGCGCCCAAGGCGCCGGCGACGACCACCCTCCCGGCCAATGCCGAGTCGGGCGACGGCGCCTGGGGCCTCCTGCTCGGCTGGGCTCTGCCCGTCAGCAAGTTCGTCGCCCTGGCCTCGGCCATCCTGCTGTCGCTGGCGATGCTGCTGGCGACTAACGTCTCGCTGGTCGGGCGGTCGCCCGGCGTCGCCGGGTATGTCAGCGCCTTCTTCTGGTCCCTGCTGCTGTGCCTGTTCCTTCTGCCCTGGCAGCAGGCCCTGCCGGAAAGCTCCATTCTCTGCGGGGCGACGTACAATTTCGGCGAGCTTTCGAGCCAGACCCGCCTGGTCACCAGCGGCTCGGCCGCCTGGGGCAAGCACCTGCACTACTACAGCCGGTTCGTCGCCTACCCGGTGTTCGTGGTGCTGCTGTGGCTGATGGTGCAGGTGAAGTTCGGCCAGGGCTACCGGCGCATGACGCTTGGGGTCGAAGGTCCGGCCGCACCGCCCACCCCGTCAAACGAGCAAAAGATCTGAGCCGCCGCACAGGCTCGCGCGGCCGGGCCTTACTACCGGCCGCCTGGCGCATACAAGCAGCCCGCGTCCGGGAAGATGCGGGCTGCAAACACTCATAGCCGCCCTCACCGGCCCGCCCGCCGGGGCTGTGCCGTCAGCGCCGGCGCAGCACCCAGGCGGCGCCGAGGACGAGCAGTATCGCCGGGGCCGGAAGCGGGACCAGGTGGACGTTGTCCACGTAGAGGTCCAGCGTCTGCGTGACCTGCTGGCCCTCGTAGCCCGCGCTGGCCGGCGTGTTGGCGGTGATCTCCAGCAGGACGTTGATCATGCTTCCCGGCCCTATGGGCTGTCCCCCGCCATCGACGATCGGGAAGGTGTACTGCGTCCACAGGGCGCTGGTCAGAGCCCCGCCGCCGCCCCCGCCGCCGGCTACGGTGACGGTGACCGCCGGGTCGCTGACCTCCAGCCCGCTGACGGCCGACCTGGCGTCCAGGCGCAACACATGCTCGTTCGCCTGGGTAACGACGGGCGCCTGAAACAGCCAGGCCTGCCCGAGGTCGCCGGTCCACTGGCCCTGGTCGTAGGTGTACGTCGCCTCCGCGTGAAGGTGTGCGACCGTGGAGCTCAGGGCCGAATCGAAGATGCCTTCGATGTAGTCGCCGGGCGGGTTGAGTGCCTGGCTGGTCCAGCCGGCCAGTGGCGGGGTGGCCTCGAAGTTCCCGTTGACGATGTCTCCAGCCGCCGGCGCCGCCAAGACCGCCCAAGCCACCAAGGCGATCGTCAGGGCAGCCGCCCGGCAACCGCCGCGCTTCTCTGCAATCATCTGTGTCCCTCACTTTCCGGAAGCAGCCAATGCCCTCGCGCCTCGCCGCCGCTCGCACCGACGGCGGGGCACACGCGGGCGCCCACGAGGACCGTGCATGCCGCTCTGCCGGTTGCTCGGCGAAGGAAAAACCCTCGCAGGCTGCCCTCCAGCCAATACCGAAGTGGATCCTAATCCGAAGTGTGCGGTTCGGTCAAGGACGGATTTGCCCGGGCGTCGTCGCCGCCGGCGGGCGTTTGACACCGCCCGCCGGCCCCGGTACGATCGACGCCGCGCCGCGCGCGCGGGAGTGGCTTGCCATGAGACGCTGCCTAGCGGCCTTTGGGGTGGTCCTCGCCGTCGGCCTGGGCGGCTGCCGCGAGCAGGTGGAGCCCCTGCGCCCGCCGCTGGCGCCGCCGCGGTCCGGCGGAGTCGAGATGCACCCCCTCGCCCGCGGGCGGAAGCTGGATAACCCGCGCACCTACATGCTGCTGATCCGATTCCGCCTGATAACCGTGGAGCTGCCCATCGGCTCGGTGAGCGACTCCGAGGAGCTGTGGAGCTACGTCAACGAGGAGCCGGTGGGGGGGCGGATGGGCGCCAACCTGGCGCGCAACGGCATCCGCGTGGGGGTGGCGTCGGAGCAGATCTGGCCGGACGTGGCGAAGCTGCTCCGCCGCCTGACCGGCAAGTCGCTCTCCCGCAGGCACGTCGTCACCCACCACGGGGCGGCCGTGGCGGTCGTGCTCAAGGCGGCCCAGCCGCCCCAGAGGGTCTTCCTCTTTCGCCCCGACCGGACGCTCATCGGCAACGACTATCCGCGCTGCGACAACGTGCTGATGATGGCCGGCACGATCAACTACGACGAGCCGACCGACGTGTACCTGACGGCCGGGGCGGTGCTGCGGTCCGTCGATCGCCGATCACGCTACGTCGAGAGCGGACCCGGGTACGTGCTCACCTCCTTGCCGACGTACTATCGCCTGGAGGACATGGGCTTCACCGTTCAGATCCCCGCCGGCGGGTTCGTCATCGTCGGCCCGGGGCCGGACGTACGCCGCGACACCAGCCCGGGGCACCGCTTCCTCGTCCGCACGCGCCGCGGGTTGCAGTTCGAGACCATCCTGGTCATAGCCCCCGAGGTGTTCGCCGCGCCGATCCGCGGGGGCGAATGAGCCGCGGCGCTCGCCCGGGTGAAGCGGCGGGCGCCGCGAGCATGCGCCGGGCGCGGAGACGCCCGGGACGACCCAATGGACAGACTCGTCGCGATGGCGGTTGGGATGACGCTGGCCCGTCCGGCGGCGCTGGCGGCCCTTGCGGCGGCGGCGGCCCCGGCCGTGCTGGCGTGGCGGGCTCGCCGGCGCGGGCGCAAGGTGCCCCTGCCCGCGGTCGTCGCCCAGACGCTCGCCCTGGCGGCGGTGGCGCTGGCGCTGGCAGGCCCGCGGGCACCGCTGGCGGGCGGCACGAGGCTGCCCTACCTCCTGGCCGTTGACGCCTCCGGCTCGGTCCGCGCCCAGAGGCCGGGGGAGGGCGGACTTCGCTTCCCGCCCGGCGCGGCCGTCGAGAGGTACTACTTCGCCGGGGGGCTCTCACGCTCGGGCCGCGCGGCCGAGGCCTCGGCGACACGGATCGGACCGGTGCTGCGGATGATCGCCGCTCGGGCCCGCGCGGGCCTCGCCGCGGGGGTGGTCTGCTCCGACGGGCGATTCACCGACGCCGACTGGCCTGCCGCCGCCCGGGCCGTCGCCGCCGCCGGCGCCGAGCTGCTCATCGTGCCCATGGACTCGCCCCCGCCCGACGGGCGGATTGCCTCGCTGCGGGCCGTCCGCCGCGGCCGACACGACGTCGAGATCGCCGTGAGCGTCTCGGCCGACGCCTCGATGGCACGGACTCTCACCGTCACCCGATCCGGGCGGGAAGGGGCGCTGCTCGTCCGCGAGCTGGCGCTGCTGGGTCGCGGGCCGGTGACGATCCGCCTCTCCGACGCCCTGCCCGCCGACGCTGCGGGGCAGTACACGGCCCGGCTGACCCCGGCCGACACCTTCGTTGAGAACGACTCGGCCGCCGCGCTCGTCCTGCCCCTCGATCGGAAGATGGCGGCCGTCGGCGCGCCGCCTCGCATGCGGGGGTCGCTCGCCCGCGCCGGCGCGGTCGAGATGCTCGCCCCCTCCGACCTGCCGGCCACGCCCGCCGCCCTGGCCGCCTTCGCCGCGGTGATCGTCTTCGACCATACCGGCCAGGCGCTCACGCCCGCCCAGCGCCGGGCCCTGGCCGGCTACGTCCGCGACGGCGGCGGGCTGGTGATGATCGGCACAGGTCCGCACGCCACGCCCGCAGACGACCGCGACCCGCTCAACCGCGTGCTGCCGCTCGCGGCCAATCCCTTCCAGCGCCGCCCGCTGGACCTTGCGGTGCTGCTCGACCGCTCCGGGTCCATGGCCGAGGACGCCCCCGGCCCGGGCGGGCCCAGGCAGATGAAGTTCGACCTGGCGGCGGAGGCGGCCGTCGCACTCCGCGAGCACCTCACCGAGCGCGACGCCCTCAGGGTCATCACCTTCGCCGCGGCCGCGCGGGTCGAGTACGACAGCGGCGACGCCCCGGCCGACTTCGCCGCGCTGCGGCGGGCCTTGAGCGAGGTCGCCCCCGCCGGCTCGACGAAGGTCGACCCCGCAATGGCCGAGGCCCTCGCCGGCGGCGCACGCGGCGGGCGGACGCCCATGCTGCTGGTCCTCAGCGACCTCCGCACCGAGGACTTCGACCCCAAGCAGTGGGCCGGGAAGATCCGCGCCGCCGAGGCGAAACTGGCGGTGGTGGCCGTCGGGCGGGCCGACGAGGACGACGGCGCTGCCGCCGACCCGCCGCTCAAGAAACTCGCCGAGCTGCTCGACGCCCCTTACGAGCAGCGCGACCACCTGGGCGGGCTGGCCGAGGTCTTCGCCCGCCTGGTGCGGCGCGGGCGGGGAGAGTCGCTCAACAGGGCCCCGACGAAGATCGTCGCCACCGCGGCGCTGTTCAACACCCCCCTGAAGTCGCTGCCGCAGGCCGAGGCGTACATCCTCTCCGGCCTGCGGGGGCGCTCGCAGTCGCTGGCGCGGACGGCCGGCGGCGACCACGTCCTGGCGACGCGGCTCGCCGGGCTGGGGCGGACAGTCTCCCTGGCCGTGCCGCTGACCGAGGGCCTCAACGCCGCATGGTCTGACTCGCCGGCGGGGGGGCTCGTGCCTGCCGCGGCGGAGTGGGCAGCCCGCGGGGCCAACGACCCCCGCCTCGACGTGCGGCTGCTGCGCGACGGCGGCAGGCTGCGGATCGAGGTGATCGCGCGTCAGGCCGGCCGGGCGGTGAACGAGTTGCCACTGACGGCCTCGGTCGCCGCCGGCGACGACCTGCACACCGCGGCCCTGGAGCAGACGGCCCCGGGCCGGTACGAGGGCTCGGCCGAATGCCGGCGGGACGTGCCCGCGGCAGTAACGATTCGCGGCGAGGACGGCTCGGCGTTGTGGAACGGCTCGGCGCCCGTCCACTGCCCGCCGGAGTTCCAGGCCTTCGGCGCCGACGCCGAGTCGCTGCGGCGGCTGGCCCGGCTGACGGGCGGGCGGATCGTCTCGCCGGGAGAACTCGCCGGGAGATTGCGAGAGGTTCGCCGCCGGGGCCTCACGCCCCTCTGGCCATACCTGCTGGCTGCCGCGCTGGCGCTGATGCTCGCCGAGTGGTCGCTGACGCGAATCACCAGGGAATAGGCGCAGTCGCAGCCACGCGGTCTGCCAAGGCAAGGGCTCACCGCCCTGACTCGCCGGCGCGCGGCCCCGGCGTCTGGCGGCGCGGGCTCGCCGCCGCCGATGGTTGGCACGAAGGGGCCGTGGCGGCGGCGCCCGGGCGCTGCCACCATCCGGCCGAGGCCCTCGCCCCGGCCTGGGTCAGGTCCGGCGCCCGGACCCAACCCCCGATCCCCGCCGGCCCGACCCCGGACCGGCTTGGTCCCGAACCAGCTCGAGGGCAGAGCGGACGAGCCTCGTCTGCCATGACATCAGCTCGAGGGCGCCCTCCAGCCTCTCGGCAACCGACAGCTCGCCGTCCTGCAACTTTTTCGCCATTGTCCTTTGCCCCCGTGGCGAGGCGAATTACAATGTCCTCGCGACGGGCAGGATCATATTCGCAGAAACGTCTCTCGGCAAGGGAATTCTTCGCATTTGCGAATATAATGTCAGAAAGACCTCCAGGCTCCGACATCTGCGAGCGGATCGCCCAACTCCGGGGCGAGCTTCATGGTCAGCGCGGTAAGGCGCGCTTCGCAAAACAGTTAGGCATATCTCCCTCGACCTACAGCTATTATGAGGGTGGCCGCGTGCCGCCGGCGGACGTGCTGGTGCGGATCGCGGACCTGGCCGGCGTTGATCTGCGCTGGCTGCTGACCGGCGAGGTATCCCCCGCGGCGGTGCCCGCCGACCACCCCGCAGTGCAGCGGATCGGGAGGCTCCTGGCCGATCGCCCCCACGCCGTCGCCCCGCTGACGGCCTTCGTTGACCTGCTCTCTGCGAGCCTAGCCTGGCCGGCGAAAGAGGGCGGCGCCGAGCAGCGGCCGGCCGAGGGGGACGAGGCCGGGCGGGTGGACGGCGTTCCGGTCAAATCCCAGTCAGAGAAGGATTTGCGCAAGCAGCCGGCAGCCGATCCCCAGCGTGACTGGATCCCGATCCTCGGCCGCTCGGCCGCCGGGGTGCCGCAGTTCTGGGACAGCGAGGACGACTCGGCCGGCGTTACCGTCCTGGCCGACCTGGTCGCTCGCCACGCCCGCCGGGCCTCGCGCCAGGTGGCCGCTGCCTCGGCCGCCGACGAAACCGGACGCGACGCCGGAGTCGCACAGATCATCACCCTCTCGGCCCCGGACGCCGAGAACGTGGCGGAGTTCGTCGTGGCCGGCTCGCTGAAGCGGAGATTTTCCGACGCCTTCGCCGTCCGGATCGACGGCGACTCCATGGCCCCGGAAATCCGCCACGGCGACGTGGTGATATGCTCGGCCTCCGGCGAGCCAGCCGAGGGACGGGCCGCCCTCGTCCAGCTCGACGGGCAGATCGGCGTAACCTGTAAGATCTTTCGCCACCAGGGAGATACGGTGCATCTGGTGCCCGTCAGCGAGCAGTACCCGCCCCAGGCCTTCCCGGCCGAGAGCGTCCGCTGGGCACGCCGCGTCCTGGCCCGCGTCCGCCCGGGCTGAGGCCCCGCCCGGCAACGTCCGCCTGCCCTCCGGGGGTCACCAGAAGAAATGTCCCCAAATCTGCTGCGCGCGTGGTATACTAGCCATACTGTAGAAGAGCCTCAGGAAGGATAGGAGTTTGCCTCAGGGCTTGCTCCGTACGGAGGAGAGGCAGCACCAGGTTAGACGCTCGCTCCGCAAGGGAGGCTGGCCGGCGTCGTGTTGAGGCCTCGCCCATAGGAGGAGAGACCATGTTGCACTTAAAGCCCGCACTTTGTGCACTCTTGCTGTCCCTGCTGGCTGCTGGCGGACCAGCCCACGCGTCCCTCATCGTTTACGGCAGCCACGCGGACCACGCCATCGTCCCTGGCGGCAGCCTGTCCGATGTGCGGATGTCGGTTGACCTGACCGCGACCAGCGGGACGGCCACCGTCACGTTCGCCAACGTGTCCGCGGCCCCCGAACTGTCCGCCGTTCTCAAGACCATCTACCTCGACCTGACCGACGACGACACGGGAAGCGGCATCCTCTGGCTGCCGAACATCCGCCACGACCTGTCGGACGGCACCTACTCGGTGGGGTCGTACGACGTCCTTCCCGGCTACGGGACGGAGATCACCGACGGCAGCTCGATGATCGAGTTCAGGGCCGCGCCCCCGCCCACAGGCAACGGCGTCGCGCCGGGAGGCGAGAAGCTGGTGGTCGAGTTCGCCACCTCGCTGGCTGACGGGTCGGACATCTTCGACTACCTTGCCGCGTTCAACGGCGGCGACGACACGGAGTATTGCAGCATCGGCTTCCACGCCGTCAGCGCCGATACCGTCGGCGGCGACAGCCTCACCGGCGTGACCGTGCCCGAGCCGGCCGCCCTGGGGCTGATCGCCCTGGGGGCCGTGGCGATGCTGAAGCGCAGGCAGAAGTCCTGAGCCTGTCGAAGGGCGTATGTCCTGAGCGCGTCGAAGGGCGTATGTCCTGAGC
>CBFCZU010000202.1:0-7812 GCA_965602635.1 uncultured Planctomycetales bacterium | reverse complement strand
GAGCCTGGCGTTGTACGGCTGTCCGACGGCAGCGTCCGGCAGTGCCGACGTGAGAATCCGCGGCGCCTGTGCGGGATCCTGGTTGCTCCGGCGGCGCTGGTACTCCAGCAGCGCGGCGTACTTGTGTGCGCCCTTCTCCGTGACGTTGCCGTCGGCGTCGAGTCTGTCTTCCAGCGGCTGGGTGACGTACTGCTTGTGGCCCCAGCAGCCGTACTTGCTCCAGGTGCCGCACTCGACGAAGGCGGTGAAGCCGTCGCCGCCGGCCAGGTGCCAGGTCTCCAGGGCGGTCCGGTAGACGTTCTTGATGCGTGGGTCGCCGTTGACCTCGAACATCCTCTCGACCAGCGTCTTGCCCTGAAGTCCCGTGGCGAAGGGGTTGGCGAAGTGCTGGCCGCCCTCATAGCAGGTGATGGGGATGCCGGGCCAGCGCGTCCGCACGTTGGCCATCTCGCGCTGCCATCTCATCGTGTGGCCGAGGAGGTGCTGCTGCTCGAGCATCTTCATGGCCTCGTCCAGATCCCAGTTGTCCAGGTCGCGCAGGGCGTACTTGAGGGAATCCTGGCTGATGAAGTAGCCGTTGAGAGCCACCAGGTCCACCCGGCCCTCGCCGTTGCGTTTGTCCAGGGCGGCTTGCATGGCCCTCTCGATCCAGCGGAAGTGGGTGATGGTGCGGACGATGCGGTCGGGGTCGCCGAGCTCCTTGGCCGCGATCTTCCAGATCTGGGCGGAGCGGCGGCCGCAGAGCGTGGCCCCATATTCCCATTTCTTCAGCGGCCTGCCGCGCGAGTCCTTCAGGTTGCTGGCTTTGATCTCCTTGTCGGCCTGGTCCCACAGCCAGTGGGTCTGCCGGAAGGAGCCGTTCCAGATCTCGTTCGAGTACTCGATGGCGACCCTGAGCTCAGGCTTCAGCTCTTTCTTGATGAGCCTGGCCAACTGCCTCACGTAGTCGTCGGTGGCCATGTGGGGGATGCAGATCCAGGCGTCCTTGCCCATCTCGTTGCAGAGCCGGAGCATGTGCTCATAGGCCACGCCGCGGGTCTGGCGCATGTGGTGGACCGTCACGCGGTCCGTCCAGTCCTTCTGCGTGCTGTTGTTGGTGCGCCCCCAGTCCATGAAGCGGAAGTAGGGGAATGGCTCGACCACCTTCTTCCACAGGGGATGGAAGGTCTCGCCCGACGTCTCGAACCCCGGCATCCACACGCGGATGTTGCGGACGTGGTCCTTGGGATTAGAGCGGGCCACCACCAACTCGAACACCCCACCGACGGCATCGTCCCAGTGGTAGACGCGCCGTTTCTTGGCCGGGAGCTCATCGGTGACCAACTTGGCCTTGCGCCGACGGATCTGCACGTCCCCGTCCCCCTCCCAGGTCAGCACGATGTCGCCGGCGATCCGGCGGTTGTACAGCCACATGAAGATCGGGTGGTCGCCATCGATCTCAGCGGCCTCGCCGTCCTTCGACTTGAGCGAGACGGGCCAGCCGTAGGCGTCCTCGACGATGTCCCAGCTCTTCCAGTCCTTCCTGGCTCGCCACTCGCGCGAGTGCTTCATCATGTCCACGAACTGCCACACGTCGCCATAGCTCGACACGCCGGCCAGGCCGATGGCCATGGGCGGGGCGACGGGCCTGGGTGCGGCTGCACCGTGGGCCGGCGCGCGGGCGCCGGCGAGCAGGGCGGCGGCGAGCAAGACGCGGGGCACTGTGAGGCTGGTGGGGCTGGGCATGGCTCGTCGGGGCTCCTTTCCGGGGCAGAGGATAGCTCCTGTGGGACCGATGGCTCGTCGGTGGACGTCGCCTGGAGGGCGCGGCGGGCAACTGGTGGAGTGTGCCGCGCCGGCCGGGATGCCGGCGCGCCGCGCGACGGGTGCGCGCCGGGGAGCCGGGCCGCGTGCTTCTGGCCGTGCTTGCATGGATGCGAGAGAGGGGAGTCGAACCCGCACCCCTTGCGGGACAGGATCCCAAGTCCTGCGCGTCTCTGCGCTCTCCCCTTCACAAGTAGCGTTCTCGACAGCATTTGCGGCGAGCAGTTCATCTCGCCTCGCCTTGTGCGCGCGGCATGCGCGCGTCGCTCGCGGGTCCCTCAGGCTCCCACAAGCGAATCGTCTCGACCGCAGCCCGGTGACGAGCATGAACCGCCAGATGTCGGCCAGGTAGGGTGGCGACTGCTTCAGCAGGGCCGTCATCTCGAACTCAGTCAGGCTCCGCCGCTGCCGCCGCTTCCTTTCCTGCTTCAGCGGTTTCCACCTGGCCAGTGGGTTGGCCCGGATGAGAGGCGGGTCGTGGGCGACCGCCCAGTTCAGCATGCGGCGCACCGCGGCGATGAGCTTGTTCACCGTCCGCGGACCCGCCCGCGCCTGCTGCTTCCATGCCGCGAACGCCTCGGCATCGCTCACCCGAATGTCGGCGGCTCGCCGCAGGGGATTCCCTCGACTCGCCAGGAAACCGAGCATCTGCCGCAGGCCATCGGCGTAGCTCTCCCAGGTCAATGGCCGCATCCGGGTCCGGCAATGGGCCTCGTACAGCTCCACGAGCTTTTCGAGGGAGGGCTCTTTCACCGGGCCGTGTTCAGCCAGATCGAGACGGTCGCGTCGGCTTGGGCCTCCAGGGCCTTCAGTAGGCGGCGGGCATCGTCGCGGCCCCCGTGGACCCGCTTCCGCCGCCGCCGCCGCCCGTAGCCATCCTGCCATTCGACGTACCAGCCTCTGCGGTTCGGCAACTGTGTCACGCGTCCCATCGGTGTCGCCTCCTTTCGGCTGGGACGCAAAAGCAGGCCCCAAGAGCATAAGCGATGGTTCCCACGGGCGTCAAGTCGAAGTCCTCCCGATCTCGCCGGCCCAGCTTTTTGCGGGCCGCCTCGCATGGCCGCATGACCCGCTTACCACGCGTTGCTTCGGTGGGGCAGGGCGGGCCACCGGCGGGCCTTTCGATGGGGGACAAGAGGTCCTTTCCTTGTCTTGGCGAATGACGCCCAGCCGCGCCTCCTTTGCTCCTTTCGACGGCGAACGAGGGGTCCTTGCCCTGCCTTGCCTAGCCGGGCCGAGCCTTGCCGAGCCCCGCCTGGTCTAGTCTGAACTCGCTCCAAGCACCAGGGGCGCGACCCGAGTAATTCGTTTCCGAATCCCCCGCACTGTACTAACCGAACCATCCTCCCTGATCCACCGATAGTCGCCGTTGTCCATCATGAACCCGATGGACGCGCGGGGGAGGTTGTGGCGGGCCCGGAAGCTGACCGGTAGGTCGATCTCGACCAGGAACAGGTCCGCCGCACGGAGCATGAAGTCCTCCTTCGGAGAGCCAAAGGCGAGCCCTGTACGCTGCTCTTTGCCCCAGCCGACCTTGGAATGAGCAGCAGGGGTCGTGGTCGCCGTGTGGCTCGTCTGTGGCCTCCAGGGGGGCAACCACGTGGGCTTCCAGCGGGTAGGCCGTGAGCTGGTCGATAGCCGCCGAGAGCGCGAAGCCGCGCTTCTTCGATTTGGAACGCGAAGGCATCGTGCCGCCCTCGACGTCCTGCGGGTCCTGGAACAGCCTCAAGCTGGTTCAGGGCAGCCTCCCCCATCCAATCGCGACCAGCCTCCCCGACCGGTTTGACACTCCCGCCGGCTTGGGGTAGACTGGTTGTGAGCCGAGGCTGCTTCGGTCTGCTCTTTCCAAATGCCGTGTCATGACGATGCATCCAGAGCGGCGAGAGGATGTCTCTCGCCCGGCAACCTGTTGGCAACAGGTGCCTTGCCTCCCCGTTGAGTCGGTGGGGGCGATGCGGCTCGGGCCTTTCACGCTGCCGCCGGCGTGAATGAGGCTCGTGCAACCCAGCCGGTCACCTCGCCCCCGGCGGGGCTTTCTTGTGGCCCCGCTTTCCGGCGAGGCGGACGACCCCCTGCGGTCTGCACTGCCCGCCCTCCGCATCTCCTCCACATCCTGTCGCTTCGAGTGAACGGCCCAGCCCGACGCCGCGGCCCGCGTTCGCGGCGATCCCCGGCGCACGTCGTTCTCTGTCACGACGATCACGAGCAGAAAGGAGAAGCGCGATGAGTCATCTGGGCAACTTGTTCGAGAGAGCCAGAGGGGGCCTCGGTCTGCGCATCGTGGACGTGGCTCGCCAGGCTGGTTACGCGAATCTGAACAAGGGAATCCGCCGCTACGCCAACATCGAGGACGGCGACGACGTGTTCCCGAGTAAGATCGTCTACCAGCGGTTCGCGACCGTGCTCGGCCTCGACGAGCTCGCCATCCTCGCGGCGATGGTGGACGATTTCGAGGAACTGGACAGGCCCGTCCCTCCGCGGTTGGTCATCCGCGTCACCCCCTGCTTTCACCAGCAGCGGTCCCTGCCGCCCGACTGCTCCCGCCAGGAGGCAGAGGCCATCGCTGTGGACGTGGCCAGGAAGGAGAACCGAAAGGTCTGCCTGGTCCTGTCTCGGCTTCGAGCGCTGTACATCGAGCCCGACGGGAAGCGCTTCGAGGCGTATGGGCTGCCCGCCAGCAGTCTGCCGTTCGCCTGCTTCGCCTGACACCACGCCCGCCGAGCCGGACTGGATTCCCGTGCGCGTGCCTTGCGCGGGCCGTCGCTGGGACGGGCCGCCGGGACGTTCGCTCATCTGCGGGGCGACGAAAGGAGAGTGTCATGGCTACGACGGTGACCTGTCGCAACTGCGGCAAGAAGCTGAAGGCCCCCGACGGTGCCACCGCGTGGCGGAGGCGATTGGAGATGGGCTCAACCCTGCTCGGACTCCTATGGTGAAGGCGATCCCATCGCAGCTCTCGGCCCCTCGCAGTTTCATGGAGGAGGGGGGCCGCGCGAGGCGGTACCACACCTGTCCATCGTCCACTTCGTCGCGGTAGTACCACGCGTTCCAGGGGCCGCATACGTTTGGGCTCGGCCGCGGTTCACAATCGCGCCGGAGTTGGGGTTGCCGCGCACGCCGCCGCCGTGGACGGAATCGAGATAGCGCCGGGCAAGGGCGTAGAGGAAGTCGCGGTCCGTCTCGAACTTGCCCATGCCCTCGGCCATGTCCAGAAGGCCGTGCAGGAAGAGCGGTCCGTAGGGGTAGTAGTTGGTCTCGGTCGTATCGCCGTATTCGGTCAGCTCGCGCCAGAGCACATCAAGCCAACGCCTGTGTTTCGCGGCGTTGGGCATATCGGGGAACATCCGCACCGCGATGGCCGGGCCGCCGTTCATCCCGTAGGGTCGGTTGTTGACGCCGCGCTCGATGTTCGGGTAGTCGAATCCCAGTCTCAGGCTCTGGTTGACGATCTGCTTGAATGTCGCCTGCTCTTCAGCGGTGAGCATGTTCTGTCGGACGAGCTCCGCGTAGATGCGCATCCGCCCGCCGCTGCCCCAGGCGCCGTGGCCGGAGAAGAGGTTGAACTTGTCGCCGTTGCCGGCCTTCTCCGCGTCGTAGTAACGGTCCAGAATGCTCATGAAACAGGCATGGAGGATCTTCAGCGCGTTCTTCTCTCTGCGCCCCCCATCGATGTAGCGCGAGAGCAGACGGTCCCACTGCCAGCCGCCGCGAGCCATCTGGGGCCGGCTCTTGCGCACGGCCGCGGCCATGGCATTGATGTCCTCGACGCCATCATACGACGCCCGCGGCATCAGTTGGTGCCAGCGATACTCGTGGCCGGGCACCTCCGTCCGCGCGAGGAGGCCCCCCGGTGCCCACAGGAGCACGCCCGCCAGCACAGCCCCCGCTGCCCAGCACTTCACTGGAGCCATCGTGCTTCTCTCGTCCGGCCGAGGAGCGCCCATCGGTTGACTGCTGCCGGAACTCACTTGGCGCTCCGCACGTCGATCTCGACCGCCTTGGCGTATTCCCTCTTGCCACCGCCTTTGAGCGTGACCTCGATGGTCGCCTTCACGGTGAAGCGCGGCAGCGCGTCGGGCAGCTTGGGCGCCTCGATCCGCCGGCGAACGGCTGCCACGTCCTCCAGGACGGCCGCCTGCCACACGTCGAGCCGGTCGGCGGCGCGCGGCCGGCTCGTCCATCGCGGCCCGGAGCCTACGCAGAAACAGAGAAGCTTCTGGGGCTTGCCGATGGAGACAAGCTCCCTCACGTCGGCGTGGCTCCCGTTCATATCGATGATCTCCTGCGACCGTTCGCCGACGAGCCGCTCGATGGTGATGCGACGGTTGCTTGAGTTCAGGTCGACCGTTTCGCCCGTCTTGCCGCCGGGCTCGGGTGCCAGGTTGACGATCATCCCGAGCCGGCAGCTTTCGCATCCCTCCAGCGTGAGCACGGCGTCCATCCTCGACTTCGAATCCAGGGTCACGAGGGGCACGTGAACGCCGCGGGAGTCGAGCAGGAGGCACGACTGGGTAGCTGCCCCGGCCACCAGCAGCATCCCGCCCTCGACCCCGCACGTGCGCTTGTCGTTCCTCCCGTCGAAGACGATCGGGAACGTCTGTTTGCCGCTCTTCCCCTTGTCCCAGACCGAATGGACGAGCGTGCCGAGGTGGATCACGCGCACGTTCCTGCGGCCGCGGTTGTAGATCAGCGGCACGAGCTGCCAGTACCCGGGGTTGCGGCGGGAGCGGAACCCGATATTCGTCTTGTGCTCGGTCTTCGGATTCAGCGAGATCTCAGCGCCCTGGGCCACGATCAACGTGACCTCGTCACGCGGGATGTCGATGCTGTCGGACACGGCGTACTTGCCAGCCAGAACCACGGCGGTGCGCGCATTTGTCAGCCCCCACTCGATGGCGAGCTGCGGATCAGCATTCTTGAAGAGGACCTTGTCCCCGTCGACTGGCCGGACGACGGTCTGATCGCCCTGCGGCGAGATCAGCACCGTCTCCTCCTTCCACGACTTCGCGGCGGCACCCACGCTCGGCATGTCCGCCATCCCAACGAACATGGCGGCGAGCAGCATGACCCCAGGCCTGGCGCTCTTGCTTCCCATGCTGACACTCCTTCCCCGTCGCAAGTAACGGCCCCAAATCACTCTTTCGCTGCTCCCGGCTGCGGCGCGAGGACCACGCGGAAGCCGACGATGGCGAGGTAGCCGAGGCCGGGGGGCACGCGGTAGCGGCTGGCCGACCGCATGAAGGGGTGGACCTGCCTGGCCAGGGCCTCGCTTTGGGAGAGCTTCCCTTTCTGGGTGTCCCAGCCCGAGAAGCACCCGCCCCGTATGACTTTCTCGTTCCCCGTCGCCGGCCCGGTCGGGTCGGTGGCGGGGCCTCCGGCGTAGGGGCGATACCAGTCGAGACACCACTCGTAGACGTTGCCGTGCATGTCGTGGAGGCCCCAGGCATTGGGCTTGCGGGTGCCGACGGCGCGGGTGCCGTAGTTCACCCAGTTGAAGTCATCCACCCAGGCGAACTTCCGGATCGACCCGATGCTGGCGTGGTCCTCCTCGACGTTGTAGGGGCCCTTAGTGCCCGCCCGACAGGCATACTCCCACTCCGCCTCCGTGGGCAGGCGGTAGACATACCCCTTGGGCAGCCGCCCCGCCTGGCGTTCCATCTCGGTGAGCTTCGTGCAGAATGCCATCGCCCGGTGCCAGGAGACACACTCCATGGGATTCAGGTCGGTCAGTTCCCCGCCGACGGCCCCATCCCCGGTGATCAGGCCTGCGGCGCCGTCGCCGAGAGGCCCGCGCTTGAACTGCCACGCGTCGTAGTCGTAGTCCGGGGGCATCATGAGCTTGTAGAATTCGCGCTGGGTGACCTCGTAGACGCCCATGTAGAACGGCCTGGTGATGGTGACGCGGTGTTGTGTCTCATCGTCGCGGCGACACATCTCGTCGGCCGGGCTGCCCATGGTGAACTGGCCGGCCGGCATGCGTTTCATCTTCATCGACACGCAGGGCACGGT
>CBFCZU010000201.1:0-7896 GCA_965602635.1 uncultured Planctomycetales bacterium | reverse complement strand
GAAGCCTGTCGAACTTCAACGCCGGATGGGCCAGCATGACCTCGCGGCGGAACGCAGTCAGTTCGTCGTGAATCTCCTGACACTGCTCGGGGCCACCTTCCTCGGAGGCCTTCCGTTTGGCTTCCAGTTGGGACAATCGCTTGAGGTACTGCGGGCCGGCGGGATACCGCGAGCCGAAGGTTGCCATCGTGTCCACAATGGCCTGCCGCAGGGCCGCCACGTTTACGGCGCCCGGCGGGAGGAAGACGGCGCGATGGGCGGGTGGCACCCTGTCGATGTGCCGCACCGTGCGCGGAGGCGCGTCCCAACCAGGCTGCAAGGCCAGGGCCAGCAGGTTGGGCAGCGGGCCGCGACGGGTGAACTTCAGCGTGTGCTTCCCCTTGGTGACCGACAGCTTGACGAGCTTGCCTCGCTGGCGAAGCTGTTCCCACTTCGCCGTCCTGCTGCTCCATGAGAACCAGACCGGCAGTTCGAAACGCGATGAACCGATGGTCAGGCCAATGCAGGCCTTGCCCACGCGCCGGCCGTCCAGCCACACGTCCGTCGGCCGCGCGTCGGCCGCCGCGTAACGAATCTGGAGCGTGTATTCGCCGGTAGCCGGGAAGTCGATGTCGTATTCGACGACCCCCTCCTCGGGCGCCGCGGGTCCGCCGCCGACCATCGGCCCGGCATCGGCATGTTGGTCGGGGCTTGCGTAGATCCGGGCATTCCCGCGATCAAATGTCCAGGCGGGGATGATCCGCGATCCCGCGGCCTTGATCTTCGGGAACTCCTGAAGAGGTGGCGCGGTGACCTTGACACCGTTCGATGGAAGGAAAGCTCTACGGAACTTGGCCGGGATGCTGTCGAGGTCCCGCACTCTGTACTGGGGCGGCTGCCAGTCCTCCGGGAAGTCTGTCGGGGTGTCCAGGCGCAGCGCCACCACGTTGGGCAGCGGCCTGTCGCTGGCGAGTTTGACCGTGTGGATCCCCTTGTCCAGCTCCAGTTGGAGAAGCTGAAGCGTTCCCCGCTTGTAGAGCCCTTCCCACGTCGCGCCGCTGCTGTTCGACGTGGGTCTGGCCGCTTGGCCGGGGGGTGAGGGGCCGAACGTTATGCCCGTGCAGCACTTGCCCGGGTCCTGATCATCGAAGGAAACGTCGATCGGCCGGGGCTCGGCCGACGCGTAGCAGATCTGAAGTGTGTACTTGGCGGTGACGGGGATGTCGATGTCGTACTCGACCGTCCACCCCCAGGGCCGACGGGGGCCGGGACCCACGACCGGTCCGGCATCGGCGTATTGGCCCGGATCTGCATGGATCCGCACATTGCCGCGAGCAAACGACCATGCGGGGATCACCAGCGATCCGGCCCCGACCCGTGCCGCGGGGAACCCCAGGCCCCAGACAGCAAGCACGACCAACGGCACTCGGCGGAACCGCCGCGACACGCACGACTCACTCGCCATAGCAGGCCTCGCTGAAGGAAGATGGTGGCTGCTTCTCTCGGGTGTCGACTGTCATTGTAGACTCGCCTTGGGGTTGGAGCAAGGGCCTCTCTCGGGCCCCAGCACCACGCGGAAGCCGAGGATGGCGTAGAAGTCCACGTCGGGACTGAACCTGTAGCGGCTGGCCGAGCGTAGGAAAGGCCCTGCGCCGCTGAAGCAGTCGCCACGCGCGATCTGGCCTGGGGGCGAATAGGGGGCAGGCCCATTGAAGCACCCGCCTCGCGCGACCCTTCCCTTGCCTTCGGCCGGGCCGGTCGGGTCCTTGACCCTGCCGGTTGGGTAGGGGCCGTACCAGTCCAGGCACCATTCGTACACGTTGCCGTGCATGTCATACAGCCCCCAGGCATTGGGCTTCCGGCTGCCGACCTTCACGGGGCTCCCGCCGCCGACGTTGGCGAAGCTGTTGAGGTAATCCGCGCTCCTCAAGTGCTCTGCCGTGTCAGTGTCACCCTTCACATTGTAGGGCCCCGTGGAGCCTGCCCGGCAGGCATACTCCCATTCAGCTTCAGTGGGCAGGCGGTACACATAGCCCTTGGGCAGGCGACCGGCTTTGCGCTCACGTTCGGTGACCTTCTGGCAGAACTCGCGGGCCTTGACCCAGGGAACACACTCCATCGGATTCCTGAGCCTGAGCTTTCCGCCGGTGTAGTCCCCCCTGCCCTTTCGTTCCCTGTAGAAGAGGGCGAGGCCGGCATGGATGGGGCCGCGAGCATACTGCCAACTGTCGTGGTCGAAGTCGGGCAGCATGACGCTGTAGTACTCCTCCTGGGTGACCTCATACACGCCCATGTAGAACGGGTTGCCGATCGTCGCCTGGTGCTGGGTTTCGTCCTTACGGCGGTCGATCTCATCCTGTGGACTGCCCATGGCGAAGCTCCCCGCCGGGATGCGCACCATCTTCAGACCAAGCGCAGGTACGGTCCACTGCTTGGCCTTCAGCGCCCTGAGTTGGCTCGCGTCATCCGACGCGCCGGCAGCGCCGCCTGCCAGCACAAGCGCCAGAAGGGGCACAGCAGTTCGTCTCATGATTCGCACCCTTCCATTGGTCCTACTCCCTGACATCCCCTCTCACCCTCTCCAGCCACTTCCGCAGCAGCGGCAGTTCGCCGATGGAGCCGTCGGTTTCCTGGCGCAGCCGCCCGTCCCAGTCACAGCGCGTGTGCCATTGCGCCGTGGTTTGCAGAGCGAGGATCGACTCGAGCGTGCCGAACTCCTCGTGGCACACCTTGCCGCCAACCTCCTTGGCGATCCTGTCTCGCAGGTACCGCCGGTAGGGGTAGTTGTAGTGCCCGCTGAAGGCGAGCCACCTGAGCGTGAGCAACCAGTCATACTCCGGCTTGTGCTCTGCCGCGCCTCGCTTGAGGGCGTCCCCCACCCCCATCTCCGCCTTGGAGACCTCCTGCCTCAGCTCGGCAGCTCGCCTGTCAACGTAGGCCCGGGGATCGGTCCGGAGCGTCCCGGCCCTGGCCCTGAGCGCCTTGATCTCGCGGTCAAGCCTGGGAATCTCCGCGCTCTTCTCAACCAGAGAGCGAAACCGCTGGCCCCGGGCATGCGCGGCCTTGCCGGCCTCTGCACCGGCGCGGTCTCTGACGTCCCGCCAGCGGAGGTACTCCTTGCTGGCCATCTTCAGCTCGGCGAGCCGAATGGCGCGCTGCGTCTCGTCCTTGAGTTGTGCGACCTCGTGCATGGCCTTGAATGAGTCCTCGAGGCGCCGGAGCTCGGCTTCGGCCCGTTTCCGCTTCTCGTCGGCTGCTGCTTTCGCGTCCTCCGCGGCCGTGATGAGAGCCTGATTCTCGGTCTTGAACCTGGCCTCCAGGTCGTTGTACACCTGCCTGCGGCGGGCATCCAACTCGCGCGCTTGCTTCTCGATCTTCTCCCGTTCGGCCCGCTTCCTGACCGTCTCGGGGAGTTTCTCGAACTCAGCCCTGAGCTCAGCCCTGCGGCGATTCAGCGTCTCGTTGGCCTCACCAAGCCTGCGCCGTGCCTCGGCGAGCGCCGGCGAGCCCTGCTCGATCTCCTTGATCCGCTCGTCTCTCTTCTTGCCGATCGCCTCGTAGTAGGCGTACACCGGCCGCACCTTCGCGTCGATCAGCCTGTCCCGAAGGTCGGCGCCGGCATACTCCTTCCGGCATGAATCGATGAACTCCCTGGTAACGCGCCGCGGCGCATGCCGGCGGGGCGCTGGATCTCTGGTGAAATCGTCGAACACCGTGTGGTAGACACGCAGGTAGTCGAGGACCCCTCGGAATGCCCCGGTGCCGTCCCTGGATGCAGCGATGAAGTTGCGTTTCTCCACACCCGCCGGGTACACATCTGCCGGGCGGAAGGCGGAGCGCTTCTCGGCAGCCTTGCGGCCGTCGATCCACAGCGCGATCCTCTCGCCATCGATCTCGACCCGGCACGTTGCCCACTTGCCCTTCGGCAGAGGAGCGTCGGCAACGACGCGGTCCATCTGGCCTTCACGGGTGATGGCCAGTCCGGCCTTGCCGGAATCGCCGGAGGGGGTGAGAACGAAGCGGTTGTCCACGGACGTGCCGAAATCGAGGATCACCTGGTTTGGGCCACCTTCCCACTTCAGCGCCAAGTCGACCGTGATCTCACCCAGGTCGGCCAGGATCGGCGACGCCTCGGCGTATTGCGTGCGGCCGTCGAAGCGAAACCCGCGACGGTCGCCGTCGACGACGAACTCAGGCTGTCCGTGGAGATGCCCGTTGAGGTTCAGCACGTAGAACTGCCAGCAGATTCCGTGGTGGTGTCGGTACCTGAACCAGTCTTCCAGGACTTGTTTCTCGTCCCGATCGCAGGCGTAGTTGGCCCAGAGCTTCCCGCCCTCGCCCTTCTCCTGGAACGGGCGCAGCGGCACTTCGCTCGGCACGACCTGCTCATCTTCAGCGACGATCGGGGGCAGCACACGCGTGTATCCGCCGATCCTGACGTTGCCGGCCACATACGCCTGGCCGCTGACCTTGGCGTGGCCGGATACCACGGCGCCCGGCCCCCTGACCACGGCATAGTCCTCGATTGCCGCATGGTCCAGCACCTTTGCGCCATCGAGCACCATGGCGTCGGGACCCACATAGGCGCTCGCCGCCACCTCGGCCGAGGCGGCCACCCAGCCGCCCCCGTTCGGATGACGGCGGCCCTCCATGCCAGCCAGCATCTGCGCGGCATACTTGTCCAGAAAGGCCAGATTCGGCGCGAACCTGCGGTAGTACCACCAGTTCCCGGTTGCTATCCTGCCGTCGGCAATCAGGCGATCCGTCTTTTCCTTGAAGGCCTCCAGCCTCGCCCGCAGCGCAGGAATGGTCTTGCGCAGGGTCTCGGCCTGGGGCGTATCGCCCGGATGCGGAACCACGCACAGGCCGCCGGTGTCTCGCCTTCGATGCAGGCCGAGATGGGTCAGTACATCGTCCTCCGTGTCGCCGGGCATGTTGTGCGGTGTGCCCGGACGACAGCCGGCCAGCTTGACCTCGTAGGGATACCTGTAGGCGTGGCGGCCGTCCAGCAGGACCCCGATCCCACGCCCACCGGGAATGCGGGGCAATGCGGATGGCGTGGCGGCGACTGTCAGCCAGAACCGGCGGTCGCCCGGCCGGATCGCCATCGCCATGGCGCCCTTGTTCCACAAGGGGCTGTAGCGGACCTTGCCGTCGGCGCCGACGGCGACGATGCAGGCGCGCCAATCGCCGTGGGGTTCAGGATCGTGGAAGCAGCGGAAGTCGACGGCGATCCGCCGCGCGCCTTTCCCGGGCACCAGCCGAATGATGTTTGCGCCAAACGGCTCGGGCGCCTCAGCCCATGGGATGCGGTACAGGCCGGCGCGGCGGTCGACCGCCTCGAGGTAGTTGCGCTTGACGGAAATGAAGGCGCGCCGGAGACCGTCCTGAAGCTCGCAATCGAACTCCGCCTGCCGGGCAGCGAACTCCCCGACCATGTCGCCGACGCCCCGGATGCCGTTGGCGAACAGCCCGCGTTGCTGGCCCAGCCGGGCCAGGGTGTGGAAGATCGACGGCTCGTCCTTGCCGACCGGCAGGGCGATGACCATGGCGTAGCCCCAGTTGGGATCGTCCCCCATGATTCCATAGAAGAGGCCCGTGCCGTAGCTGCCGTGAACGCAGTTCCGCCAGGGCCGCCTGACGTTGTTGGCGAACTTCTCGGTCCTCGCCGGGTCGTCGACGACCTGACAGGCGTCGGCCAGGATCTCGCCGCCGCCGCCGTCGACCTTGGTCTGGAGCGGGAGGCCGTGGCCCCATTCATGGGCGAGGCCCAGGCTCCAGGGTCCGCCGCCAGCATGTTTGATTCCGCACCCGCCGTAGCCGCCGCCTGCGTAGCCGCCGAGCCACTTGAAGCCGTCCCTGTAGGTGCCGCAAACGGTGATCTCGTACTTGTACCGCTTGGGGCGGTCCCAGTAGGGCATGAGCACGCCCGCGTGCTCCTGGTAGGTCCACATATCCTCGGCGAAGGTCACCGAGCCTTCGCGGTAGAGACGGGCCTTGTCGGGGTCGTCGCGGTTGACCCAAGGGCTGTAGCCCTCGTTCGGCGCATGCTGCGAGCCGGAGACCCAGACAAAATGCTCGCTCTCGAGGCGCATGGTCCCCGGCTGGCCCGGCTTGGCGTTGTCCGGCCATCCGCTGATCGTGCCGCCGCGAAGCTCGTACTTGGCCTTCGACAGCGTGGCCCGCGTCCGCTCCATCTCCTTCAGGTACAGATCGAGGATCCACCTCTCGTCCTTCTCGACGAAGGTACCGCGGGTGAAGCAGCGCTTGGTCCCGTCCTGGAGCCGCAGCACGACCGCAGGGCAGTAGAAGGGCTCAGGCCCGAACGGGTCCGCCTGCCGGTTCCCGATGCCGCGAAACCCGATCAGATGGGCCTTGAACTGGCGGGGCCGCTTCGAGGATAGCCGCCTGGTAAGCTCCTCGACGCCAACGCGTGGGTGCACCGTACAGAGGGCGGGATCCATCCTCCTGTCGCGCAGGGTCCACGTCCGCTCGATCATCCCGGGCTTGACGGGGATGATGTCCACGCCCCTGCGGGGCCACCAGCGCACTGTGCGGCGCGTGTAGCCGGCCGCGTCGGGTCCGCCTTCCTGCTCCACCTTGTACAGGTCAACGCCGAGTTTCCTGACGGGCCCCGGGTATCTGGCCCCGGCAAAGAAGTCGTACTCGCCTGCGGCGGCGCCCGCCGACACCAGGCCAGCGAGGGCCGCCGCCAGGATTGGGCTCAGGCTCATGGTTCTTCCTGCCTAGTATCCCCTCACCCTCTCCAGCCACTTCTTCATCTTCGGAGGGACCTGCCCCTTCACCTCCTCCGGGGTCCTATCGTCCCAGTCAGCGGTGGTGTGGTAGACCAGGCCCTCCTGGAAGGCCTTCAATCTGGCGGCACTGTCGCCGGGGTAGGGGTTGGGTCCGAGAAGGCCGGCGCTCCTCAAGGCGTCATCCCGCAGGGCCTGCGCCTCCTTCCGCAGCTTCTCGATGCGGGCAGCGATCTCGGCTGCCTCCCTGCTCTTTTCCTGACCGAGGCGCTTCCTTGCATCCTCAACCGCCTTCCTGGCGGCGGCGTATGTCGCCTCGGCCTTCTTGTAGTCAGCCCCCGACCTGGCCCGCCCCTCAAACTGCGTCCTCCGCGCATGCAGGGCTTGCTGCTTCGCCCTGATCGACTCGTCCAGCCTGGGGAGTTCCGGATGGGATTCTCTGAGCCTGGCGGTGAGCGCGCTGAGATGCTCCTTGAGCCGCTGAAGCTGCCCCTCCAGCTTCTTCCGGCCGGCATGGCCGTCGATCTCGTGTCTCAGGGCTTCGTGGTATGTTCGTCTGAGCCGCTGGCTCGCGACGCTCGCCTGTTGCCACCCGGGGTCAGACGATCTCCGGGCCGCGAACAAGCGGCTGTGTCTGTCGCGAAGCTCTCTCTTCTTCGGCTCGTCCTTCTCTTGCTCGGACAACTCCAGGAGCTTCTTGAGCTCCGGAAGCTGCCTGATCCTCTCCTCGGCTTTCCGCGCGTCCTGCTCGGCCGCATCAGCCTTCGCCGAGATCGCCTTGAGCTTGGGGCTTTCACGCACGTCCCTCTCCACCTCGCCGCGCCGTTTCTCACAGGCACGGATCTCCTCCGTGAGCTTCACGTACTCGCGGTTGGCCTTGATCCGACGCATGATGGTCTCGATCTTGCCACGCAGCTCCTTGGTGGCCTTCTCGGCCTCGACCGTCTCCGGAAGGCTCCTGAAGCTGTCGTGGATCTTCCTGTCGAGGGCTCTCTTGCGGTTCTCGGCCTCGCGGGCGCGAGCCTGAAGCTCTTCGAGCCTGGCTGTCTTGCTGAGAGCGGCTCTCTGCTGCTCGAGCTTCTTGATCTCCTCCTGGATCCGGCCGTACCGGCCTGCCTTCAGTTTCGCCTCGTTTGCCCTTCTTCGCCCTTCCCATTCATCC
>CBFCZU010000200.1:0-7920 GCA_965602635.1 uncultured Planctomycetales bacterium | reverse complement strand
ACGGCCGCGGCGTCGGGCTTGTGCTCGGCGAGGATTTCGGCCAGGTCGGCGTGTATCTGTGCGATCCGCCCGGCGACGTCGGCCTTGGCGTCGGTCTGGATGGTGCCGGCCTCGACGATCGCCGGCCCGCCGCGGGTGAAGTCCACCACGCCGTAGCCGGTGACGTTCAGCCCCGGGTCGATGCCGAGGATGCGAAGTGTGGCAGCCCTGGCCATGGCTGAATCATAAGCGCCCCGCGGCCTGGGCATCAACGGCTCTTCGGCCACCTGCCCCGGGTCGGGGCTCATGCAGGTGGGGATCGGCTCACGTTCTCCGCCAGGCCGTGCCGCCGGGGGTGTCCTCGATGGTGACGCCCATTGCCTTGAGCTGGTCGCGGACGGCGTCGGCGCGGGCGAAGTCCTTGGCCTTGCGGGCGGCGTCGCGCTCGGCCAGAAGCTGCTCGATCCGCTCGGCGTCCATCTCGTCGGCCGGCGGCGCCTGCGGCGGGGCCTCGAAGAGCCCGATCACCCGCCCGGTCTTGACGAGCGCCGCTCCCGCCGCCGCGGCGAAGCGCCTGGCCTTCTCGCCGCCCTCGGTCTCCAGGGCGGCCTGCTCGAAGTACCGGTTGATCGCCCCGGCCATCGCGTGCAGGGCGCCGATGGCGCCGGCCGTGTTGAAGTCGTCATCCATCGCCTCGTAGAACTCCAGCCGATGCTGCAGGACCTGCTTGGCGAAGGCGGCGTCCTCTTCGCCCTCGGCCTCGGCGTGAATGGCGACGAGGTTCTCCCCGCCGGCATAGACGTCCGTGCCGGTCACGCGCTCGATGCGCTCGAAGAGCCGGTAGAACGTCTCCAGCGACTTTGTCGTGTTGGCTAGCTGCTCGTCGGAGAACTCCAGCGGGCGGCGGTAGTGCGTGCCCAGGACGAAAGCCCGGATCGTCTCGCCGGAGTATTCGTCCAGCAGCTCGTCGATCAGGCGGATGTTGCCCAGCGACTTGGACATCTTCTCGTCGCGCAGCTCGCCCCCGGCGGCCTTGGTCTTGATCCGCGTCAGCCCGTTGTGCATCCAGACTTTCGCGAACGGCTTGCCGGTGGCGGTCTCCGACTGGGCGATCTCGTTCTCGTGGTGGGGGAAGATGAGGTCCACCCCGCCGCCGTGGATGTCGAACGTCTCGCCCAGCATCGCCATGCTCATGGCGGAGCACTCGATGTGCCATCCGGGCCGCCCGGGTCCCCAGGGCGACGGCCAGCTCGGCTCGCCTTCCTTGGAGGCCTTCCACAAGGCGAAGTCGGCCGGGTGGCGGCTCTTGCTGGCCAGGTCACGCGTGCCGGCAAGGGCATCTTCCACCCGCCGCCCGGAGAGCTTGCCGTACCCGATCGCCGACGTGTGGTCGAAGTACACGTCGCCCTCGACCTCGTAGGCGGCGCCCTTGTCCACCAGGCGGGAGACCAGCTCGACTATGCTGTCGATGTTCTCGGTGGCCCGGGGGAAGGCATCGACGCTGCGGACGCCCAGCTTCTCCAGCGACTGCTTGTAGCTGTCCTCCAGCTCGCGGGCCAGCTCGAGCATCGGCCTGCCGAGGGCGGCCGCCTCGTCGATCAGCTTGTCTTCAACGTCGGTGATGTTGACTATCAGCTTGACCGCGAAGCCCTTGTGCGTGAGGTAGCGCTTGACCGCGTCGAAGACGATAGGCCCGACGGCGTGGCCGATGTGCGAGGGCCTGTACACCGTGGGCCCGCAGAGGTAGATGCCGACCTTGCCGGGGATCAGCGGCTCGAAGAGATCCTTCTGCCTGGTCAGCGTGTTGTGGATTCGAAGGCTCATTCGGCCTCGCCGGGATTCGGCGCCGATTGGTTCCGAGCCGCCGCCGCGGGCGCGGGGTTCTGGATCAGGCGGCTGTGTCCTCGAGCATCACCACGGCCATGGCGACCAGGCCTTCGCCGGTGCCGATGGGTCCCATTCCCTCAGCCGTCTTGGCCTTCACCGACACGCTGGAGGTATCGGCACCGAGCAGGTCCGCGACCCGCTCGCGCATGGCCTGCTTGTGACGGGTCAGCTTGGGCGCCTCAGTGATGATTATCACGTCACAGTTGGTGATGAGCAGGCCCATCCTGGCCAGTTCGCCAACGACCTCGGTGACCATCACGTCGCTGTCGACATTGGCCCATGCCGGGTCGGTGTCGGGGAACATCTCGCCTATGTCGTCCAGTCCGGCGGCCCCGAGCATGGCGTCGATGAGTGCATGCAGGGGCGCGTCGCCGTCGCTGTGTCCGGCCAGGCCCAGGTCGTGTTCCACGTGAACGCCCGCGAGCATGAGGGGCCGCCCGGGGGCGAAACGGTGCGAGTCAAATCCGAGTCCCACTCTGTCCATGGCGGCAGAGGGTATGATAAATCTCCCCCTGCTGCAAGGGGCGGGCGGAGATAGTATTATGAGGGCGTGCCGACCCGCCGCCGGAGAGTCCATCCTGACCTGACCCCACGGAGGCTGCTGGCCGCCTACGCCTCCGGGGCCTTTCCCATGCCCGACGGCGACGACGAGTCGCGCATGCTGTGGTACAGCCCCGACCCGCGCGGGCTGCTGCCGCTCGACGAGCGGTTCCACGTCTCCCGCCGGCTGGGGCGGACGATCCGCTCCGGGCGATTTGTCTGCACCATCGACCGCGCCTTCCAGGTCGTGATGCGACTCTGCGCCGACCGCCCCGAGGGGAGCTGGATAACGGGCGACTTCCTGGCCGCATACGGGCTGCTGCACGAGCTGGGCGTCGCTCACAGCGTGGAGGCCTGGGCCGGCGACGCGCCGCCCGGCACCGGCCAGCCGGTCGGCGGCATCTATGGCCTGGCGCTGGGCGGGGCGTTCTTCGCCGAGAGCATGTTTCACCGCGTCCGCGACGCCGGCAAGGTCGCCCTCGCGCACCTGGTGGAGCACCTCCGCGGGCGCGGCTTCCGGCTGCTGGACGTGCAGTGGCTTACCGGGCACCTCCGGTCGTTCGGGGGCTATGAGCTGCCGCGGCAGGAGTACCTTTCCGCGCTGGCTGGGGCGCTGGCGGCGGGTGTGTCTTTCGGCCCTTAGCCTTGGGCGGGCGGGGTGGCGCGCGCCCGCCGCTCCAACTGGCTGAGCCTCTCCAACTCCGCCGGTGTCAGCCGCAGGTCGCTGTCCGGCGGCCTTAGGGAGTCGATGCGGCGCGCCTCGCGGATCTGCTCAAGGGCGCGGCCGAACCTGCCGGCGCGCAGGAGCATCTCAGCCGCCTCGCGCCGCAAGCGGACGTTCATCGGGTCGAGCCCCACGGCGGTCTCGACCATCTCGACTGCCCGGTCCATCCCTCCCGGCCAGCGGCGCAGCGCACGGGCCAGCCAGAGGGCGTTCATGGCGGTGCGGCTCCGTCCCCATGCCAGCTCGGCGGCCTCGACGGCGTTCTTGAGAGTGTCGTGCAACTGCCCCGGCCGGGCCGTCGGCAGGACGTTCAGGTAGAGCCTGGCGAGGTCGGATGGGGCGAAGGCGTCCCGCGGGTCGGCGTCGGCTGCCTGACGCAGGTGCCAGGCGGCCGAGTCGGGCATTCCGCGGGCGTAGGCCTCCTGTGCGGCCCCGGACAGGATGGTCCTGCCGAACACCGGGCGGTAGAGCCAGACCCCCGCGGCCAGGAGCCCCGCGACCGCCGCCGCGACCATCGCCCCGGCGAGTCGCCTGGGCAGCGGGCGCACCCTCAGGCCGGCCTGTCCGGCGGCAGCGCCGGCCGAGAGCCAGAAGACCGTCGCCACGGCCGGGGTGAAGATCGTGTAGGTGACGAGGTTGTGCAGGGCCAGCCCCGCCAGCCCTGCGCCCAGTGCGATGCGTGCCCAAGGCCCCGGAGCCAGCGTCCCGCCCAGGGCCTTTCCGGTCCACAGCGATGCCATCAGCAGCAGGGCGAAGACGCAGCCCGGGACGATCGCCTCGGTGATGAGGAAGTACGGGTTGCCCGAGCCGTCCCACACCGCCCGGACGATCGCCACGCCCCCGCCCAGGAACGTGCACCACCACAGGGCGGTTGCGTTGTCGGGCCGCGCTGAAGCCCGCAGCGCGTCCGCCCGCGGTGGGGCGGGCCTGGTGGCGGCGACAAGCACCCACACCGCAAGGGCCAGCAGCGCCGCCCCGCCCACCAGGCCGAACTGGCTGACGGAGCCCAGGATGATCGTGTGCGGGTACTTGGTTCCCTCGGCGGCTGCCGGGAGGCGATGGCGAAGGTATGCCTCGCCGAAGTTGGCCGTCCCCACGCCGAAGATGGGCGACTCGGCGGTGATCTCAGCCGCGCCCACCCAATACTCCCATCTGACCTGCATGCTCCTGCTCGGCAGGCCGCCGCGGACGGACCCGTACACGGCCACGGCGCAGACCCCGGCCACGACCAGGGCGCCCGCCCCGGCCAGGAGCTTCCGGCGGTGGCGGGCGAAGAAGCCGCGCCGCCACATCATCACGACCGCGCCGATGGCCGCCACCGCGCCCGCGGCGATGCCGCCCTTGCTGCGGGTCAGCACCAGCACCACCGCCGCCAGCACGGGCGGTGCCACGCTCAGCGCCGCCGCCAGCGTGGGCAGGTGGACCTCTCCCCGGCGGCGCGAAGCCCGGGTGGCCCTTCTGTCGGCGCGGGCGGCGGAGAGCTTCTCCGCCATGATCCCGGCGGCCCCGGCCGCCACGACGATCAGCAGCGAGGCGAACATGTTGGCCAGGCCGAAGTAACCGAAAGGCGCCCCGCCCCGGAGGCGCTTCTCGAACATCCTCGCCGCCGGCGTGTCGGCAGCGATGCCTTGCAGGCCCAGCATCCCCGCCGAATCGGATTGAAATTCCTGTATATGAGCGGGGAACTCGACGGTCACCTGCACGAGCCCCTTGAGCGCGACTGTCCCCGCCACGGCCGCCAGCACCGCCAGCAGCAGGCCCCAGTTGGCGGCGCGGCGGACGAGCTGCATCATCACCAGCGCGCCCAGAAGGATGCACGTCTGCTCGAACCAGCCGGTCAGCGCCCGGCGGGCATCGATCGCCCCCAAGGCCGAGACCAGCGACCAGCCGGCCAGCAGCAGGACAATCGCGGCGAAGCTCGCGCCGGCCATGCCTGCCCGCCGCCGGACGAGCTGGGCGGCCGCCCACAAGGCCACCGACATGAGCAGGGCCATCGAGAACGTCAACCGCAGCAGCTCGTCGGGCGACTGGTGGGGCACCTCCTCGGCGGTGCGGGCAAGCACGAGCTGCGAGGAGCCCAGGGGCATCTCCCCGGCGAAGGGCCTGGCCGACAGCACCGCCAGGATGATCGCCAGGGCCGCTCCCTCCAGCACCCTCGCCGCCCGGGGCGGGCCCTCGGCGCCGGCGAGATCTCCCGCGGAGGTCATTGCCTGCCCTTGCCCCCGACCGGATCGGACGATTCCAGCAGGGCGATGATCAGGACGATCCCGATCGTCTGGGCGAACACGAGCACCGCCCCGGTGGCCGTGACGTGGGGCAGCAGGGACGCCCCGATGGCGGTGGCGCCGGTCGCCAGGTAGATCGTCAGCACCGCCCTGCGCGGGCTCATTCCGCGCCGCAGCAGCCGGTGAGAGAAGTGCTGGGTGTCGCCCACCATGGGGTTGCGCCGGTCCGCCAGCCGCAGCGTGATGACGCTGAGGGTGTCGTACAGGGGCACGGCCAGGAGCACCACGGGGACGAAGACGCCGTAGTACCGGCCGCTGACGCCGCCCTCGTAGTAGGTCGTCAGGACGCTCAGCACGCCGAGGAAATACCCCAGCACCATCGACCCCGCGTCGCCCATGAATATCTTGGCCGGGGGGAAGTTGTGCACGAGGAACCCGGCGGCCGCCCCGGCGAGCAGGCACAGCCACCCGCCGACGAACAACTGGCCCGATGCCGCCGCCGCAGCCAGCAGCGCCGCCGCGCAGATCGCCGCCACCCCGGCCGCCAGCCCGTCGATGTTGTCCAGCAGGTTGAACGCGTTGATGATCAGGACGATCCAGACGATCGTGGCGATGGTGCTGACCGGCTCGCCGAACATCTCCAGCAGGCGGATGCGGCAGACGAGCACCACGCCCCCGGCCACAAGGAGCTGCACGAGCAGCTTGACCCATGCCGGCAGGGCCCTGCGGTCGTCGATCAGCCCGGCGACGTGCAGGACGATGGCCCCGGCGAGGATGCCCAGCGCCATGGGCGCCTTGGCGGCAGCGCCGTCGATGTGCACGCGCAGGTCCGCCGGCACCCACGCCGGCGGCTGGCTGGCGCTCCACACCATCGCCAGCGACAGCACCAGCAGGCTGGGCAGCAGGATCGCCGCCAGGATGGCCGACCCGCCGAGCAGGGGAACCGCCTCGCGATGGTGGCGATCCTTGCGGGGTCTGTCCACGAACCCCCAGGCCACGGCCAGACGCTTGACCAGCGGCGTGCCAATCGCGGCTATGACGAACGACCCTCCCGCGGCGGCCGCCGCTATCCGGATCATGCCTGACGCTCCTTCCGCCCCAGGGCGACGCGCAGCCGCCGCCGCGCGTCGGTCAGGAACGCATCATACGCGCCGGAGGCGTAATCGGGAAAGGTATGTTGGCTCGCCGTCCACCGGCCGGCGGCGTGGCGCAGAGTCACCTCGGCGTATATCCCGTCGCGAAGGTAGATCCGGTGGGCGTGGTCCTTGACGCTGGCCAGGACGAGCTTGCCCTCGGCCACGTAACCCGGGTCGAGGTTGACCGGGCGCTGGAGGCCTGCCCGGGCCGCGGCGGCGAACTCGGCCTCCAGCCGGTTGGTGGCCAGCTTGACGGCGGCGATCTCATCGGGCGTGATGAGCCTCTCGAAGGCCACGAACTGCCGCAGCAGCGGGCCGCCCATCTGCCGGTCGTAGTAGTGGGTGAAGTCGAAGTCGATAATGTCGCTGGTCAGGTCGATGGGCCCATATTCGGCGCCCAGCCGCTCGGCCGCCTGGTCCAGCAGCTCGCGCCGCCCTGAGAGCATCCCCACGATCAGCTTGACGGGGTCGGGCAATGATATGTCACCCATAGCGCCGAATTGTCCCTCCCGCCTGGGGGGCTGTCAACGCCGCCGGTGCCGCAGCCGCCGAGGCGGGCGGCGGCGGGGTGTAAGCGTCGATGGGAAGGCGGTTTCCTCGTTCCGGGGCCCCAGTTGGCCGGCGGAGAAGGCTGGAATTTCTTTGACAGTGTCAGGGGGCATCCTATAATCAGCAAGATCAGGCATTATGCGGATAGGGAGTCCGCATCCGGAGAGAGCCGCATGGCCGAAGTCATACTGGATGACGTTACGAAAATCTTCCCCGGGCCCGTGGAGGCGGTCAAGGACATGACGCTGACGGTCCGGGACGAGGAGTTCATCGTCCTGGTGGGCCCCAGCGGGTGCGGCAAGTCCACTACTCTGCGGATGATAGCCGGCCTGGAAGAGGTGACTAGCGGGACCATTGCCATTGGTGATCGCGTGGTCAACGACGTCCCCCCGAAGGATCGCGACATCGCCATGGTGTTCCAGAACTACGCCTTGTACCCGCACATGACGGTGTTCAAGAACATGGCGTTCGGGCTGAAGCTGCGGAAGGTCCCGAAGACGGAGATCACCCAGCGGGTGGACAACGCCGCCAGGATCCTCGGCATCGAGGAACTGCTGGACCGCAAGCCCAGCGCCCTGTCCGGCGGGCAGCGGCAGCGGGTGGCCCTGGGGCGGGCGATCGTCCGCGACCCGGAGGCATTCCTCTTCGACGAGCCGCTGAGCAACCTGGACGCCAAGCTGAGGGTCGAGACCCGGGCGGAGCTCAAAAGCCTGCACCGAAGGCTCCACACCACGACGATTTACGTCACGCACGACCAGGAAGAGGCCATGACCCTGGGCGACCGGATCGTGGTAATGCACGAGGGTCTGGTGCATCAGATGGACACGCCGCTGGAAGTGTACGAGCGGCCGGTGAACCGTTTCGTGGCGGGTTTCGTGGG
>CBFCZU010000199.1:0-7920 GCA_965602635.1 uncultured Planctomycetales bacterium | reverse complement strand
TGCAGACGACCGAGGAAGGTACGGATCTGGATGGCCGCGACCTCCGGGTTATGAGAAGGACAGGCTCACATCCCAGAAATCGAGCCCCGATAGGAAATTACAGATTTGGCAATGCCTTAGGGACGTATCGGAAAATCAACATGTTCAACATGTTGATCATGATGATTTCGACTGTAGTTGCAGATTAGTTGCAGGTCAAGGGCCAAGGCTTAGGATGCCGAGCCCTCGCGGCAGGGCTGAGGAGGCCTGCCAACGCTCAAGATGGCGCGATCGCCTGGAAGGCGCAAGCACTTTCTCCCGTGTTCTGTCCCTAGCTGATCGCAGCGCGCGGCGGCTTCCTTGCGACCAGCCCGTTGGACCTCGGCGCTCTGCTCTGGGCTGGCTTCCTCAGCCCCTGCATGTTTCATCCGAACACGCATACGGCCTCCCGGCGGCGTCCTTTCAGCAACCCGCCGAGACACCCCAGGGGCAGGGCGGATCCGCCTCACGGCTCATCAATGCCGGGAGACGGGTCAGCTTGCTCCCAGGTCCATCTACCGTCATAGATCGGCGGGCACTCGCCGTCCTTCCATCGTTGCACAACGCTGCCGCGCGCCGCCCAGACTTCCTTCAGCACCTGCGGCAGTTCGGCCAAGCCGCAACAGCAATCCTGAACGTGCGGGGCATCGAGGGCGTGAGCGACGGGGTCATCGTCGCACGCCATGCAGCGGATCTCGACGGTCTCCACCTTGCCGCTGAACTTCACGAACGTCTGGATCTCGACCGCCGGTGAGTCGTGCTTCCACCACTCCGGCTTCGCCCAACCCACGACCCAGCGGCCGCCATGTTCGTCCGTCTTAATCATCCGGACCTTCCAGACCTCCAGGCCAACGAACTCGATCGCACGTCGGAACGCTCTCTTCACGTCCTCGGTCGGCTCTCTCCCTGCCTTCGTCATCAGCGTGCTCCCTGCCACAGCGTACAAGCGCACACTGAACGGATGCGCCGGCTCTGCTCCAGGAGCGGCCACGTCCCGGTGGGTGCCTCTCGGCGCGCCGGGCCGACGACTTCCGCTCTGCCATTGCCCGACTCAGTCCAGGAAGCTCCTCGAGCTTCCTCTCAGGTGCACGCGCTACACTGAAGCCGTCATGCTGCTTCCCGGTAGTAGCTCTTCAGCAGGCCACCCAGACGCTCCCGGCAGAGAACGGGGCCATCCTTAGGCGGAGGCTCCTCCGGCTCGTTGATCCGCCGGTTGCCCAGGCCTTGGTGTGGCCTCTCATTGTTGTAATGCGCCGCCTGGCATTCGACGACGTAGCGAACGTGGGCCTCACCAAAGAGAATCATCTTGTCCGAGCATTCGCGTTTTGCTCCCCTCACATACGACTCTGCATATGCGTTCAGATTCGGCGACCGCTTCGGCAGCTTCAATGCCCGCACGCCCGTGGCCTTCAGCGTGGCACGGAACTGCTCCGTGAACAGCGGATCACGGTCGTGGATCAGGATCCGATTGTCCTTCAGGAAGCCGTCGTCCGCGTCGGTGAGATTCCGCGCCTGCTGGAGCATCCACTTCTCGTTCGGACGGCGATCGATCCCGACGATCTCGACGCGACGCGTGGCCAGATCGATCACGAAGAACACCAGGAATCGTGTCAGGCCGGTCATTGTCCATGCTTCGAGCGTGAAGAAGTCGCAAGCTGCGATGCTCTCCCAGTGCGACCGGAGGAAGTCCCTCCACCGCGTCTTCTCCGGCCGATCCGGGTCGTCCAGGAAGCCATGCTCGCGCATCACACGCCGCACTGTCTGCCAGTGGACGTCAAAGCCGAGGCCCTTGAGCTCACCGTGGATTCGGCCATAGCCCCAGCCTGGGTTCTCGTCCGCCATCCGCACGACGAGGTCGCGGATCATGTTGGCCTTCGTGGCCGGAGGACCAGGTCGCCGATTCGCACTACCGTCGTACTTGCGCGCGATGAGCATGCGGTGCCAGCGCAATATGGTCCCAGGCGAGAACAGCGTGCCGAATTGCTCGAGCAACCGTCGGCCAAGCGCCTTGCCTTTCACGGCCAGGCGGCGTTTCTGCTCGGCGTTCAGGAGCAGCCGTTTGTCGCCGAGCTTCTCTCGCAAGATTCGGTTCTCCTCGCGGAGGTATTCGATCACCTCCTGTTGCTGCCGGTTCATCCAGCCGGCGATGGCCACCGTGATGAAGGTCCATGGGTTGAAGGTCATGGACGAAGATGGTAGTGATCCGGAGCCAGGCAGGCAACCAGCGGGACCGGGACTTGTAGCCCCACGCCATACGGGGAAGTCAGCGAAGGAATCTACGTGAGCCGGCTCCGACGAACCGGTGGTTCAAGGAACGTTGCGCCTGCTTGCCGACGACACGAGCGAAAGGCCTCGACCATGACGCTTCCAACCATTGCGCGAGCGGCAAGAGGCTCCATGGCCGCGCCGGCCGCTTGCCTCCTGGCGTGCCTGTCTGCCGCAGCAGGAATCCGCGGCGCCCAACCGGCTGCACCCGCGGCCGCGCAGCCGGCGCCGGTCGGCCGGCTGTGCCAGGTGAGACTGCTGACGGATGTGGGGCCGGACCTCACCTCCCTGGAGTCCGTAGTCCGCGCCGTCGTCCGGCCGGACATGCCGGACGAAGAGAAGTGTCTCGCGCTGTTCTGGGTTGCTCACGACCGCCGCTACTGGTACCCGGCTTTCTACCCGAGAGAGAAGGGCCGGGCCGTGTACGACCCGATCCTGCTTCTGAACTGCTATCCGGCCATCATCTGCCAGCAGGACGCTGCGCTGACGACGGCCCTGTGGGCGGAGGCGGGGTTCGACGTTCGGTACTGGCAACTGGGGGGGCATACCACGGGAGAGGTCTACTACGGCGGGCGATGGCACAACTTCGATGCGACCAACGGCCGGTACGTCCGCACGCCGGACGGCGAAGTCAGCGACGTGACCGTCTCCCAGCGTTTCTACAAGGCCACCCGCGACAGCCGCGGCCGGATCAGCCGCGTCGAGCCCTTCGATGATTTCGAGATCGGCCACCGGATGAACTTCACGCTTCGCAGGAACGAGGCCTTCACGCGGTACTGGCATCCGCTGGGCGATGGTCCGGACTACTGGAGGTCCAGCAACACGCCCGGCAAACGGGCCGACGATCGCGGCAGGCATCGGCTGGGGCTGAAGGCGAGCATGTCCCGCAAGCCGTACCGCTTTAACACGAAGGGCGCCGGCATCGCCAACGGTCGGTGGGAGTTCCGCCCGGACTTCCGGCTGAAAGGCTGGCAGGACCTGTTCGAGAAGACAGACAACGTCGCCGCCGACGCCGACGGGCGGTTGCTGGCGCCCGTCCGGCCGGGCAGGCCGGCGGAACTGATCTGGCGGGTGGCCACGCCGTACACGATCACGGGCGCCTGGGTGGAAAGCGACTTCGCCGCCGGCGAGGACGGTCGGGTCAGGATGCTGGTCTCCGCCGACCAGGGCGCGAGCTGGAAGGAGCTCGCGCCAATCGCCGCCGGCCGTCGGAAGTCAGCCCTGCGTGAGCACGTGGCTGGGGGGTGGGAGTACCTGGTGAGGCTGATCTTGGACAGCCCGTCGGCGCGGTCGATCCGTGTGGCCGGCCTGTCGACGAGCACGGTGGTGCAGGTCAACCCGCTCAGCCTGCCGGCTCTGCGGAGCGGGAGAACGACCGTCCGCGTATCGGCCGGGGAGCAGGTGGAGACCTTCACGATCTACCCGAGCCTGGAAACAGCGGAGTGGCGGGCGCACGTCGTGGCCGAGGAGAATGTGGCGCCCGGGGGGAGGCCCGGATCCGCCACGCTGCGAGCGAAGGACGCCGGCAAGGACAGCAGCATCGTGCTCAAGATCGACGCCTCCGGGCCGGTCCGCCAGGTCCGCTGGGGTGGGCGGCTGCTCACGGTCGAGGGGGACCTCAACGAGATGCTCTATTCCGCCAACGGCACCCAGTGGAAAAAGCAGCGCATGACGTCGAGGTGGACCCGACCGGGCAGCACCGTGCCGAATCGGTACACCCCGTTCTACGAGACCACGTTGGGCTGGCCGGAGAACGCACGCACCGTCTTCCTGAAGTATCGTTTCGTTCGCTCGACGAACGACCTGACGTTGCTGTCGGCATTCCGGATCGACCTGGACTACCAGCCGCCAGGACGCACGTCGACCTTGCCGATGGAAGTGACGTTCTGTTGGGAGCAGGAAGAGGCCGGCCGCATGGTGGAGAAGACCCACACGCAGATCGTCCGGCGGGTGCCCTTCGCCTATCCCATCCTTGTGGGCGGCAAGGAGAAGCCGCTCATGAAATGGCTCCGGCTGTCGCTGTATGACGGCGGCAGCGACAGTCCCTCGAGCCTTCCGGTCGGCCCGAAGCGCGCCGAGCCTCGGGACGGCGCCCCGTAGCGGCGGTCGCGTTCCGCTTGCCGATGCTACTCCCCCGGACGGACCTCGATCCGGCAAGCCTGGCGCACGGTTACGGTTCTCGTCGCCGACTTCGACCCGTAGGTCACCTTCACCACGTGCGGCGTCAGCGGCGTCTTCCCCTCGGGTGTCTGACGGTACTGCATCAGGTGCGCACGGCAGAGCCCGGACGCGTCGGCCTTGCCCCGGAAGACCTCCTTCCCGGCCTTGTCGGTGATGGCCACGGCAGCGCCCGCCTGCGTCTCCACGGTGAGCGTCCAGCCGACGGAGAAGTCCCGCGTGCGCGTGCCGTCGAACACGACGTCATCGAGTGAGGCGCCGCCCGCGAAGCGGCAGTCGATGAATGCGCTGCCGGTGGTGGGTTTGTCCCAGTAGCCGCAGCGGAGCCACTGGAAAGCCCCCGGCGCGTCCGCCTTGACGAAGGTATTCCCGAGGAACACCACATCCGAGGACCCGCAGCCGTAGCTCTCCGAGAGGACTACGCAGTTGGCGTTGGTCGTGACCCGGTTGTTGCGGAACCTCAACCCGCGCGAGCTGGCCTCGTGATGCCCGCAGACGGTGATCGCCCGGGCGTACACCTCGCCGGGCGCCTCGGTCAGGGCGACGATCTCGTTGTCGTGGATGTCGATCTCGCCGGAGGTCCTCCACTCCACCTGTCGGGGATCAGCACACGCGGCCCAGACGTTCCGCGCGTTCCCGCGGAACCCGTCCGTCAGGCCCGACGTGGTGATGAACGTATTCTCGAAGACCTCGACGTGGTGCGGCCCCCAGCAGAGGCGCAGGGCCGAGCTGAGACTGCTGCTGGAGCCATACTCCTTGCTGACCTTGCCGGTCGAGCGGGAGTACGTGTAGTTGCGGGACACCTTGCCGTAGGAGGCGCCCGTTCCCACGAAGACGCATTCGGGCATCTCGCCGCGGCCGTAGATGCGATTGTTCCTCAACCCGAAGCCCTTGACGGCGCCGGCGACGGAAACCCCCATGGAGTTGGTCATGCAGGAGCCGAGATAAACCATGTTGTTGCAAATCTCGACGTCCTCCGTCTGCGGCTTGCCCTGTCGGGCGGCGGACTCCGAAGCGCCGAACTGGATGCCCGTCTGCCGGGCCCGCAAGATGATGTTGTGGTGGGCCCTCGACCCGCCGCTGCCGACGGCGGGGCTGAAGTGAATCCCCGCGATCTGCTGATGGCGGCTCGTCGTGGTCGTCCCCTTGTCGTAGATCAGGTTGTGGTGCACGTTGCTGCCCGCGCCCTGCCACGAGAAGAGGATCCCCTGGCCGTCCTTGCCGTGGTACGTAACGCTCAGGCCCGCGACCTCTACCTTCCGGCAGCCCCGGAGGAGCACGGGATAGCGGCGGCGGCCCGCGCCGGGCCCTTCCTCGATGACGCCGTTGACGATCTTCACGCCCGTGCGTCTCCTGGCGGTCATCCCGTAGACGTTGTCCAGAGCCTTGCGGCCGTAGGCGATCGTGTGGCCGTCCAGGTCCAGCGTGACGTTGTCGGCGGCGATCTCGATGGCGGTTCCGTCGGCGTCCAGATCGGATCGCAGCAGGTAGGTCGCCCCCGCCCTGTCGAGGACGTACGGCGGGCCGCGAAGCTCACCCGGCAGGCTGATCGCTTCTGCGTGCGGGCGGAGCGTCAGGACGCTGTCTTTGCCCTTGATCGTCCTGCCGTCCGGGGAGACGTATACGGGGCGGAAGTGGCAGGGCCTGCCGCCCGGCAGCCCGGTGAGCCGATGCAGTTGGCTCCAGCATGGCTCCTGAAAGACCCTGACCTTGTCGGACACTTCCTTGCAGACCGGCGGGAGGGAGAACTCGGGCGTCTTCTTGCCGTAATCTCCCGTCGGACCATACTCCACGTAACCCTTGCCGGCCGCCTCGACGTGTCGGGCCTCCGCCCCGTTCTGCCAGTACACCACCGCCGAGGTGGGCGAGACGTGCGTCCAGACGTCGGCGAACGGCTCGAAGGCCTTCCCTGATGCTGGGCCCGAGGCATCCCGTGCGACGGCTCGCCCCCCCGCCCCCAGGATCAGGACCATCGTCACGAGTGCACGTGCTCTCATGGAGAATTCTCCTCTGGCCCGGCTGTTCAGCGGGACCCGCGATTGCCTGAGGTGAGACGTCTGGTCTGTGGAAGGGCAGTGATCGTGGGCCCTGGTTGCGAGCCCCTTGCCCTCCATGGTGAGGCGCTGTCCCTGAGCGTCGCCCGGCGGCGGACGTTTGCCACGGAATCCCCACTGCAGGATTCGCTTCTCTCCGCGGGGATGCTCGATCACCTTCTGCTGTTGCCGGTTCATCCATCCGGCAACGGCTACGACGATGAAGTGCCATGGTGTGAAGGTCATAAGGCCGGGGATTGTAGCAGGGCGAGGGGGGCCGGGGAAGTCCGAAGGCCTGCTATCGCTCCCAGTTCCTGACCTGCCGCCAGTTCACCGAGAGCGTCTGCGCGAAGGCCTCCGGGTTGGAGTCCCGCATCGCCAATAACTCGGCAAGCTTCGTGCTGGCGGCGATCATGATCGTCTTCATCTCTTCATCTGTGATCCTGGACAGATCCGGGTCCTCAAGCAACGCGGAGTACTGCCCGGCGTGCAGGTCCTCGATAGGCCCGTTGCGGAACGCCAGCAATGTTATCACGTTGGCTTGGTCGCGATACGTGAACGTGCCGCCGGGCGGCACCGGCAGCCGGGGGTCGGCACCCACCCGCTGCTCGGGGGTGAAGACCTCTGGGACGGTCATGTAAGCCTTGTTGAGCTTGCGCAGGACCCGATGGACCCGGCGGAAGTAGTCATCGCCACTCGCCAGGAGCAGCCGGTGGTTGAACACCTCGATGTCGACGGTATCATCCGTCAGGACGATCCTGAGGTGATCGTACTCGGCCGGCTCTGCGGCGGCCCTGTTACCGTAGACGCCGCCGCAGTTCAGGGCGTTCTCGCGGATGATCGCCTTCCGCAACTCAACGGGGATCTTCGATCCCTTCCACGTCTGCACCGGCAGGCTGCTGCGTCTCATGCCCTTGGGCAACACGCCGCTGCGGTATTCGATTCGCTGGATGTCCTGGATCATTCCGTTAGCGTTCCTCCGTGCCCTCCACGCCCTCGGTGCCTTCGCCCTCTTCGGCAAGAGCCTCTGCGTGCTCCAGCGCAGCTTCCCAGGCCAGAAAGGCGTATTCCGGCAGCAGTCCCTCTTCCATGAGGCGCTCCACCAGAGCCGGGTTGCTCTGTGACAGGAATCCCCAGCGTTGGCGCTTTCCGGGCTTGGCCCGTGCCACCTCCAGGACCAGGGCGGCTTTCCGCCGGTCCTCCTCGTTGGGCGATCCGCACAGACGCTTCAGACGCGCGATGTTCCTGGCGGAGATGTTGCTCTGATGAAGGAGCCCTTCAATGTCCATGAGGGCCTGCGCTCGGTCGTGATCCTCCCGCGGCAGCCGCGCGCAATCCCTGCATATGTGCCGTGCATGGCCCTTGCCCGAGAACTTCTCGTTGGCGCGGGTGCGCCCGCAGACCCAGCAGTAGTGGCCCAATCGTG
>CBFCZU010000198.1:0-7934 GCA_965602635.1 uncultured Planctomycetales bacterium | reverse complement strand
TGGTCGAGATGCCCTCGGGCAAGACCCTCGCCCGGCAGACCTACGCCGCCGACGGGACGGTCACGTGGCTCGACGCCGAGGCCAAGGTGCTGGCCAAGGTCGAGCTGACAGTCTCGCCGGCCGCCGCACCGGACCTGACGCCTGACGTCAAGAAGCTGGTTGTCCTGCCCATGCCCTTCCGCACGCGGCAGCAGGTGATCGCCTCGCGGAAGATTCGCGACGCCGGCAAGTACGAGGCGCTCAGCGCCGACGACGCCCTGGCCCTGCTGGGGGCCGACCTGTGCCAGAGTAACTGGCAGGTCCAGCGGCTCATCGGCAGGCGGTTCTTCGCCCTCGGCGACCGGCGGGTCGGCTTCTACACGCTCCTGCTGGCTTCTCCGCGGTGGAACTACACCGCAGCCGAGATCGACGTCGGCTCCGGCGTCAAGGTCCGCTTCGACCCGGTCAAGGATCACCCCGGCTCGCCGCTGGCCAAGTACATCGCCCAGCAGACGACCTACCGGCGGACCGGCGACCAGAAGGCCTGCACGACCATCGACGATTCCCGCGGCGGGTTCGTCGAGCAGCTCGCGAGCCTGCGCCTCGTGAATCACGGTCTGGCCAGCACCAAGGCCGGTCGGAAGCGGGCCGTGGGCTTCGTCAACCAGTACCGCCCGTCGCTGTTCGGCTGGGCGATCCTGTGCCGGATATCCAACTACGCCGACGGCAGGGAGTTCTGCCGGGCCGTGGCGAAGGCGGCGCAGAAGTTCGAGGACGCCCGCGGCCTGGGCTACCACGCGCGCTACGAGGCCGCCCGCGCCCTGGCCAGCGCCGGCGACTGGGACAAGGCCCGCGGCCTCTTCGAGAAGCTCTACGCCGACGCCCTGCGGTGGGGAGTCCTGCCGCCGATCGAGTCGCAGTTCCGCAACGCGATCCTCACAGGCGGGGCCAAGGGCCGGCAGCGATGGACGGCGCTGATGCGCGAGACCAGCGCGGGCCTGATCGCCAAGCAGGCCCTGCCTGCGGCGGTGGTGCTGGCTTGGCAGTGCCACCAGTTGGGTGATCGGTCGCTGGCGGAGGATCTGCTGGCGGCCGCTCTAGCCGAGGCGAAGGGCGACAGCCGCCTGCCCGCGACGCTGACGGCGATACAGTTCCTCCACCACACCGGCCAGCACCCCCGGGCCGACGCCATCATCGAGCCGCTGCTGAAGGACGAGCAGCTCAGCGGCTACGCCTCGCTGTGGCGGCTGGGGGCGCTGCTGGCCCAGCGCCGCGGGCGGCTGGCCAGCTCGCTGGCGCGCCTGGAGCGGGCCATGGAAATCCATTACGGAGACCTGCCGGAGGTGATCAACGTCCGGGCGGTGCGGGTCGATTACGGCGCCCTGCTCGGCCGCTACGAGCAGTTGGCCCAGGCCATCGCCACGCTGGAGAAGCGTCCGCCGGCGGGGCTGCTGAGGCGGATCATCCGGGCGGCGGACCGGTGGCGGGCGCTCGACCCGGACGACACGGCCGCCTGCCAGTCGGCCGCCAAGATCCTCCAGGCCCTGGGTGCCCGCGAGCTGGCGTGGGAGTATCTGACCACGCCGCTGGCGACCAAGCCCAACGAGGCCGCCCCGTGGTCCAACCTGGCCAGGACGCTCAAGCAACAGGGCGAGCTGGACCTGGCGCAGCGGGCCTACGCGTCGGCCTTCGACGCCGAGCGGACCAACGCCCAGATCCTCTGGGAGCGGGCGCGGCTCCTCCAGCAGCTCGGGCGCGACGAGCAGGCGAGGAAGCTCTACCGCCAGATCGCCGAGGGCACCTGGCCGCGGCAGTTCAACGGCGTCCGGGCCCAGGCGCGCAACTACCTGGGTCTGCGATGAGCCGCCTGTGAATTTTGCAGGCGCAGAAAAAACGCCGCGCTAGCGCGGCGTTTTTTTTTGCTTCTAGGAAGCGGCTCAGTCGGCCTTGCGGACGTTGATGGCCTTGGGTCCCTTGGGGCCCTCGGTCATCTCGAACTCCACCGCGTCACCCTCGGCCAGGGACTTGAAGCCCTCGCCCTGGATGTCGCCGTGATGCACGAATGCGTCAGTGCCGTCCTCGGCCGTGACAAAACCAAAACCCTTCGAGTCGTTAAACCACTTCACCGTACCTTTAGCCATGCTATGGCTCCTTCAATGAGACGGGGCAGTACAGATTTGCAAGAGACGCGCCCGCAACTCCAAGGTGCCACCAGCGGAGGCCGGCAAAGTGCCGAACTTCCCAACGATGCATCACCAAGATGCGCGGCGTCAAAAACACCCCTGCAAACAAGCCCTGCTACCGCCCGCCGGCCGTGAAGCGCTTCACTGGTAGCCGACGGGCCTACTCATCAGCGGTTATTGTCGGCCTGGAAGCGTGTCTAGTCAAGGAAGAAACTTCGCCCAAAACGGCGGCGTCACTTGCCTTTATGGAACCTTGGCTGGCGCCACTGGACGTAAATCCCGGCCGTGAGGTACCCGGGCTCCGGGCGGTCGAACCGCGTGACGAGCTTGACCCGCCTGGCCCCGGCCAGGCGGGTCGTCAGTCCTCCACCAGCGCCAATTCCTGGCCAGTGCCCAGCCAAGGGTCGGCGATGAAGAGCTGCCGCCTGCCCTCCGGGGCGGCCAGGAACAGAACGCGCCTGCCCGCCCGGTCCCAGGTGATGTGGGCGTCGCGCCGCCCGGGCTTCATCTCGCCCGCGGCCGCGGGGCTCTCGGCCCGGCAGATGTCGCGCCACCGGCCGCCGGGCAGGTCCACCAGGCGGACGCCCACCGACCGCGTACCCGACTGCTCGCTCGTCGCGTCGGTCACCAGGTGCGTCATCTGCGGGTTGACGATCGGGTGCCCCGTCCCTGCCGGCGAATCCACCAGCTTCGTCACCTCGCCGCTGCGGGCGTCGATCAGGCAGAAGCACATCGTGCTCTCGCCCGGCGGGACCAGGCACATGAGGACCCTCTCCCCGTCGGGGAACCACATGGGGTGATGCCCGCCGCGCCGCCAGGCTCGGTGGCTCACGGCCGTGCGGATGTCCGAGCCGTCGGCGGCGAACGTCACCAGCGAGGCGACGTACTTGCCGTCGGCGCCGCGGGCGCGGACCACCAGCAGTATCCGCGTCCCCTGCGGGTTGAACTTCACGTGGAAGGCGTACAGCACCGACTCGGCCAGGTCGTCGCGGTGGGGCAGGGCCTCCCACACCGCCTCCAGCGGCACCAGCAGCGTCTGCTCGCCCGTGGCCAGGTCCACGCGGAAGAGCCCGTCGTCGCCGGCGGCGCGGGCCGTGTTGAGCAGCTCGTGCTCACCGCGGACCGTCACGCCGTAGCCCGGCTGGGTCAGGTTGGCGCGGATCAGGCAGGGGCTCACGGCGAAGGTTTCGTCGGGGCTGACCTGCCAGATTGGGCCGTCGAGGATCTTCGCCTCGCCGCTGCGGAGGTCGAGGCGGACGCCGACGGGCCTGTCGTCGCGCTTGTCGTTGAAGTAGAGCAGCCGGTCGGTCCGGCCCCACTGCTGATGGGCGGCCGTCTGGAACCCCCAGCCACTGGTGCGATACACCGGCCTGAGCATGCCCTCGGCCAGGTCGATCACGCACACCTCCGCCTCGTCGTCGGGGGCGGGCAGGTGGTCCTCGAACGGCAGCCTCAGCGAGGCGAGCAGCCGCCCCGAGGGGCTCCACGGGCACAGGTCGTAGTAGGTGTGCATGTGGGCCTGGTCGGCGGGCGTCAGCGCCACCACGGCACAGGCCGGGTCGTGCGCGGTGTAGGGCGCGGGGTGCAACTGTTCGTGGGGCATGTCGGTCTCCTCGATTCTCCCCGGCCAGTATTGCCTGCCGGCGCGAGGCTGTCCAGGGGCGCCTGGCCCCCTCGCCGCGGGCGCCCGGCTGGAGGCGCCGGGTGTCCACGACGACGTCGAGGATCTGCTGTCCCGTTACGGTACCGGCGGCCGTCAACAGGAAGAGCGCTTGGGCTTTCCGCTCAAATCATCGGGCTTGTACGCCTGCCAGGTTTCAGGAATCAGGCGCAGCAGGTCCGCAACGGCGGTTTCCAGCATTTCCGCCGACGCGGTAATCCGACCCGGTATGTTGGACATGGGGTTGCCGCTCGCGTCCGCGCCCCTACCCCGCCGCAATGGCGGCAATCTTGCCGGCAAGGGTTGCGGCGAAGCGGTGCGGGCTTGTCAGTTCGCTTGCCGTCCGAGAATCTCCGATCGTGGCCGCGTTCCTGTTGCTGAGCACCAAGGCGGCCGCGTCGTAAAGCTGCTCCTGCACCAGCTTGCGGCACAGGATTTCGTATCGCGCGGCGTAGCTTGTATTCTCGAATTCGGGTAGGGCCGGGAAGTGCGGCGACGTGAACTTCACGGGCGTAGTTGACTTCGGGCATTCTTCAAGCACGAAGAAGTAGCCGACAAAGGGCTTGGCGCTTTCGCCGAAGACGCCTTCCCGAAAGGCGGTGTTCAGGTCCGCCGCATTGCCAAGGGCTTCTTCGACGCGGTTGTTGAAGTTGTTGCCGAAAGACGGGCCGACCTGGGATTTGAACTCAATCGCCGCAACAAGTCGGCCTCGGCTCACAACCAGCAAATCCCAATTCTTCGTGGGGCGATAGAACCCCGGGACGGTCACTTCTGCCCGCCCATCGCAGTAGACATCCGCCTTGGCAATACCGTTTTCCAAGATGATCTCGCGAACCATCGCAATGAAGCCGTCCAAGTTTTTGCCGGCCGTCACGCCGGAACGGCTGCCTTGATCGGCCGCGCCGCGTATCTTCTGGCTCTTGGCCGCCAGCATCCGGGCTTTCCAGAAATGCTTGACGGCCTTCGGCATCGTTCGATCCAGTGCGGATATGTCTATTCCCATGTTCGCGCCTACTTGATTACCTCAAGCTCATGGTGACTGCTCAAGGTGGTTGTGTGCTTGCGGAACCGCCGCACGGCCATTTCCAGGTAGGCTTCATCGACTTCAACGCCGACGCTGTTTCGTCCAGTCTGCCAGGCCGCCAAGGCGGTAGTGCCCGACCCCAAGAAGGGGTCAAGAACCGTATCCCCTACGAAGCTGAACATGCGAATAAGACGGCTTGCCAGCTCAAGCGGGAAAGGTGCGGGGTGATTTCGCGTTGAAGCGCCCGGGACATCGGCCCAAATCTGGCGGAACCAAATCTTGTGCAGTTCATCGCGAATGACACTGAAGGCGCGTTCCAGGAAGTCGGGGCTACGGTATCCCCCCGGCTTGCGTTCCATCAAGATGAATTCAATGTCGTTCTTGATTACCGCGTTAGGTTCGTAGGGTTTGCCAAGGAAACCGCCCCCATTGCCGGAAGCCTCAAACGTGGCGTTCGCGATTTTGTGCCAGATAATCGGGGCCAGGTTGTCGAAGCCGATTCCCCGGCAGTGCTCTTGAATCGAAGCGTGAAGCGGAATCACGGTATGCCGACCATTGTTCTTGCGGCGAGAAAGGCAAACATCGCCCACAACGCAGATAAGCCGGCCGCCAGGAACCAGAACCCGGAAGCAGTGCGCCCAAACCCGGTCAAGCTCGGCCAAGAAGCTGTCGTAGTCATCCACGCTTCCAAGCTGACCGTCGCTCTCGTTGTACTGCTTCAAGGTCCAGTATGGGGGCGAAGTCAAGACAAGGTGGACACTCTCAGCCGGCAGGAAGTCCAGTTCTCGCCCATCGGCACGGCGCATTTCGTGCGCGGTCGGCAGAGTCGGCAAGACCGCCTCAATGTCACGGGCCGCGACTTCATCCTTGGCCAGTTTGGGAATCGCGCTCTGCGATTCGCGCAGCCCTGCCAGGCTCGCCGGGGCGAACTCCCGCAAGATGGCTTCCTTCGAGGCTTTGCCGAAGCTCTGGATGTCAGCTTGCTTGCCCATGCTTTCACCGTGCCAGAACGTCAGGATTCGACGGGGATACCCCGCCAGCGACGGGACTAGTCGGGATTGTACGGGATTCGGCGGGAATTCTCAACGGCGTGGCGCATGGTCCTTCCGTCTAGTGCCTGCCGTCAATTCGACGCGGCCGGGGCCGGGGTTGTCTTGGACTTCATGCGCCGGGACTTGCCGCCCGGCTTGACAGGAGGGGGGCGATCTGGCAACCTCATGACCGCCGGGCCGGGTTCAAGTACCTGAGGCCCTTATGGAGCGGCGGGGCGGACAGGAGAATGCCATGAACTGCGGAGTGAACATTGCTATCGGGATCGTCTCACTGGCGGCAGTTGCGATGCTTGCGGCGCCGGCGGCTGGCGGGGTCGGCGACGTGAAGGTGACGACCGACACGAGCATCGACTGCTCGTCGATCCAGTCGATCGCCCGCGACCTGTACAAGGACTGCAAGAGCGACAAGGAGAAGGCGATCGCCACCTGGTACTTCGTCCGCCGGGTGCACTACCACTGGCCCCACATCCCGACCTGGAACTCGATCGACCTGATCAACAGCTACGGCTTCGCCCTGTGCGGGTATCAGTCGAACATGTACTGCCAGATCGCCACCGCCGGCGGGCTGAAGGCCCGGACGATGCACCCGGACCGGCACGTCATCGCCGAGGCGTTCTACGACGGCGCGTGGCACATGTTCGACTGCCAGGTGGGCTGGTACGCCCTCAACCGCAAGGGCGCCGTCGCGAGCTGCGCCGAGATGAAGAAGGACCCCACCATCGTCACCGACGCGGTCAAGGAGGGCAGGGCGTCGCAGCCCTACTTCCAATGCCGCGACGACCCGAAGGGCGGCACGAACTACGCCGCCACCGCACGTACGGGGGGGAGCAAACGGGCCCCGAAGAACCGCTTGGTCATCAACCTCCGCCGCGGCGAGTCCATCAGCCGCGTCTGGGGCAACGAGGGCAAGCCGTGGCACCAGTTGAAGGACAACCGCGGCTTTGTCTCGCCCCGCCACAGTTGCACCGGCCAGGCAATCGACGCCAACGACCCGGTCAACTGGCCCTTCTGGAAGCCCTACGCCCAGGTCAGGAGCAAGGAAGGCGAGAACGTCCGCTACGGCATCAAGCGGTACTACGGCAACGGGCGGATGGTGTACGAGCCCGACCTGGCGACGGCAGCCTTCACCGACGGCCTGGCCACCGACGGCCTGGCCGGCGTGGCGGCCAAGCAGGGCTCGAGCCTCCACCCCGCCAAGGCCGGCGAGGCGGGCACCGCCACCTTCGTGATAGACTCGCCATACGTGGCCGTGGACGCTTGGCTGGAGCTGGAAGGCCTGCGGACCGGCGAAAAGGACGTCCTGGCCGTTCACGTCCGCAAGACCAAGGGCAAGTGGACGAAGGTCTGGTCGGCCGAGAAGACCGGCAAGGTCAAGGCCGAGAAGATCTCCCTCAAGGACGCCGCCTGGCAGTCGCACCAGTTCTTCGTGCGGTTCGAGCTCTCGGCCGCCGCCAAGGTCACCGACGTGGGGCTGGAGGGCTTCAAGGTCACCACCGTGTTCATGAATAACATGTACGCCCTGCCGTACTTCAAGCCGGGCAAGAACACGGTCCGCGTCGCCGCCGCCAAGGGCGCCGACCTCAAGGCCAACAGGCTCACCCTCGAATACGTCTGGCAGGAGCAGGGCAAGGAGCGCAAGCTCACCAAGGCGATCGACAAGCTGCCGTTCGAGACGACCGTCACCGTCGCGGGCAAGGAGATACCGAGGATGAAGTCGGTGACCCTCTCCGTGGCGAAGTGAGTTACGACATAGGCGACACAGAGGCGCAGAGGGACAGAGGAGCAGACAATAGACACCTGTGTTGCTCTGCGTCTCTGTGTCGTAAGTTATTGGCCGTTAGAGGCAACTCGAACTCTGGTCTGGAAAGGGGTAAGCCATGACAGCGACACCGCCTCCCGTAGCGCCGCCTTCACCGCATCCCGCCGCCCCGCAGAAGACCTCCGGCCTGGCCGTGGGCGCCCTGATCCTGGGCATCTGCGGCATCGTCCCCTGCCTGGGAATCCTGCTGGGGGGCGCCGGCATCGTGTTGGGGATC
>CBFCZU010000197.1:0-7938 GCA_965602635.1 uncultured Planctomycetales bacterium | reverse complement strand
ATGTGGTCCATCAGGCGGCAGGCGAACTCCGGCCTCAGCGCCAGGTCCGCCAGGAGCTTGTCCATGCCGCGCATGAAGTGGGCGATCTCGAAGAACCCGCGCGAGTGGGCGCGTGTGGCCTTGTCGGCGCTCGCCTCCAGCTCGATCGGGATGTTCGAGTAGTCCCACACCTCGGCCCTTGGCCAGGGGAAGCTGTCCAGCTCGGCGTCGGTCTCGCACCCGGCCAGTGGCCCCCGGCCGGCAGGCTCCATGTAAACCTGGGCCCCGGCCCGGACCCGCCTGAACGGGACCCGGTAGATGTCCAGGTACATGCCGTCGCCGGTGACCTCGATCGTCGGGTCCGCGTAGGCAAGATCCGACGCGGCATCGGGGAACGCGGGCTGGATGGGGACGAGGTCCTGGCCGGTCCACTCGTCGAACGCGGCCTCGCTCAGGCCCAGGTGATCGCGGAGACGGCGCCGGACTTCGGGCGCAAGAGGCATCGCGATCGGCACGCGGTCCGGCTGCCGGTGATCAACAGCCGCCAGGATGCGCTGCCTCGAATTCATATCACTGGAGACTCCTCATGAGGCGTTCTGCTCGCGGACGTCGTGGCCCATTGTCGATGATTCTATCACGGCCCCGGGCCGCTTTCTGCTGGCGAATGCGCGCCTCCTGCCTTATAATCTAGGTGGTTAGCGGCGGAGGATCTACAGCTCATGACACGGCTCAGGCGCATATCCGTGCTCGTAACCGCGTCGGTGGTCTGCCTTGCCCTTCACCAGGCCGTGGGCGAAGAGGTGGTGCTGACCATCCCCGGCTACGACTACATCAACGCCTACGGGCTGGACCAGCCGGAGCTCAGCGCCGTGCTGACCGACGGCGGAAGCGTGATCACCGAGGGCGGCTCGCCGGTCATCATCGAGGTTTTCGTCGACACGGGGGCGTCGGGCACGGCCATCAGCTACCTCAACGCCGAGGGATACGACTACGAACCGTTTCCCGGATTCGGGTTCGTCCACGTCCCGTCGCTGGGGCTGGACGGCGTTCCGGCCGGCGAGTTCACGGGCACGTTCCTGGAGACGGGCATCGGCGGCACGGAGCTGGGCAACGTGACGAGGGACTTCGGGGTGAAGATCCTCAACGGCCCGATGGGCGGCTCGGGGGACCCGGCCGATTTCGTGGACTACGGCCAGCATAGCCTGTGGGTGCGAATGGCCCCCGGCGTGGGAGAGATCGTCGAGGTCCTGGGGATGACGCTCGTGGACCCCGTCAACGTCGTGGGCATGCCGGTGATTCACCAGCGGGTGATGGTGATGGACCCGACGCCGCTGGTGGCCCAGGACCGATTGGCGACGCATCTGCTGCCGCCGGGCGACGGCGGCATTCCGCAGACGAACGTCACGTTCGACCTGCACCTGGTTGACATGACGGGGCTGGCGCCGGAGGAGGATCCCAGCCACTTCGACAACCCGCTTGTCCGCCACGTGACACTCACGCACGACGACGGCGGCGGTCCGGCCAGCGTCTCGGACAGCGAGTTCCTCTTCGATACCGGCTCCAGCGCCACGTTCATCAGCTTTGCCCACGCACAGGCCGTGGGGATGATCGACGCCGGCTACGCCGACCTGGCGGCATACCTGCCCGACCACATCGCCGCAGACGGGATCACCGGCGAGGTCGGCGGCATCGGCGGCAGCGTCACCGTGCCGCTGCTCGAGCTGGACGAGTTCCGCATCGCCGCCAAGGAAGGCTTCGACGTTGTCTGGCAGAACGTTGACGTGCTCGTCATCGACATAACCGCCCCGGGCTCGGGCGGCCTCCTGGATGGGGCGATCGGCATGAACCTGTTCGTCCCGGCCGTGACGATCGACCCCGCCGACCCCCTGGGCGGCCTCGAGGACATCTCGCCGGGCTACTTCGACGCCATCGTCTTCGACGCGACCGACGTTAACAATGCCGAGCTGCGGGTGTACTGCGAGCTCGTGCCCAAACGCGGCGACGCGAACCTCGACGACTGCGTTGATGGACTCGACTACATCGCCTGGTCGAACAACTATCTGACCGGCACGGAGTGGGAGCAAGGCGACTTCGTTGACGACGACATGGTCGACGGCCTCGACTACATCGTCTGGTCGAACAACTACGAGGGGAGTTGTCCCGCCGCTCCGTCAGTGCCCGAGCCGGGCTCGGGCCTGCTCGCCGCCCTCGCCGGACTGGCGCTTATCCGGCGCCGGCGAGCGAGGCGGCTCTCGCATTGACCCGCCCGCCCCGGTGGCACTCTCAAGGCGCCGAGGGTTCCGCCCGGCCGAACCAGTTCTGTGTCTTCAGGCAGATCTTGACGAGCATCAGCATGACCGGCACCTCGATCAGCACGCCTACGGCCCCTCTTGCTCGACGCGTCTCAGCTCGTCCGCGAACGCGGCCGGGTGGTTGGCGTACCTCTCGGCCTCGAAGGCCGTGACCGCGCCGGCGCGGACCAGTGTCGCCAAGGACCGCTCAAGGGTCAGCATCCGCTCGGCCGGGACGTCCTTGGTCCTGGTCTGGAGCTGGGTGTACATCTGTTCCAGCTTCCGCTGGCGGATGATGTTCGAGATGGCGTAGGTGTTGTTGGCGATTTCCATGGCGACGACGCGCCCGTTGCCGTCGGCTCGGGGTATGAGTTTCTGCGAGATGATGTGGCTCAGGCCGAGCGAGAGCTGGCTGGCCACCTCGTCCTGCTGATTGGCGCCGAACATGTCCAGCAGCCGCGTGACCGAGCCGCGGGCGTCGCGTGTGTGCAGCGTGGAGAAGACCAGGTGCCCGGTCTCGGCCGCGGTCAGGGTCCAGGTGGCCGACTCCCGGTCGCGCATCTCGCCGACGAAGATCACGTCGGGGTCCTCGCGGAGGCAGTCGCGCAGCCCGCGGGCGAAGCTGGGCACGTCGCGCCCAACCTCGCGCTGCGAGATCACGCCCGACTTGCCGTGGAGGCGATACTCGATGGGGTCCTCCATGGTGATGATCCGGCAGGGGCGTGTGTCGGCGATCCGCCCGATCAGCGAGGCGATGGTGGTTGACTTGCCCGCCCCGGTGATCCCCGTCACCAGCACCAGGCCCCACTGCTTGTCCACGATGTCCTCCCAGACCTTGTTGGGAAAGCCGATCTTCTCGACGGGGATGGGCTCGGCGTCGAGGGCCCTTATGGCCACGGCCAGGCCCTGGCTCTCGTAGAAGCAGTTGAGCCGGAACTGCATCTTCTCTGTGATGTACGAGCTGTCCACGGCCCGGTCTGCCGCCAGTGCGTCCAGCTCCGGCTCCTCGAGCATGGTTGAGGCGAGGGCCAGCACCGTGGGATCGTCCAGCGGCGGGCCGCTGAGCTTCTGAAGGGCGCCGTCCATCCGGTACGCCGGCGGGCAGCCGACCTTCAGGTGCAGGTCCGAGACGCGCAGCGCGCCCTGCTTGGCGAAGTAGTCCAGCAGGTCCTGCATGCTGGCATCCCGGCCGTCGTTGAGCGTGTAAAGCTTCGTCTCGATCGACGGCTTGTCGGACATCGGCGTTCCTTCCTTTCTCGCCGCGGCGGCCCTCCTATTGTCGTGATCGCGGCTCGTATGGACAGAGCGGGTCGGGCGCCAGCCATTCGTCGGTCGAGGCGAAGGCGCGGGCGCGGCAGCCGCCGCAGACGGCCTTGAACTCGCACCGTCCGCACTTGCCCGCCAGCAGGTCGAAGTTCCGCAGCTCGCCCAGCAGGGGCGAGCCGGTCCAGATCTCCCGGAGGTCGTCGTCCAGTACGCTGCCGCACTTGACGGGCAGGTAGCCGCAGGGAAAGACGTCGCCGGTGTGGGAGACGAATATGACGGCGATCCCGGCCAGGCACCCGCGGCTGCGGAGGCCCGCGCGGAGGCGGTCGGCCCCGGCGGCGGCGGGGCTGTTGTCGAGCCACTGGGCGGCCACGCGGTAGTACATCGGTGCGCACGTCGCCCTCAGCTCCAGCCCGCCGGCCGCCTGGCGGCGGCAGAGCCACTCCAGGGTCTGCTCGCACTGGGCGGGCGTGATCTGCTCGCCCTCGGCCAGCTCCAGGCCGCAGCCGACGGGGACGAGGACGAACAGGTGCAGGGCGACGGCCCCGAGGCCCTCGGCCAGGGCGTACATGGCGTCGAGCCGGTCGGCGTTGCCGGCGAAGACGGTGGTGTTGATCTGGACTGCGACGTCGGCGCGGCGCAGGGCCTCTATGCCGCCGATGGCCGCGTCGAAAGCGCCGCTGACGCCCCGGAAGGCGTCGTGTGCCTTGGCCTCGGGCGCGTCCAGGCTGACGGAGACGCGGCTGAAGCCCGCCGCGGCAACCCGCCCGGCTAGGGCGTCGTCGATGAGCGTGCCGTTGGTCGCCAGGGCGGCCGGCAGGTCCCGGGCGCGGGCGTGGGCGGCGAGGGCCTCCCAGTCGCCCCGCAGCAGCGGCTCGCCCCCGGAGAAGACGAAGATGGGCCTGCCCAGCTCGGCGGCCGAGTCGATCAGCCGGCGGGCCTGGTCGGTGGTCAGCTCCTCGCCGCTTGAGTCGCCCGCGTCCAGCCGGCGGCAGTGGACGCAGCGAAGGTTGCACGCGGCCGTGCTCTCCCAGAAGAGCAGCCGCAAGGGCTGGCCTCCGCCGGCGGCGTCTTGGTGTGGCGTGTTCATGCTCTGCTTCCCGTCAAGCCGGCGGGCGTATCTCCTCGTCCGTCAAGTGGCAGCTCGGGTCGGATGCCCAGAAGTCGCCGGTGGCGGCCTCGGCCCGGGCGCGGAGGTTGGCGTTGCAGACCTCCAGCCAGCGGCACGTGCCGCACCGCCCTGTCACCTGCCGCGGGAAACGCCGCAGCCCGGCCAGAAGCTCGCTGGACCCGTCGGTCCAGATCTCGCCGAAGGGCCTGTCGCGGACGTTGCCCAGCCGCTGCCCGTCGGAGAACTGATCCGGCAGGACGTTGCCGTTGGGGCCGACGCACGCCAGACGCACGCCCGAGGCGTTGCCGCGGTTTGCCCGCAGCAGATCCAGCGCCTCGGCCGCCCGCGCGGTGTCCTCGCGGAGAAGCCGCAGGTACACGTAAGGTCCGTCGGCGTGATTGTCCACAGTGAGCACCTCGACCTGCTCGTGGGCGGCGGCCAGGCCCATGATGCGGTCCAGCGCGTCGCGGCGTTGGTCGGGGGAGAGGTCGTCGCCGCGGAGTCCCGCCCCCCGGCCGACGTACACGAGGTGGTAGAAGCAGACGCGCGGGATCTCGTGGGCGGTGAGCAGCCCGAAGACGTGCTCGACCTGGTCGGCGTTGCGTCTGGTCAGTGTCATCCGCAGTCCGACCTTGACGCCGGCGTGTCGGCAGGCGTCGATTCCCGCCATCGCGGCCGCGAACGACCCCGTGCAGCCGCGGAAGCTGTCGTGCGTCTGCTCCGTCCCGTCGATGCTGACGCCTACGTAGGCTGCCCCTGCGTCGGCCAGGCGCCGCGCCGCCGCCGGCGTGATCGTCGTGCCGTTGCTGGATATCACCGCCCGGATGCCCGCGCCCGCGGCGTGGGCGATCAGGTCGGGCAGGTCCTCGCGGAGGGTCGGCTCGCCGCCGGAGAAGAGCACCACCGGCGTGCCGGCGTCGGCCAGATCGTCCAGCAGCCGCTTGGCGTCCGCCGTGGACAGCTCATCGCCCGGGGCGGCCGCCGTCGAGGCGCTGTAGCAGTGGGCGCAGGCGAGGTTGCACCGGGCGGTGCAGTTGAACACCACCACCGGTCCGGCCGCGGACGGCCGCCCGTAGCGGAGCTGGTGCGACGGCAGCCTCCTGCCGCAGTAAAGGGTCGAAATCGATATCATGTTGCCTTCCGGCCCGCCGGCCGCCGCCCCGCGTTCTGGCGTGCGATCAGCCCCGCGCCATCTCGGCGGCGATCTCCTCCAGAACCGCCAGGCCCTCTTTCATCGCTTCCTCCGCGATCACCAGCGGGGGGTTGAGCTTGACGGCGCAGCCGCCGACGCCCACCGGGGCGAACAGCATGATGCCGCGCTTGACAGCCTCCCAGGTGAACTGCCAGGCGGCGTCGGGCGCCGCCTCGGTGGTGCCCGCCTTGGTGAATTGCAGGGCCGCTACCATCCCAGCCGAGGCCACGTGCTGAACCTTCCCGCCGCTGGCGTCCTTGATGGCGCCGGCGCCGTCGGCCAGCACCTCGCCCAGCCCGGCCGCACGCTCGATCAGGCCCTCCGCCTCGATGGTCTCGAGGTTCGCCAGCGCGGCGGCGGCGCACACGGGGTTGGCCGAGTGAGTGCTCGTCATCTCGCCGGGCCCGTACTGGTCCATCAGCTCGGGCGTGCCGAGCACCGCCGATAGCGGCATCCCGCCGGAGATGCCCTTGCCGCAGGCCACCAGGTCGGGAACGACGCCGTAGTGCATGAACCCGAACAGCTTGCCGCAGCGCCCGAAGCCGGCCTGGATCTCGTCGAAGATCAGCGCCGCCTGGTGCTCGTCGCAGAAGGTGCGCAGCTCGCGAGCGTACCCGGCCGGCATGAGCGTGGCGTTGCAGCCCTGGTAGGTCTCGCTCATCACGCCGCAGACGTCGTCGGGGCTGATGCCTTGCTCGGCGAGAGACCTGGCGAACACGTCGAAGGAGACGTCCTTCTGGCGGAAGCCGTCGGGGTAGGGCACCTGGACGAACCGCGCGTCGCCGTCGCCCAGCCAGGCCTTGGCCCCGGGCGATCCGCCGGCCCACTGGGCGCCCATCGTCCGGCCGTGGAAGGCGTTGTCGAAGGTCACGAGCACGCTTTTCTTCGGCCCGCCGAGCGCCAGCCCCCGGGTACGCGCCAGCTTGATGCAGCACTCGGTGGCCTCGCCGCCGGTGGTCAGCAGGAAGACCTTGGCGAGCGGCTCGGGCAGCAGGGCGGTGATCTTGGCCACCAGGTCGGCGCGGGCCTGGGTGGGGAAGCAGTAGGCGTGGTAGAGGCCCTGGCCTGCCATGTCGGCGATGGCCTTGCAGATCCGCGGATGCCCGTGCCCGCTGGCGGTCACCAGCACCCCGGACGAGAAGTCCAGGAACATGTTGCCGTACGGGTCGAACACCCGCTCGCCGCTGCCGTGGTGCCAGATGATCGGCGGCTGGCCGCCCATGGAGCGCGGCTCGAGGTCGCGCATGCGCTTCAGCGTCTCCACCGACTCCGGCACGGGCAGTTGCGTCTGAACGCGGCGATACGGCGTCTCGACGGGCTTGACGTCCTCGGGGACCAGGGGGAACTCTTTGGTTGCCATTGCGATGCTCTCGATGATGTCTCTGCGGCATGCGCGCCAGGGGCTCACCGCAGATGCACGTGGGGTTTGTCTCCGTATTCGATGACGGCTTCCTTGCCGCCGTTGGCGAGCGACATTCGCCCGGCCTCGACGACCAGCTCGTTGTAGCTGCTGTTGGCGGCGGTGGCGACGATGCCGGCCTGGTCGATCTTCTTCAGGAGCCCCCTGCGCTTGGCCAGGTCGTCGCCGCCCTCGGCCTCGACTCGCAGGATGGTGTTGATGATGAACTCCACCGATCGGTGCCCGTAGCCGACGGGGGTGAGCCCGCCGTCGCCTAGGTCCAGCAGGCGGAAGTAATCGGGGTTGGGCTCGGCGTACACCGTCTCGCCCGCCTCTGGGGCGGCCTCGGTGTAGGAGTGGACGACGCCGCGGTACTGGTCGCTGTGGCGGATCAGGCAGCCGTCGGCGGGCCCGTCACAGAACATGGTAATCCCCTGGCTGTTGCCGCCGGGGCCGGCGTCGGGGTAGCCCATGCCGTTGAGCACGCTCAGGAACGCTTCGTTCTCCCACGTCACCCTCCCGTCGGTCCACAGGTAGCCCTCGTTGCCGTTGGGGTATTTCTCGACGACGCCGTAGAGCGACACGCTGCTGGGCAGCAGGCCGGTGATGAAGTGCACCAGGTCAACGTAGTGGCACCCGACGTACGTGAACATGTCGGAGTTCTCGCAGGTGCACCAGTTCTGGAAGTTGCTGTGGCGGT
>CBFCZU010000196.1:0-7949 GCA_965602635.1 uncultured Planctomycetales bacterium | reverse complement strand
CCCAGCTCGATGACCGGCGGCAGGCCATAGGCGAGGTCCTGGTGGAAGACCGCGAACCCGCGGACGCTCGGCATGGGAAAGACGTCCTTGGCGTAGGCCAGGTTGCTGCGCAGGATCTTGTCGATCGTCTCGCCCCGGACGCGGTACTTCGCGTACCAGATCTTCATCAGCTTGACGCAGTCGATCAGCCTCACGCCCAGCTTCCTGCCGATGGCGACGCGCTCGTCGTCCATGGCCTGGATGATCCGCCCGATGCCGGGCGAGACGCCGTCGCGGTAGAAGACGTAGTTGCCCTTGGTGTTCTCGCTGGCGGCGAGGTTGAACAGGACGATCGGCGCGTGGAAGAGCAGGTTCATGCTGGCCAGCGAGACTTCCAGGGCGTGGCGGCGGGCGAAGAAGCGGAGGATCTTCGTCTTGTTGAGCAGGTTGACCGCCCGGCGGGTGTCGGTAGCGGGGATGGTGGCGACGCCCAGCTCCTTCTTGATGCCGTCGATGCGGACGCTGTGCGGGCCGGTGCGCAGGCAGAGGTAGGGCAGGATGTCGGTCTCGGCGAGCATGACGCGCCGCTTGAGCCTCCTGACCCTCGGCCAGAAGCGCAGGGCGGCGTAGTAGCCGGTGTTGAACGCCAGCAGCGAGCCGTCCTTCATGTGCGGGAGGACGGTGCGGACGATGGCGTCGTGGCCCATGGCCATGGCGGCGACCATGACGACGTCCGCGTCGGCAACGGCCTCCTCGGCGTCGGTGGTCATGGCCGCGGGCTTAAAGAAGCCCTTGACCTCGCCGGCGCAACGGATGCCGCCGCGCTTGACGAAGGGCCTGAGCTTGCTGGCGAAGGCCGGCTGCTCGTAGAGCTTCACGTCGAAGCCCATCGACATCAGGTGCGCGACCATTGACGGGCCGCCCTTGCCCGCCCCGACGACGGTGACTTTAGGCTTACCGGGCATGTTGACCTCCTCGATCAGTCTTCGGGCCAGTACCTCTCGGTGATAATCTTCTCTTCGGTGAAGAACCTCACGGCCGCGCGTGCCTGGGTCTTGACGTCGGCGAAGAGCGACGCCTTCATCCCGCCGAACGGCAGGTACGACGCCGGGGCGGGGATGCCCACGTTCACGCCGATCATGCCGCACTCGGTCTCGATCTTGAACCTGCGGGCGTAGTGGCCGCTGCGAGTATAGATCGACGCCCCGTTGCCGTACTCGTGGGCGTTGATGATGGCGATGGCCTCGTCGAGCGAGTCGGCCTTGAGGATCACGACCACCGGGCCGAAGATCTCGGTGCGGTGTATCTTCATCCCCGGCCGGACGTCCACGAAGACCGTCGGGCCGATGAAATGCCCGCTCTCGCGGCCCTCGACGACGACGCGGCGCCCGTCCAGCGCGAGGGTGGCGCCCTCGTCCAGGCCATCGGCGATCAGCGCCAGTATCCTCTCCCTGGCGGCGGCGGAGATCACCGGTCCGATCAGCACGCCCTCGTCGGCGTAGGCCGGGTCGAGTGGGTCGGCCACCGGCACGCGTCCGGCCGCGGCCACGAACCGCTCGACGACCTGGGCGTGCGTCCGCTCCCCGACGCAGACGATCGCGGAGGCGGCCATGCACCGCTGGCCCGCGCAGCCGAAGCAGGAGGTGATCATGTTGCGGACGACCTGCTCCATGTTGGCGTCGGGCATGACGACCAGGTGGTTCTTGGCGCTTCCCATTGCCTGGAATCGCCTGTTGGCCTTCGCGCACTTCTCGGCCACGATGCGGCAGACGGCCGTCGAGCCGACCATCGAGACGCCCTTGACCTGAGGCGAGTCCATCAGTGCGTTGGCGACGGCCTTGTCGCCGTTGACCATGTTGAAGACGCCCGCCGGCACGCCGGCGCGGTCGATGAGGGCGGCGATCGCCTGCATCGTGCACGGGACCTGCTCGGAGGGTTTCAGCACATAGGTGTTGCCGGCGGCGATGGCGTACGGCAGGAACCAGAACGGGACCATGGCCGGGAAGTTGAAGGGCGCGATCATGGCGAAGACGCCCAGCGGCAGCCGCACCACCTCGCCGTCGATGCCGGCCGAGACGCCCACGAGCTTCTCGCCCTGCTGGAGGACGGGCATGCCGGCGGCGACCTGGCAGTTCTCGATCGCCCGCTTCATCTCGGCGCGGGCGTCGGGGAGCGACTTGCCCATCTCCTCGACGAGCGTCCTGGCGACGGCGTCCTCGTTGTCGCGCAGCGCCACCGCCAGCCGGAGGATCGCCTCGCACCGCTTGGCGACCGGGGTTGCGGCCCAGGCGGGAAAGGCCTCGGCGGCGGCCGCCACCGCGTCATCGGCCTCGGCCGGCGGCGACAGCGGTACCTTGGCGATCACCGCGCCGGTGCTGGGGTTGCGGACGTCAAGGGACTCGCGGGCCGCCGAACCGACCCACTTGCCGCCGACGTAATTGCGGAGCGTTGGGATGGCCATCCTGCTCTCTCCAGAACGTTCTGAGCCGCCCGCCGCGGCTTGGCGCCGTCACGACCAAGCCGGGGCCTGGCCTTCGAGCGGCGCGGTCAGCTCGATCACCGCCACCACCTCTCCGAGGCTGTCGCGAACCGGCGCAAGTACCGTCGCCACCGCCCGGTCGGACTCGGGGGCGACCCGCACGATCTCGCCGGTCCCGAAGGCCTCCTGCATCTCCCGCGGGGTCTCCGCCGACTCCTGCCCGAAGTCGTAGTAGCGGTGTCGCACGCCGTTGTGCACGGCCACGGTCACCTTGGCCTGGCCCGGCACCGGCACCCAGGCCGACGTGCTGACCTGCGCATCCGACAGGCGGGCGATCCTTATCATCAGCCGCTTGGTCCGCCCGAACAGCTCGTGGTCCACGTCGAAGTAATCGCCGCCCAGATACCTGTGCTCAGGTTTGGGGTTGGCGATGTAGTGCATCGCCCTTTCGGTGATGATGCGCTTGACCTCCTCGCCGTCGAGGATTCCGGCGGCGATTTCGCCCAGCCGGGTCAGCTCTGCCAGCAGGGCGTCGGCATTGGCGGTGGCTTCGGTCATGACTTTGCCTCCTGGCCCATGGCGGCCCGGCGGATCGGGGCCCACCACAGGGCGTCCAGCCCGGCGTGCCGGGCCATGTTGTCGTCCTGAGTGGCTGACAGGTTGATGCTGTCCCAGTTCTCCGGCGGCTCGGCCAGGACCACCGGCGGCGGGTCCCGCCAGAGCGTCACCGGCGTGCTGTCGCCCATGGCCGAGCGGACCTCCTCGAGCCGCCCCTCGGCCCGGGCGCGGGCGTCTATCAGGTTGACGTCCTGGACGGCGTTGCGCTGTATCTTCAGCCGCGCCGACGGGATCGGCCCGGCAATGCCGAACCGCTCGCCGGGATAGATCATGCCCGTCTCGGCCCCGTCGCAGTTGAGCCACGGGTCGGGCCCGGGCCTGACGGTCAGCCACTCGCAGTGCCCGCCCACGCCGCGCGCCCACATCCGCCAGACGTGCTCCAGCAGGGCAGCGCTGGTCTGGTCGATCGCCGGCGTGCCGCTGTAGGTCCAGACCGTGTCGCCGCGGGCGATCGTCTGCTTGATCTGTTCGGGATACCAGTTGGCGAACCCGCCGCAGACCCAGTAATCGACCGTCCCGGCGAACTTGGTGAAGTGGCTGGCCATCTGCCAGCTCGCGTCCATGCGGAACAGCCAGGGCACGGGCGTGTCGCCGACGGCCTTCTTGAGCAGCCGGCCCATCTCCAGGAAGTACACGTCGTCCTTGGCGTACTTGGGCTCGTCGCCGTCCCACTCGTACCAGCGGTAGCGCTTCTTGTGGTTCAGGTAGAGGTAGGGTCGCGTGGTCAGCCAGCCCTTGTCGCGGAAGTGCTTGTCGAACTGCCCGACGCAGCGCGTGAACTCGACCTCGTATCCCTCTCGCCCCCACCAGAGGTAGTCGCCCGGCCAGTCAACGTGGATGGGCGAGTAGAACCCCCACACGGGCCTTGCCGGGCGGCGCGGTGCCGGGGCGCCGGGCCCGGCGGTGGCGAAGGCCGTCCCGTCGAGCAGGGCGGCGTAGTGCCTGTCGAAGAGCGTCCAGTCCTCGATGCCCTTGCCGGCCCCGGCCCCCGAGAGGGTCGGGACGTAGACCTCGTCGATCGTGCCGGCGTGCCCGGACCCGAGGTTGCTGAGCATGCCCCGGTGCTCGTGGCAGATGCGGTAGTAGTGGTGCAGTATCTCGATGATCGCGTCCCATCGATCGTCGCCGTCCAGGCCGGCGAAGACGCTGGGGTACATGCCCTCGATCCACCGGCAGCCGTAGGAGTTGTGGTCGCAGATGACCGCGTCCTCGTCTGGGATGACCGCATCGAGCACCTCGACGGTCAGGGGCAGCTCCACCCGCTCGGCGTCAGCGGCCAGGGTGAGGCGCCCCTCGGCCGGCCCCACCGGCGCGTCGGCGGGGACGAAGACGTCGATCCAGTACTCCTGGTGCGTCTGCCCGGCGACGGCGTTGTCCGGGTCGGGCAACTGCTGGAGCGACCCGCCCGCCACCGGCAGGAGGGCATCGACGCAGTACCTCGGTTCCTCGGCCTCCTTCCCGGGCGCCATCTTGTGATACCAGGCCTTGAAGAGATCGACCTCGACCGGCCCGGCCATCTGGGCCGAGAGGCGGTACTCGCCCGACCCGACCACCCACAGGCGCAGCGACGCGTAGCCGTTCCGCGCCGCCCGCAGCCGCACGCCGCCGTCACCGGCGACCGGGAACTGCTCTTTCGAGACGTCGGCCGGCTTGACCACCCCGAAGGGATCGCGCGAGACCCACTCGTTGCCCGTCTCCAGACGCCATTCGCTCTGCGAAGTCATTGGCTTCCTTCCTTCAGTTTCTCCCGCCAGTCGTAACGCTGGCGATATCGTCCGCACGGGGCTTGACAATGCCCCTCTCGGTGATGATTCCCGTAATGAGCCCGGCCGGGGTCACGTCGAAGGCCGGGTTCCGCGCCCCCACGCCCTCGGGCGCCAGCCGCACGCGTGCGCGCCGGCCCTGGTCGTCGAGCCCGTAGGCGTAGAGCACCTCGTCGCCGTCGCGCTGCTCGATCGGGATGCCCGACCCGTCCGGGCAGTCGGCGTCGAACGTGCTCAGCGGGGCCGCCACGTAGAACGGCACGCCGTTGGCCTCGGCGCACAGGGCCTTCTCGTAGGTGCCTATCTTGTTGGCCACGTCGCCGTTGGCGGCGATCCGGTCGGCGCCGACGATGACCAGGTCCACCTCGCCGCGGCGCATGAGCAGCCCGGCGGCGTTGTCGGCGATGATCTCCACGGGCACGCCCTCCTGTGCCAGCTCCCACGCCGTCAGCCTGGCGCCCTGGGCGCGGGGGCGGGTCTCGTCGGCCAGGACGCTCACCCGCCGCCCGGCGCGGTGGGCGAAGTAGACCGGCGCCAGGGCCGAGCCCCAGTCAACGAACGCCAGCCAGCCGGCGTTGCAGTGCGTCAGCACACTCGCGCCGTCGGCGATGAGGGGCGCTCCGTTCTCGCCGATGCGCCTCCCGGCCTCGACGTACTCGTCGGCGATGGCCTGGGCCTCGCCGGCGGCCGCGGCTGCGGCCTGGGCATCCGACGCCGCCTCACCCGCCCCCCGCACCCGATCCAGGGCGTAGAACAGGTCCTGGGCAGTCGGGCGGGTGTCGCGGAGAGTCTCGTAGCCGCGCTGGACGTACTCGCGCCGATCGGCCCCCGCGGGCGGGGCCTCGGCGAAGACCTGCGCCATGCCGAAGCCCCCCGCCGCCCCGATCGCGCCCGCCCCGCGCAGGACCATGGTCCTGATGGCCTCGGCCGTGTCGCGGTGCGTCGCCAGTGAGACGATCTCGAAGGCGTGAGGCAGCAGCGGCTGATTGATCGTCTTGACGGCCGAGCCTTCCATCCAGACCGTCCGGTAGTCCTTGCCCTGCACTTTCATGCGATCCTCGCTCCCGGTCGCGAATGCAGCCCAGGCCTTGTATCACAGCTGCCGGGGAGAGGTCAATCGTGGAAACCGACCCGCCGCCGCGCGGTCAGGGGCTGACGGTGAAGCTCGGCCCGGCGCTGCCGCTGAATAGGTAGTACGCCACGGCGATGAGGCCCCAGAGGATCCCGGCCGTGAACTCGCCCGCCATCAGCCCGATGAAGAACCCGCGCGCCCGGCGGTAGAAGGACATCCCGCCGTAGCGCATCACCTGCGCCTTGATGAACCAGGCCAGCAGGAACGAGGGGGCGAACTGGGTCGTCCAGAACGAGCCCCAGACCAGGAACAGCATCGGGTGCAGCGGCCAGCGGCGGAACCTCAGCCTCAGCCAGTAGCACGCCAGCACCAGGCCAAAGCCAATTCCCGCGGCCAGGTAGAAGTGATTGGCCGGCGTGGCCGAGCCGAAGAGCCGCGACAGGCCCGTGCGTTCGCTGGCGGCCTGGAGGGCATCCATCGACGCAAGCTCGTTGACCGACCCCTTGAGCATCTGGAACGGCATCCGGGCGACCGTAAGGGCCCAGCGGGTACCGCCGCTCGCCATGCCGCTGACGCCCAGGTCGTATAGCAGGTACACGGTGACGGGCACGGCCACGACCATGGCGATTATGATCCCCGCGCCCATCCATCCGGCCAGGCGGCCGGGCCTGATCTTCTGAAGCTCGCCGACGCGGAGGGCATTGATCGCCAGCGGCACCGCGGCGATGCGAGGGTCGAGCGTCACCACCACCGAGAGCATGGCCAGCATGATCAGGGCGTGGGGGCCCAGGGCGAATGGCCCGAAGATGGCCAGCAGCACGGCCACCGGCTGCCAGAACGGCTGGAGGATGAACAGCCCCGTCGCCGCGTTGATCCGCCCGATCATCAGGAACAGCATGCCGGTCATGAGGACGAACGCCAGCGCCAGCAGCGGGTGCAGCCCCACCCAGCACAACAACCCGACCAGCGCGGCGATGGCGAGGATGAGGATTCGGCAGGCGGTGACCTCGCGCGGCAGGACGTCGGCGCCTCGGCCCAGCCAGGCCGCCCGGCGCAGCAGCGACCAGTAGAACCGCCGCCCCAGGTATAGCACGACGACGGCAAGGGCCACGTACGCCCCGAAGTGCATGAACGACGGCAGCCCGCCGCCGAGGACGTCCGAGCGCATGTCAACGCCGGCGGCCACCAGCGGCGCGGCCGCAAGGACGTACAGCCAGCCGCTCAGCCCGATCGACAGCGACACCTCGGAGGTCAGCAGGAACGCCAGCCCCACCGCGGTGAAGTAGAAGCGCATGTCGAGGACGTTGACCCACGGCACCCTGCCGACCGCCCCCAGCATGTCGCGCAGCGGGGTGAAGTTGATCCCCATCGGGACGGCGGGGACCTCCGGCCACCAGGCGTGCAGCCCGTTGAGCCCCAGCACGGCGAACGCCAGGCAGAAGCCCATCCAGAAGGGGCGCCCCCGTAGCGTGTTGTTGAAGAGCCTCCCGGCCGCCGGGGCGGCGACCAGCTCGTTGGTGACCGAGGCTATCGGCAGGGCCAGCAGCTCCCGCTTGCTCCACTGGCGGTGGACCACCACGACCGCCGCCAGCCCGGCGATGAAGTTCAGCCCCAGCACGGAGAACCAGAAGCCCAGCGTCGGCGCCCAGCTCGCCCACGGCACGCGCCCGATCGGCAGCGTCTTGCCCTCCCCGGCCAGGCCCTGCATGTAGTCCCTGACCACCTCCGAGCCCGGCTCGGCGTCGACCAGCATCGCGGGCGGGACGTACTGGAGCAGGTTCGCCACCCGCCAGCCGGGTATCTCCATGTAGTCCCACAGCGGCGTGACGATCGGGTGCGGGAAGACCCACATCAGCCCCGAGCCGCCGATGACGCTGCCCATCAGCACCAGCGCGAGGATCACCACCCATTCGGACGACTTGAAGTGCCACCGCCCCACCAGCCGCAGCAGCGGGTTGACCACCAGCAGCCCCAGCATCAGCAGCCCGAAGGCGTAGGTGGGCATCAGGTTCCCCCCGATGGCCGGGAACGATAGCCA
>CBFCZU010000195.1:0-8044 GCA_965602635.1 uncultured Planctomycetales bacterium | reverse complement strand
GCGCTGGTGCGCGGCTTCCACCCGGCCGAGGACATCAAGGCCACCATCCAGGCCCAAATGCTCGCGGAGGAGGAAATGGAGACGCTGCGGATAGTGCAGCAGCGTGATACGGTGGCCGCGCAGCTGGAACGGGCCGAGAAGATGGTCGACGTGGCCGTCAAGGACTTCGACGCCGAGACCGAGGCCCTCGTGCGCGAGGAAGAGGAGCGCGGGCACAAGAAGGCCGATGAGACCAAGGCCGAGGCCGACCGCGAAGTTGCCGCCCTGCTCAAGCAGGCCGCCGAAAAGGAGGCCCAGACGGTCAAGATCATCGGGCAGGCCGACGCCAACGTCATCGAGGCCACCAAGAAGGCCGAGGCCAAGCGGCTGGAACTGCTCATCGAGGCCTATGGCGGGGCGGGGCCATACAACCTGGCCATCTTCGCCGAATCGCTGCCGTCGGACATCCAGATCGAGTACCGATACGCCGGGTCCGGCACGCTCTGGACCGACCCCAAGAGCAGCCTCACGGACATGGCCGCCAAGAAGATCCTCGAGCAAGCCACGATGAAGACCGCCGAGAAACCCAAACCCGGGCGCAAGGCAGCGAAGGCCAAGCCCCCCGCCGCGCAGCCGGCGGAGTAAGACGCGGCGGCTTGTCGCTTCGCGCGTCGCTGCGCGCCTGCATCAGATCCACACGCGGCTGCCGCGCAGCAGCGCCTCGGCTTGGCAAGGCGACTCGTACACCGTTTGGATCAGCAACAGCGGCGGACCCGGCGCACGGACGCTTTGCTCCGCCCTTTACAACCCAATGGACACCATCGCCACTGCCTTGGCGGCCTACCTCACGACCGGCCGCGAGGCCAGCGGACAATGACGTTCGGCCCCCAGGACGGTCCTGGGCATGTGGCCACGTCGGGAGCGTGGGGCCGAACCGAATCGTTCTGGAGGAAAAGAGCATGTCGGAGACACCGAGCGCTAACGTCAGCGACCGCATCGGGCGCGGCGCGGATCGGGCCGTGTTGCTCGCCGTCGTGGCGGCGCTGGGGCTGCTGCCCAAGCCGCTGCCCGCCGACGCCGGCGTGACGGCGCTCAAGGCGTTCCATCGCGAAGGCCAGACGTTCCTCACCTGGAAGGAGGACGAATCGGTCAAGGGCGAATGGTACAGGGTGTACGCCGCCGACAGGCCGATCACCGCGGAGAACCTCGAGCAGGCGACCTTCATCGCGAAGATCCCCGAAGGCTCGAGGGAGTACCGGTTCCTGGCCGACGCCCACCCGAGGCTCAAGAAGATCCTCGCCAAGTACAAGTGGTCGGCCGGCATCCAGATCGAGGACGACGACGGCGCGGGCAAGATTCTCCCGGCCGGCACGGGCGTGTTCGTGCGGACGGTCAAGGAGGCGGGCAACTCCTGTTACGCCGTCACCGTCGAGCGCGACGGCAAGGAGGACGCGGGTGTCGCCGCGGGCGTCAACAGCCTCAAGGCGCCGCTGGTCGAGGCCGTCGAAACGCCCGGCGCCATCCGCCTTCAGAAATACGACGACCGGTACTTCGCGTACCTGTTCTTCACCGACTTCGAGACCTGGAACCCCGACAAGGTTGACGACAACTGGGAGGGCTACGCCCACGTGTTTCATGTCCGCGTCCCCGACCCGAAGCGGGCCCGCGGCACCAAGCCACCCTTCGGCCTGTCGGTCCGGCTGCACGCGTACACGGCCTGGCAGGGATGGGACATTCCCTACTGCCACCCGAGGACGCACGTGAACCTGCGGCTGCTGGACTACCACCTCACCTGGTGGTACGGCTACAGCGACGCCATGCCGAAAGTGGAGGGCGGGCGGTACGCACGCCACCCCGTGAAGGGCAAGGTCGTCAACTTCACCGAGCAGCGCGTCCTCCAGGCCGTCGAGTGGATCAAGAAGGGCCCGCGCAACTTCCCCGCCCGCGTCGACCCCATGCGCGTCAGCGTCTTCGGCGGCTCCATGGGCGGCAGCGGCGTGAACGTTTTCGGCATGCGGCACGGCGATGTCTTCGCCGGCGCCTGGGGATGCAAGGGCATCACCAACTGGGCGCTGCCGCCCAAGCACAACAGTTGGCACAACAACATCCGGGCGAAGGTCGGGCCGCTGGAACGTAATGACCCGACCAACGAGGGCCGCGGCGTCTACGACGTCCTCAACATGCCCAAGTGGCTGGCGGAGCACCCGGAGATAGACACCCCTTACCTCGACATCGCCAACGGCATGGTCGATGGCGTGATCACCTTCCACAGCGTGCCCGACTATTGGCGCGGCCTGGAGAAGGGCAAGCACCCCTACGCCGCCGGCTGGGAAATGGTCGGCCACGCAAGCACGCTGGGCTCGGGCGGGCCCATGAGCTACCTGAACATGCGGCTGGACGAGTCGCTGCCCGCTCTGGCCAACGCTTCCTGCAACACGCCGATGCGCAGCGGCTTCCGGATGATGGGCAAGGCCGCCAAGCTGACCGAGAAGACCCTTACCATCGCCAAAGGCTCCTTCGCGCCCAACCTGGCAGGCAAGACGCTGGTGCTGGGCGCGACCCACCTCACGAGGAAGTGGTTCACGATCAAGAGCAACACCGCCAAGGCGCTGACCGTCGCCGAGGGGGATATGCTGAAGTACCGCCCGAAGCTGACCCGCTGGACGCTCGGCCAGATGAAGGCCAAGCTCAAGCGCGAGCCGACGGAGGGCGAGAAGTCTGAGGAGGCCGGCAAGCGCAGGATGAGCTTCCTCATCTGCGACGGCCTGCCTCGCGGCACGTGGAACGGCCACTTCGCCTGGTCGAGCCGGGGGCGGGACTTCGACGCCAAGCGGACAGAGGACGACGTCGTCGACGAAGCCGGCCGCTGGGCCATCTGCCTGCGCCTGCACGACAACAAGTTCTCCGAGTGGACCGGCGAGACCGCCACCGTCGACGTGACCCCCCGCCGCTGCCGGAAGTTCAGGCTCAAGCCCGGCCAGGCGGTCCACTGGCGGAACCTCGATTGCTCCGACCCCGACGCGATGAAGAAGATCGCCGAAGGCGAAGTGACCGCCGACGAGCACGGCCTGGTCACTGTGCCGAAGGTCACCGTCGGCCGGAAGGGATGGGGCAACCGGCTGGTGCTGACCAGGAAGAAGGGCAAGGAGTGACAGTCCGGTCGAGATGAAACCATAGTCTCCGAGTGGTCATGCACGCGGGAAATGGTCCTGCCCGAACAGGCGCAGCGGCGGGGCCGCAGCGGGCTACAGCACCCGAGCGAGAAGATGCTCAGTCTCTTGGGCCAATCCCAGCAGGTAGTCCAGACACTCCGCGTAATGCCTCGTTCTCTCCTCCAGGCGCTGGGGATCGCGGATCTGGAAGTGCCCCTCCTCAATGGTGCGGGAAACGAGATCGGGGATGCCCGAGGTGATCCGAACGGCCAGGTTGCCCAGGCATCCGAAACGGGCGAGGCGATCGTCCCCCTCCCAGCCCGACTGCCGAAGCCCCTCAAGATAGGCACCAATGGCCGGCTCGGTGACCTCATCGACCCGCCCGAGTTTCGGACCGTCGAAGACGGCAGCGCAGGCGATGAGAGTGACCACGTCGAAGCCGATGGCGCCGCTGCCGGCGAAGTGCCAGTCCACGACGACCGTCCGCTCATCGGAGCCGTCTGGTGCGATCATGTTCGACTGGTTCAGGTCGCCGTGAGTAAGGGTCAGCGGCAGCCGCTCAAGGGCGTCAAGCAGGGCACCCCGCTGATCGAACAGTGCCAGCAGGCCCTTGCCGCGATCACCGTCAAAGACCCTGGCGGCCACGGGATGGTCCTTGGCGGCGGCCAAGCCCCGTTGGGTCCTCTTGTGGCCTTCCACGGCGTGCTTACGAAGCCACCAGCTCGTGTCGAACCAGTCGTCCTCGGGAAGCCCCTTGCCGCAGAGGTACGCCCCCTGGCACTCGCCCAGGTGTCTGAGGGCGCGGTAGAAACGCTCCATGGGCCAATCCGTGCTGGGGATCCCGGCCACGTCCGTCATCCAGATCCACGGCTCATCGCCTGGCGGTTCCTCGACGCCCAGGCAACGCGGCGCCGCCATGGGGCCGGGGAGGTCGTCGAGCACGCCCGAGCCGTACATGAGCGGCTCACGCTGCCAGCGATCGACGTGCGGCCGGACCGGTCGGGGAATCTTCAAGATGAGCGACCAGGAGTGCTCGCGCCCGTCGGCGATGGCCCTGCCCGTGACGCGGGTTACGAGGTTCCCGGCCCCTTCCCAGGACCCCTTGAGGACCTGATGGTCCCACTCGATCAGCCCGTCGATCTCACACCCCAGGGCGCGACCGACGAAGGGTCTCAGGATGTCGGCGCTGAGTCGTTCCAGACGGGACACCGTGGGAGCCCCTTCCTCAACACGGCCGGAGAGCCATCCCAGCCGGGGCGGCGCCTCGCGACGATGGTACTTCAATAGCCCGCCGAGCCGCTCAGGGCAAGCGATCGGTCCGTCCCGCAATGGCGTCCGCCCTCGCCGCCTCGACAGTGTCAGCGCCCGCGCCGGCGTCGAAGCAGCGCCACCGACGCCAGGGCCAGCAATGACAATGTACCCGGCTCGGGCACCGCGCCGCCCAGCGACGGCGGTAAGCCGAAGCCGTAGTTGTTCGACCAGATGACGTAGTCGAGCCCGTCCACGAGGTCGTCGCCGCTGAAGTCGGCGTCGCCCCAGTCGCCGCTGAGCCCGTAGTTGTTCGACCAGATGACGTAGTCGAGCCCGTCCACGAGTCCGTCGTAGTCGGCGTCGCCGGCGGGCGAGCCGTACTCATCGGCGCCGATGTCGGGAAAGAGCCCCACCGTGCGCGGGCCGCCGTCGATGTCCACCAGCACGTCGCCGAGGGTCAGTCCGCCGTCGATCGCGCCGGTCGCCAGCTCGGTCAAGTGCAGGTCGCCGGTGGCGGCATCGACGTACCAGCCCGGGTGGGCCGTTCCGCCCGTGATATTGTTGGCCGAGACGAACGGGATCCCGCGGTCCATGATCTCACCGTAGATCAGGTTGTTTATCAGCTCCAGCCCCGAGGTGGTGGTGAGGCCATCCATGCTCACGCAGCGGAAGTAGTTCGACCCCGGGCCGAGGGTGTTGTTGTAGACCTTCAGATCGACCGTGGCGACCAGCTCCAGGTTGATCTCGTTGGAGGAGCTGACGAAGTTGTTGCGGACGATGCCGCCGACGATGTTGTCGGGGCTGGTGTAGCTGGGGTTGCCCATGGAGATGCCGCGGTCGCAATCGTAGATCACGTTGCCCTCGACGGTGGGGTTGACGATCCCCTGCCACAGGAAGATGGCCGCGCGACCCTCGCCCGTGAGCCCCTGGATGTTGCGGAACTCGTTATTGCGGATGATCGGGTTCTTCAGCACCATGCAGTCGATGCCGCCGATGTAGTTCCCGTCGGTGTTGACCTTGTTCTGCTCCAGCAGGCAGTTCTCGATGAGCACGTCGTTCACGGCATTGGCGATGCTCCCTTTGGAGCCCTTGATGTGGCGCTCGCCGATGTTGAGCGTGTGCACGTTGCGGATGACCGTCCGGTCGGGGTTGTTCTCGCCGTGGATCTGGATGCCGTTCCAGAAGCATTCCGAGACCGTCAGGCTCTCGATGGTCACGTCGTCGCTCCAGACGTGAATGATGTTCCGCGGGCCGGCATAGACGTTCATGCCCGGGCCTTGGAGGATCACGTCGCCGCGGTTGCCCGTCGCCCCCCGCATGGTCACGGCCCCGTTCTGGAGCTGAAGCTCCGCCTGCATGTTGTACAGGCCGGAGGCGATGATGATCTCATCGCCGGGGTTGTAGAACCGCGTGGCGTTCTCGATCTGGTTGACCGTCGAGACGTTCCACACCGCCGCCGGACAGGACGCGGACAGGACAAGCAGGACCGCTACGATGACTGCAAATCTTCGAAGCAGCGACATTTTCTTTCCTCCGGTCTCTTACGCTCGGGCGGGCCGCGCAGACACCCACGGTGTCCGGTGCGTCCGGTGCCGAGCGCGAAGGACCGTCCTCGAATCACCAAGTGCGACAGGCCTTGGCCATGGCGGCCTGATCTGCCCCTATCACAACCGTTTACGGCAAGGAGGATTGTACCGCGCCTCGCGAATATGTCAAGCGCACGGATTCCGTCTCGCTGCCCCCTTCGGCCACTACGGGCCGGGGTTCGTAGCGCGTGCGATGGTAAATTGGCTGGGCCGCCGAGCCGATGGACAGATTGAATTGAGGACGCGCGCTGCCTGGGAACCGTCCCCCAATGGCGCTTGCCCACACCGGCTCGATAGTCTCACGCCCGCCGGCGCCGCCGGAGCAGCGCCACCGACGCCAGGGCCAGCAATGACAATGTACCCGGCTCGGGCACCGCGCCGCCCAGCGACGGCGGTAAGCCGAAGCCGTAGTTGTTCGACCAGATGACGTAGTCGAGCCCGTCCACGAGGTCGTCGCCGCTGAAGTCGGCGTCGCCCCAGTCGCCGCTGAGCCCGTAGTTGTTCGACCAGATGACGTAGTCGAGCCCGTCCACGAGTCCGTCGTAGTCGGCGTCGCCGGCGGGCGAGCCGTACTCATCGGCGCCAATGTCCGGGAACGCCCCCACCGGGCGCGGGCCGCCGTCGATGTCATCGAAGACCTCCGCCAGCAGCCCGGCCGCGTCGAGCGCGCCGATCGCCAGCTCGGTCAGGTGCAGCTCGCCGTTAGGCATGTCCACGAACCAGCTGGCGCTCGCCGTCGAGCCCGTGATGTTGTTGGCCGAGACGAACGGTATCCCGCGGTCCATGATGTTCCCGTAGATCAGGTTGTTAATCAGCTCCAGCCCCGAGGTGGTGAAGCTCTCCATGCTCACGCTGCGCCCGTAGCTCGACCCGGACGCGTAGAGGGTGTTGTTGTACACCTTCAGATCGGTCGTGGCGATCAGCTCCAGGTTGATCTCGTTGGCGAGGCTGACGAAGTTGTTGCGGACGATCCCGCCGACGAGGTTGTCGGGGTTGGTGTAGCTGGGGTTGCCCATGGCGATGCCGCGGTCGCAATCGTAGATCACGTTGCCCTCGACCGTGGGATTGACGATCCCCTGCCACAGGAAGATGGCCGCGCGACCCTCGCCGGTCTGCCCCTGGATGTTGCGGAACTCGTTGTTGCGGATAATCGGGTTCTTCAGCACCATCGCGTCGATGCCGCCGATGTAGTTCCCATCGTTCTGGGCGTAGGTCTGCTCCAGCAGGCAGTTCTCGATGAGCACGTCGTTCACGGCATTGGCTATGCTCCCTTTGGAGACCTTGATGTGCCGCTCGCCGATGTTCAGCGTGTGCACGTTCCGGATGACGGTGCGGTCGGGGTTGCCCTCGCCGTGGATCTGGATGCCGTTCCAGACGCACTCCGAGACCGTCAGGCTCTCGATGGTCACGTCGTCGCTCCAGACGTGGATGATGTTCCGCGGGCCGGTGCTGATGTTCATGCCCGGGCCTTGGAGGATCACGTCGTCCCAGTTGCCGGTCGCCCCTCGCATGGTCACGGCCCCGTTCTGGAACTGAAGCTCCGCCTGCATGATGTACGGGCTGGGGGCGGCAGCGATGATGATCTCATCGCCGGGGTTGTAGAACCGCGTGGCGTTCTCGATCTGGATGACGCTCGAGCAGTTCCACACCGCCGCCGGACAGGCCACGGACAGGACAAGCAGGACCGAAACGACGACTGGCAACCTTCGAAGCATTGACATTCTCTTTCCTCCGGTCTCTTGCGGTCGGGCGGGCCGCGCGGACACACAGGGCGTCAGGGCCGGCCCGTGACGAGCGCGAAGGACCGTCCTTGAACCTCCGAACGCGGCAGTCCCTGGCCACGGCGGCCTGATCTGCCGCTGTCACAACAGTTTACGACGACGACAATTATACCACGCTTCGCGGATATGTCAAGCGCGCAATTACGGTTGCGGATCCGCGCCGGCCCCGTTTGCGCCTCGCAGCGGGAAGGAGGCTGCTTCCCGCCTTCGTGTGAACAGCGCGTACAGGCACGGCATGAGGAACAGGGCGACGACGGCCTCGGTCGCCAGGCCGCCGATGGCCCCGATGGCCATG
>CBFCZU010000194.1:0-8223 GCA_965602635.1 uncultured Planctomycetales bacterium | reverse complement strand
GCCTTGCCGGCCTTGACGTTGTCGGAGAAGACCGCCGCGGCGTAGGCGTCCAGCAGGTCGATCTGCCGGACCATCGCCTGCGGCCAGGCGGCGGCGTCGGCCGGCATCGCCGCCAGCAGGCGGGTGTTGATCCCCAAGGCCACACCCCGCCGGCCCGGAGGGTACGTGAACTGCCGGCACTCCTTGACGACGGAGCCGACGGTGGTCGCTGCCCGCCTGACGGCGGCGCGGTCGCGCGTGCCCTTGACCACCTCCAGTGCGATCTGCACCGCCCAGGCGTACGGCGCCTTCGGCGCGACGCCCAGCGGCGGCCAGGGAACCCTCGTGCCGATGACCCGCACCCGCTCGGCCAAGTCGGCCTGGTCGGACCACGCCGGCTGGTCGGGGAATTCCTTGTTGATGACCGCATACACGGCCAAGGCGCTGACCAGCACCTCCGGCATCTCCGCCGGGAGCGTGCCGGCCTTGGCCTGATCGGTGAGCGCCTTGATCGCCAGGTCCCGCCGGTAGGCGGCCAGCGCCCGCAGGGCGGCGCTTCGGCTGGCGGAGGGCAGTTGAGCCTTCAGCAGTTCCTCGGCGCCGGCCACGGCCGCGAGGTAGGCCCGGTTGCGGGCGTAATGATCGTTGAAGTGCCGCACGAACCGCTGCGTAAGCGCCAGCGCCTCGCTGGCCTGGACGATCTGCTTGTACAGCTCGGCGGCGACGGCCAGGGCGGCGGTGTCGGTGGCGCTGAGCGCCGCGTCCTCGGCCGGCCTGGGGCCGCGGCGGGTCAGCGCCAGGTACGCATCCACAAGCCGGCGGCTGGCCTCGTCGGCCTTGGGGTGAGCGGCGTTGGCCTTGATCCATTTCGCCAGCGCACCGGCAGCGGCGAGGTCAGGCTTCTGGCCCAGGCGGAAGCTGAGCAGCTCGTACTCCGCCGACGCGGCCGCCGGTTTGCCGGCGTGATCGGCCAACACCTTCTGCAGCAGCGCCAGACCCTTCGGCACGTTGTCGCCTCCCAGTCGCAGCCTCGCCTGGCCCAGCAGCAGCGTCGTCTGGGCGGCGTCGGCGCGGGCGGCGAACCGCAGCAGCACCTCCTGCACCGTGGCGATGACCTCCGGGTAGCGGCGCATCTCCAGCAAGGCCGCGGCCCGCAACGTCATGGCCTTCGCCCGCTGCGCGTCCGTCAGCGTCTTGTCGGCCAGCAGCACGCGGGCCTGTCTGTCCGCCGCCGGATACAGCCGCGCGCTGAGCAGCGCCTCGATCAGGCGGACCTTCGCGTCGGCCTCGACGAGCTGCCCGCGGAGGGCCTCGAGCATCTTCTTGGCATACGGCTCGTTGGGGGCAAGCCGCAGCGTCCTGGTCCAGGCGGCCATGGCCTCGTCCACCTGCCCCGACTGGTAGTGCGCCTTGCCCAGCCACAGGAACACCTCCGGGTTGCGGACGTCGGTCTGCGATGCCTTGGTCAGCAGCTCGCGGGCCTTGTCGAAGTCGCCCTTCTCGTAGGCGGCCTTGCCGTCGGTGAAGGCCTTGGCGGCCTCGGCCTGCGCCATCGCGACCGACGGCGCCGCCGCCAACGCGACCAGGATCGTGCGTGTTATCAAACGTTGCATCTCGGGACTCCTTTGCATCTGTCCGGCGGCCGCACCGCCGGAATCGCGGTTACTCTCGCAAGCTCCGGGTGCTACCGGGGGCGCCCCAGCGCCCGCCCCAAACTCATTCCCATACCTTTGACGGCGCATGACGCCAAAAGTTCCCCCGGGCCGTCAGGAATGTGTCAGGCCGCGCGAGTCGCGCAGGTCCGGCCGGGCAGTCGCGGCAGGTGTGCTCTCACAAGGCGGCAAATCCGGCAAATCCGGCACCGGCGACGTAAACCCTTACTGACACGTCACTGAGAGCAAGAGGCTGGGGCGAATCAGGGACGTCTCTCTGCCGGGTTCCGCACCCGCCTGGAGGGCACGAGCGAGCGCGGCCCAGACGTGCAGGCCAAGCGCGTGGCCGAAGATACAGGCCGCCCCCTTGCGGCAAGGAACCAGGCCCCTCGAGACACGCGATCCAAGCTGGATGACGCAAGGCCCGCTCCGAGGAGAAGCTCCCGACGTGGCCTTGTCCAAAGGCGCCAGTCAGCACCCCGTGGGGCGTCAGTCTTCCTGCGATGTAACCGTCACGCCACAGCGGTATTCGGCCAGGTGCTTCATGAGCGGCAGCGCCTGGAGGCCCCCTCGCCCGCAGCTCCTGACGAGCCCGGCGTCCCTCAAGATGGCCACTCTCGTCCTTGTGGATCGCACTCCCAGGTTGATCCGTCCGCCCAGTTCGGCCGTGGTCATTCTCGGCCGTTCCCCGAACGCATCGACCATTGCATATAGCTCCTCGGTCGCAATGTCGCGTTCGACGGATCGCCAGGTTCCCTCGAGTTCCTCGTCGCTCGGCTTGGCCTCGGTCTGCCTCTCTAGACGAGCGACTTCCTCGAGCCCGCACGCCGGAGATGTATATATCTCCGTCAGGAGCGCTTGGGCAAGCTGGACGTGGGCCGTTGTGATGCGGGTGCGCCAGTCATCGTGCACCGGCAGAACGCGTGCGATCGAGGCGACGAGTCGCGCGATCTTGTCTGCCGTGTCCGGGCCGAAAATCGGGATCGCGTTGCACCCGAACCGATCGTTCAGGGCCTTCGCCGCCGCCAGCACGGCCCGGAACGCCCCGGTCTCCCAGATGAACTCATCCCGGCCCGAAGCGCCCATCCGCCAGTAGCATTTGAGAAGCTCCACCACCTGCCCCACGTTGATCTTCGCTGGCCCCGATCCCCCCTCCGTGGTCGCAGCGCTGCGCGAGGTTATCAGCACGACATCGAACCTCCGCAGGTCCTCGGACTCCAGGAACGTCGCCCCCTCAATCCCAGCTGCCAGATCAGCGAGGCGCATGCTGCGCTTCCCCGGGTTCCCTGTAGCGCTTCTGGTCCGCAGGTTGCCGATCGCGACGAGCCTGGTCAGCGCCGGCAACTCCGCGTTTGCCCGACCGTGCACCCGCAGGACGCCCTCACTCCTGGCGCTCGTCATCGCCCGGATCTCGGCCGTGCTTACCTTATGAAATTCGTCAAGCATCAACATGCCGCCATGATTGCCCGGCAGGAGCCCGGGCACCACCTCATCGGCGCTGATCCGGTACACCAAACCCGCGCGCGTTACTGCGTCGCCGGTCGCCAGTGCCGACAGGCCAAGCAACTCGGCCAGCTTGAAGGCGACCGATGTTTTCCGCGAGCCGCTCTCGCCGAGGATGCAGATTTGCAGAGGCCCGTAATTCAGGCTTCTGCCGTCCGGCAGCCGGATTCGGAGGGGCGAGGCGTGGACGAGCAGGCACAGCAGGGCCATCAGCTCGGATTGTCGGCCGCCCTGATGGACAGCGGCCGCAAGCCCGCCGGCGAGCCGATCGAGGCGCTCCTGCAGCGCTTCGGCCAGGCCTTCGACCAGAAAGGGCCTCAGCGCGTCCCCCGGCCCGGCCGGGTTCCCCTTTACACTTTGAATTAGCTGCAGGTCTTCGCACCAGATCACTCGCTGCCCTGAGTCAGGGCGGAGGATCACCCTGGCGGCGCACTTGATCGCCACGGGCGTTCGCATGGCTGGCGGTGCCACCAGCAAGAGCTCACATTCGACGTCGGCGACGGGGGAGCCAGCGCGTTCGGTCAAGCGGCCCCAGGCCCTCCTCATGGGCACGTAGTCGCTCCACTCGGCCGAGACGGAGTCATCCGGCAGCGAGGCGGAGCCCCTGACGTATCGCCATAGGTGGCGCGAGAGTTCGGCCGCTGGAACGTCGAGAGTCGACGCGATGAAGTCCGCATCCAGCCGATACCTCCCGCCGCCGCGGTTGGTGACGTCCACGAGCGTGTCGCGCAGGATGGCCCGCCGGGGCTGTCCAGCCGGGTTCGGGACTTGCTCCCCGAGCAGCCGGACTCGCGTCGGCCTGTCACTTTGGGCGCCCAGTTTAGTGATCTCGAAGCGGCCGAGAAAATCGCGCGGCTCCGCCGGCGCGCTGCACGCATGCCAAGCCGTCAGCGGGGCCAGGCCGTGGCACAGAATGTTGCCGGGCAGGGCCAGCCGCATGGGCTTCAGCCGATCCTTGCCCAGTGGCCCGCCCAGGAGATAGTCGGCAAGCGACCCATCGGCGTTTCGGACGAGTTCGGCGATCTCGGACTTCTGGCTCGGGTGAAGTCGCACGAAGACGAATTTCAGCCGCTCCGCCCACGCTGGATTCGCGTAACACCATCTCCGCAGCCTGACCAGAAGCTCCACGGCCTCGGGACGTTCGGCGAAGTCGCCCCCGCCGATGTCACTGACGGATATGACTATTTCACGAGCCCAGGATGCGCATCCACAGAACTCCCTGACGGCTCGCCGCCTCGACCAGTCGACGGCATCCAGGGGATACGTTGCGCAGCCGGCCGCCTCCAGCAGCCCCGTCTCCTGGCAGCCCGCGGTCAAGAACAGCGGCGCGTCGTACCGCCCCGCCTTCACCAGCAGCGGCCCCGCCCCCAGCAGCACCGGCAGCACATCGTCGCTCAACAGCCCGTCGGTGAGAAGCAGCCCAGCGGGCCGGCCGTCCCTGTCGCGGCGAACAGAAACGATCATTTCCCCTGGGCGATTCACCCGATCAGCGCAGCGCGGCTTGCCCTTCGGACCCCGCCGGGCCAGGCCAGCGCCGATAATCGCCTTGGTCCCGCGCTGGCGGGCGAGCCGTTCGATCACCCCTTGGGGCTCCGCAGGAACCCGCCTCAGCACGTGGCCCACGCGCAGCTCCGGCCAGCCTTCAAGCCCGGCCGGCACGCAGCACGCGAAGAATGCCCCCAGCGTCTCGTCGCTGCTAATCTCCGTCGCACAGATCATAGTTTGCGCCTCCATGCAGACGGCCTCGCCCAGGCCAGGACGACACCTGGCTCGCCACGAAGGGCGGTCCCTTCAGTTCCATAGTTGGTGTCAACGCTTCCATACATTACATACTACTATGATTACGACCCCCTCGCAACCCTACTCGGGGCCCAGTGCGACAAATCTTTTCCTGCACTGCGATAACTCGCCACGACCATACAGCGCCGCAAGCGCGCAGGTCGCTAGACAGAGTTATGGAAGATTGGTACACTAGTATTAGCGGCATGCCGCGATATGGATAGTTTGGACAAACGACTACGCTAATCGGAAAGGACGCCGAATGTATACTTCACTCAGAGGCAAGGTCAGCCTGAACCCTCAATGGCGTTGGCAGCGGGCTATGGATTTGGTCACGATGGACCGCCCGTCGCTCACCCCTGAGGACGGTAGAACGATTGTCCGCACCTATGATTTCCTTCGCGAGTTGAACCGGGCCGGGCCCGATCACGACAAGCAGCGTCGCGTGCGCAGCCGATATCCGCACATTTACGATGGCCACATCCTGTATCGCGAGGGGGGAGAGCTTCGCCACGGCGCGGAGGCTATGCTGCTTGCTGGCTTGACCCTAAAGGACATCGCGGAAATCTTGCGCCTGGAGCCCGGGGTCGTCCGGGCGTTTCGCGATCTATGGTTCGACGTCCCGATCGATGAGAAGGAACGGGTTCGCGTCTTGCTGTCCCTTGTTCCCGAGGCCTACGCGGAGGGCTTTGACCCCAGGGATACGGATGGCTTCTGGAAAGCCATCGCGGGACTGAAGGCGCCAAGAAGGCTGCTGAACGTCATGACCGTCCTGGGGCCGCTAAACACAGAACGGGAGAGCTTAGCGGACGTGATCCGCGAAGGGCTGCAGCGGAAGGCGCTGGACGGCGCCCTCGGCGGCGGCCTGGACGCCAAGGCAATCGAGGCGATCGTCGCGGTTCTGACTGAAGCTCAGGAGGAGAGGCACTTCGGGGAGTTGCCGAAGGCGTGGCAGGAGGCGGTGTACGAGGCCTATCGAGGGTTCAAGTGGGGAATGGCCGTCGACCGGGAGGACGGGGAGGCAGAGAAAGAGGCCGATGGCCCGCCTGATGACGCAGCGGAGCACCGAAGCGAAGATCCCCCAGCGGACGATTGATCGCCGAGAGCCTCCGCGCCGCGTCAGCTCGACTGAGCCGCGACCAGGCCGGGGCACCGCCCCGCGCCTCGGACGCGCGCCACGAAACCCTTTGGCCCCCGGGCTCGGGACCGGGGCACGACCGGCGCCCCATCACGCAGCGCTGGGGCCCAAGCCATCAGTGTCATCGCGCACGCACCTCGCAAGGCCCCGAAGTTGCCCCGGCGTGCGCCGCTGGACCGGGGACCTTAATTAGGGCCGCTCTGTCGCTATAAACTAACGCTACGCGACGGCGCTATCGCTCAGCTCACTGCAACTCGCGCGGGCCGGCGATTATCAGCGCCGGGAATCATCTCCTCCCCTCCATGCGCCCCGCGGCCCAAGCCACCGGCTGGCCGCAAAACCACAGTTGAACTGCGGGCCGTTTGGGTCGCCGGCCGGCCGGCCCGTCGGGCAACCGCGCTGACGGCCTGAAAGCACTTCCCTACAACGCCAGACCTGACCTGCGCGTCCGCGCGGTGCGGACGCGGCATTTGCTGCGACCGCCGCCCCCGCCGCGCGCGGGGACACTCCGCGCGAACGGGACGCGGCTCCGGGCGGTCGGCGTATTTCCCGGCAAGGAGAACCTAACATTATGATTACCTCTGCCGCCCCCAGCGACACCGAAATCCGCCGGGAGTTCCGGCGGCTGCTGCGGGAACTCGCCAGTCGACTCCGCTACCGATTCTTCGGCCGCGGCCCGGACGTGCAGGCCGAGCGCGTGGCCGAGGGCGTCGCGATGGCCTGGAGCACGTTCCGCTCCGCCCGTCGACGCGGCAAAGTTGTTACTGCGGGCAACCTTGCCTATTACGTCGTCAAGGCGGTTTCGTCCGGACGTCGCCTGGCGGGCAGCTCCACCACCGACGCGCTGAGCGACCGAGCCCAGCGGGTTCGCGGCAAGGCGGTAAGCCTCGACGCCGACAGTGACGTCTATGATCTCATCATCAGTCGCCGTTGGCGGTGGCCGCTAGTCGACATCGTGGGGACACGTATGGATTGGGATGCATTCGTCGCCCGCTGCCGTGAGCGGGACAGGACAATCCTGCACATGAGGGCCGAGAGCCGTTCGCAGCGTGAGATCGCCGCCAGTCTGGGCATCAGCCCTCCGGCCGTCACGCAAAGGCTTTCGCGGCTGAGACAGGCCTGGGCGGTGTACACCCAGGCGCCCGCCTGACGACCGCCGGCCGGGCGACGCCCCGCCCGGGGGGGCACGCTCCCAAGCGGGCGGGGCGGAGCCGCGCCGACGAGTGCGAGAGGACCACGTCCCCATGTCCGACGCCGCCGCAGCTTGGCAGCCGGTCCTTCTGCTAGCTATCAGGGGTCTGCCGCAACTGCCTTGGCCGGGATCTGACAGGATCTCGGCAAACTCACAACTACCCCCATCGCGAGATTCTTTCGCCGCTGGGTCCGGAACTGCGGCAGCGAGATGTCGCCAGGAAGAAGCCGTAAGGCCAGCCCCGCGGGATCCGCCCCCGATGTTCATCCTGCCATGCCCTGCCGGCCCGCCGCCAGAGGTCGAGGGCATAGTCTCTCACGCAACGATCCCTTCCCGTCGAGCCTCCACATACAGCGGCGCGTCGCCTTTTTCGTAATGGCGGACGTCCACGGGCATGGCGTCGATCGTGCGGCCGATCTCCAGCATGAGCGGATACAGCGCGTCAGAGGCGGCTTTGATGTCCTGCCACGACGCCACCGGCCCATCGAGCAGCACCAGCACGTCGATATCGCTGTCCGGCCCCGCCTCCCCGCGGGCCTCGGAGCCGTAGAGCACGACGCCGCGAAGACGATCGCCGTAGGCTGCGTCCAAACCGGTCCTTATCCGCTTGAGAAGTTCTTCCGTGGTCATCGCCAAACACCGTCCTGCAATTTCCTCGGCTCCCGGCCAAACACTCACGAAACCAGTGCCCCCGCGCGGACGCTGGCGGCTCTTCTCGTCGGAAGGGATTCTACCGTGGCCGTTCCGACCGGACAAGGCGGCGGGTGTGGCTCATGCGGATTGATTCTCCCCCCTGGCTTCCTGCGGTGGATCGACCCGAAGCGCCGACGGCCGACACAAGGATCGCGGCAGGTTCTCCCGTCCCCAGCTGCAGCGTCGCGGCTACTGTCGCGAGCACCCTCGGCCGGCCGCCAGGGCCGCCGCTAGCGGCGATGCGGCCGACGGAGCATCTGCCACCGCCCGTTGACAAACGCCGTCCC
>CBFCZU010000193.1:0-8223 GCA_965602635.1 uncultured Planctomycetales bacterium | reverse complement strand
CTGGTTTCTGCGAACAGAACACAAGGACCACGCCAACAAAGACGGCAAGATGACCAGGGAGCAGCAGCAGGCCTATGTCAGAGAGTTTGAAGCCAAGCTGCTCACCCCTGAGGACAGAGCCTTGTGGACGCGCGCCGCCTCCCACCAGGCGTACCACTACTTCGGCTCCGCCAAGATCATGGGCCAGATCGGCAAGGCCTTCGCCGAGGCCATGCTGACGATGGAGAAGGGCACGGGGGATACGTCTTCGGTCAAGGCCAATTGGCAGTCTCTGGATTCCCGGCCGGCGCCGCAGTGGTGGCGGGATGCCAAGTTCGGCATCTTCATTCACTGGGGCGTCTATTCCGTGCCCGCCTGGTGCGACGGTTGGTACTCGGAATGGTACTACCGCCTGATCAGCGATGGGGCGGGCGGCAGCAAGACCATGCGGGAACACCACCTCAAGACATGGGGTAAGGACTTCCGTTATCCTCAATTCGCGCCGCGGTTCAAGGCGGAGAAGTACAATCCCGCAGCTTGGGCAAAGCTGTTCGAAGAGGCCGGGGCCAAGTATGTTGTTCTCACCAGCAAGCATCATGATGGATTCTGCCTGTGGGATGCACCGGACAGCAAAGGCTGGAATGCAGTGGATGTGGGTCCCCACAAGGACCTGATCGCTCCGCTCGCCAAGGCCGTCCGGGCCCAGGGGCTGAAGTTCGGCCTGTATTACTCCATGATGGAATGGGACCAGGGCGACAATCTGCCCGGCAACAAGTATCCGCAGGGCAGTGACGAATATGTCAGCGACCACGTGCTGCCCCAAATAAAGGATCTCGTAAGGAGGTATAACCCCGCCATCATGTGGCCTGACGGGGAGTGGGGTAGACCAGCTTCGTACTGGCGCAGCGAGGAGTTCCTGGCCTGGCACGTCAACAACGCGCCGAACAAGGAACGAGTGGTCTGGAACGACCGATGGGGCAAGGAAACCCGCGGCAAACACGGCGCCTTCTACACCACGGAGTACGGCCGGCACGGCAAGGAAGGCGGCGCGCATCCTTGGGAGGAGACCCGCGGGATCGGGCGCTCTTTTGGCTACAACGCATGGTATGAAGACAAGGATGACCGTTACCCCAGTTCCCGAACATTGCTGGACGTGTTCGTCGACGTCCTCTCACGCGGCGGGAATCTGCTGCTGAACGTCGGACCCAAAGCCGACGGAACCTTCATCAAGGTGTTCGTAGACAGGCTCCGCGACTTCGGCCGATTCCTGAAAGCCAACGGAGAAGCGGTATACGGTTCACGTTTGCCGTTCAAATCAGAGCAAGGCGACAACATCAAGTTCACACGTCAGAAGAACAACAAGACGATCTACGCGTTTGTGAAGAAGAAACCCGGCGACTCAATTACCCTAAACGGCGTCTTTGCCAGAAAAGGAGAAGAGGTCGTTCTGCTGGGTGATCCGAAAAAGACACCCCTGGCCTGGAGTAATCAAGGGACTAATCTCACGATCAACGGCATTGACGAGGTCAGTCAACACGGCGAATTCTATTGGGTATTCAAGATCCCGGGCGGCTTTCATGCAGACCCCAAGAAGGTCACCGATCCCCAGATCCTATAAAGAGCCACTGAAAGGGAAGCGGAATGATCCCAGTTCAATTGAAACCAACCTTATTCTTGCCCAGTCGCGTCAATCCATCACAGAAGGCCAAGCGAACCGAAGACGAAACCATGGGACCGACTCGACCGATCACGACACTGTTGCTTGTAGGAACCACGCTCGGGCTGATAGGGATGCACGCCGCCGCCGCGGCGGCGGCTGACCGGCCGCCGGTGCCCGATTTCACCCAAGGCGGACAGCCCGACAAGTTCCACGACTGGACACTGGGGCCCACCGGGGCGCGCGGCTGGGTCTACGGCTGGAAGGGCCAGACGAGCGAAGCCCGCCAGATACTGGTTACCGAGGTGGCGGAGGGATCGCCCGCCGACGGCATCCTGCATGTCGGCGACGTCATCCTCGGGGTCGCCAGCCGGCCGTTCGACGACGACGCCCGCATGCGCTTCGCCCGCGCTGTCACCGCCGTCGAGGAGAAAAGCGGCGTGCTGCGGCTGACCCGCTGGCGCGATGGCCGCACCCAGGAGGTCAAGCTGAAACTTCCGGTGCTCGGCGCCTACAGCAGGACGGCTCCCTACGACTGCCCGAAATCCAAGCGCATCTTCGAGGCGGGCTGCCGCGTCATCGCCGACCGCAAACTGGACCGGGTCAGCATTCCGAATGATCTCAAGGCCTTGGCGCTGCTGGCGTCGGGGCGTGAACAATACCGACCGCTGGTGGCCGACTATGCCCAAAAGGTGGCTGCCTTCAAGGTGGAGGGATTTGCTTCGTGGCATTACGGTTACGCGACGCTCTTTCTGGCCGAGTACGTCGCGGCGACCGGTGACCCGTCGGTGGTGCCGGGCCTGCGCCGACTCTGTAGCGAGATCGCCAACGGTGCAAGTGCTGTGGGCACGTGGGGCCACCGCTTCGCCAGGCCGGACGGCCACTGTAATGGTTACGGAGCCATGAACGCGCCTGGTATTGTGCTGACGTTGGCGATGGTTGTGGCGCGCGAGGCCGGCGTGAAGAACCCCGATGTGGATCGGACCATAGTCAAGGCCAGCCGGTTTCTGCGCTGGTATGTCAACAAGGGCGCCATTCCCTACGGCGATCACCGACCGTGGCCGGGCCATGAGGACAACGGCAAATGTTCCAACGCGGCGGTGCTTTTCGACCTGTTGGGCGATTCTGAGGCGGCGGCTTTCTTCGCCAAGATGTCCACGGCAGCATACGACGAGAGAGAGCGCGGCCACACCGGCAACTTCTTCAACATGCTCTGGGCGCTGCCCGGCGTGTCCCGCTGCGGCCCGCTGGCCACCGGCGCCTATTGGAAGGAACAGAGTTGGTACTACGACCTCGCCCGCGGCTGGGACGGCAGCTTCCGCTACCAGGGCTCGCCGCAAGGGGAGGAAGAACACTACAAGTATACGAAATGGGATTGCACCGGTGCGTACCTGCTGGCTTATGCACTGCCATTGAAAAGTCTTTATCTGATGGGAAAGAAGCCGTGCTCCGTGCCGGCCCTGGATCGCCGGGAGGTGGAGCAGATCATTGCCGCGGGACGCGATTACTTCTCCGCGAGAAAAGGCAATGGATACGAGGGGCGCACGACCGAGCAGTTGCTGGCCGGCTTGTCGAGTTGGTCCCCTGCGGTGCGCAAGCGTTCGGCCCAGGCACTGGGGCGGCGTGAGGGGAATTTCCTGCCAACGCTGTTGAGCATGTTGGCCGGTTCCAATCGCGATGCCCGTTACGGCGCTTGCGAAGCGCTTGGCTGCCTGGGGCCGCGGGCCGATGCGGCGGCACCTCGGTTGCGGGCGTTGCTAAGGGATCCGGATCCCTGGATGCAGAGTTTGGCATGCCAGGCGCTGCCCGCGTTGGGGCCGGAGGAACGCGGGGCCAGTGTGGCCGACCTGTTGTGCATGACCGTACGCCATAATCCAGCGGACCCGAGGCGTATGGCCGAGCGGGCTGCCAGTGCGGCTTTGTTCTCACCCTATCCGGGTTCGGGTGGCCCAAGGAGCATCCTGGCTAAATCCCTGGAAGGTGTTGACCGCAAGTTCCTCTACCCGGCCATCCAGTCGATCTTGAAAAACCAGGACAGCGTTGCCCGCGGATCGATCGGTCGCGTTTATGGCAAGTTGACCGGCCGTGACCTGGCGGTGCTGCTGCCCGCCATCATCACGGCGATTGATGAACTGGCTCCCAGCAACGAGATGTTCGGCGACGACATCCGCCTGGCAGGCCTTGACCTGGTATCTCGGCTGCACATTCGCGAGGGAATCCCTTTGTGCGTGTCTGTAATCGAATTGGACCGCTGGGGTGAAGGGCGTCGCATGACGAAATGTCTGGAGTATCTCCGCCGTTACGGCACTCACGCCAAACAGGTCTTGCCCCCGTTAAGGACAATGCGCCGTTACCTCATCAAAAAGGAACGCAAAAAGGAGCAAAGCGACAAAGTGAAACTTCTTGACAACGCCATTGCGGAGATCGAAACCAGCACGGCCTCGCCCAGGATCTTAGGCCTCAAGGAGTTCACGGCCCGGCCGTCATCCGCCCGTGATGAGACGCGACGCTAAACACATGCCTTTGAGTGGCAGACAGCCTGACGGATACTGCCATTGCTGACTGCCAAAGCTCGACTATGGCGGCGATGGTCGAGGCCGGCAAATGACTCGAACCAGACGCGGCCCGTTTGGTTTTGGCCCGCCCGCCCAGCGCTGCGGTCTAACGCCACCCTTCACATCCATGGATCTCTCCGTTGAGCGGCGCGGCACGCGCTATTCCACCGCACTGGGCAGCACCAGCCTGTAGGTCCCACCCCGGTCCTTTGTCTTGAATAGTCCGTGCATGTTACAGAGGTAGAGTGTGTTGGCGTCCTCCCTGTCCGGTAAGATGCACGACACGCCCCGATTCAGATGCAGTCCTTCGCCTGCCCTTTCGATCCGCGCCTCGCCGGACAAGCGAAGCCACTTCCGGGTGGTTCGGTCCGGACAATAATAGACCGGGCCCTGCTGCTGCGACGAGAACGGGGCCGCATACGTTGTCGAGAATGTCCGCCAGTCGCCCTTCCTCCCCGCATATTCCTTGAGGAATTGCCGGTAGCCCAGTGCGGTGAAGGGCCTGTCTGCAGGGAGGTCGTAGCGACGCTGCCAGAACATGTTGCCGCGCTGCCACGTGTAGTAGACGCCCCGCGTCGTGGCGAAGGTGGCGAAGTTCTCATGCGCGCCGAACCCGATGTTGGTCACGCCGAGGTCCGGGACCGCGCAGCACTTCTCGAATCGCGGCCCCTTGTCGCTCATCCGCACCCAGTAGACCCGTCCGGGCGCCTTGAGGGGCGAGGCGGGCGCGGGCAGGCCGAGGGCCTCGAACTCGCTGTCGGCGAACGTGCCCACCACCAAGACGCCCGGGCCTCCCGTCTTGGGGACGAAGGCCAGGCAGGCGACGCGCTCGCCCGCCAGGCCGGCGGGCTTCCAGGTCTCGCCCGCGTCCCTGCTGAGGAACACCCCCTTCGTCTCTCCCGCGGCCGCGACCAGGTTCGGGTCTTGCGGGGAGAACGAGATGACCTCGCCGAACAGGGCGGTCGGTCCCCGGCCGTCGAAGTCGATCTCGCGAGAGACCAGCTTCCACGTCCCGCCGCCGTCGGCACTCCGCCAGAGGCCGCTCTTGAGCGCGCCATCCACGACCCGGCCGCCCGCGCGCAGAACGACCGAGCTGTCGGTGGGATGGACCGCGACGGAGCGCACGGCCAGCTCATTCGGAGAACTCAACGCTCGGTTGACGGCCTTCCAGGTCTCGCCCCGATCCTCGGATTTCAGCAGGCCCGCGCCGGTCGTCCTTGCATACAGGATTCCGACATCCTTCGGCGCCTGGACGACGGCCGTTACGCGGTTCTCGAGAGGCAAGTCCCGGGGGAGAGGCCGTTGCCGGACCTCCTTGGGGACCTCGCCTCGGACCAGCGTCATGTTGTCCATCGCGCCCTGGAACAGCGCCCGGCCCTTGCCGGGCACGGCGCGGAAGCAGACGCCCGCGTACTGCTCGTCCGTGAAGTGGCGGGAGATTTCCTCCATGGCCTTGTGCCACGTCTCGCCGTCGGCGGAGGTGAACGACTCGAATCGCGTACCGCGCCGCACGATCCGCAGCCACCGGTGGTCCGGCGGGAACGAGGAAGCACACATGCGGCTGCCGGCTAGGTCCTGGTGGTCCGACGAGCCCCGCATGCCCTGGCCCGCCGTCCGGAAGATGCTAAAGCCCCACTGGTTGAACGTCGATTCGAGTCCCGCCCCCTTCCTGGGCTGCCTCACGTTGCTCGTGTACAGGCCAAGCCAGTTCGCCGAATGCACGCCGTTTTCCTTGGTCGTCAAGGCGATATCGGCGGTGCGAGCGGTGAGCGTGAAGTCCCCGGAGACCTTCTGGTAGGCGACGTAGAAGCCCTCGCCCATGAAGGAGGCCCGGCCGTCCTTGCAGCGCGCGGCGATGGGATACTTGTGCCCGAGCACGATGAACTTCCACGGGCCTTCGATCAGCTCGCGGGTTTCGAAGTCGAGCACGCGATCGGTGTCGACGGAAAAGCGGTCGTCGTACCAAAGCCGTGCCCGGATGCGGTTCTTCCCCGCGGGGAACAAGTGCTTGAAGATGACCTCGCCGCCGTCGGTCACATCCTCGCGGCCGGCGGTCGCCAGGAGCATGCGCCCGGAATAGAGCTGCACCTTGGAGAGACGGCGCCCGCGCAGATCGGGGCGGACGCGGATCTCCGCCAAGTTGTCCGCCAGAACGCCGCCGGCCGGGGCGCCCTTCAGGGAGAGGATCACCGACGGCCCTTCGGCGCGTTCGCAGAGGAAGTCGCCCTCCGCCAGCCTGCGGAGGGTGAAGCCGGGGCCTTCCCAGCCTATGGCTATCTTGTTGGCCAGGTTCGCATGGCCGCCGTGGCGGCGGCAGGGGCCCTTGAAGTATTGCAGTTCGAACGGGTGCAACCCCTTGGCCAGCGCGGCCGGGTACTGCTTCGCCGATGCCCCGTGGAGCCCGTCGTTGTCGGCGATCACCTGCCCGCCGATGCGCAACCGGCTGCCGTCGCACGTGCCCACCGAGAAGACGTACACGCCGTCCGCCGGCACGCGCAGGTATCCCTGATATCTCAGGGCGAAGAGCTTGTAGCGGTCCTCCTGCACCGTGTCGTCCAACGCGGCGACGTATCCCTGCCGGGCGGGCGTCAGGGCCGCGAAGTCGGGCAATCGCTCCCAGACGGCGCCCTGGGGCGCCTCGTAGTAGGCGTAGGCCAGGCCGGGCCGAAGCCCGGCGGCCCCCGCGGCGGGCCGACAGGCGGCGGGCTGGACGGGCATCGTGACGGACGTAGTCTGGTCGAAGATGTCCCGGACGGTCAGCCGGACGCTCCTCGGCTCTCGCGGCGTATCCAGACGCCGGGCGCGGACGTGGGGGGCGTTGTCCTTCGCCGTCGCGATCGGATCGCCCTTCGCCTTCGGATTGTCGAACGCCTCCAGCCGGTAGCCAAGCTGCGGGGCGGCGCTTTCGGGGATGCGCCACCTCACCGCCACTTGATTGCCGTATGCGCTCGCCGTCGCGCCTTCCGTCGCGGGGGCGTCGAGCTTCGGCGCGTCGGGCTGCTTGGTGGCGAATGTCCCGCTCTTGGAGGGCGAATCCGGCTCCGACCGGTCGTATCGAAGGACCGTGCCGTTCTCGATGAGCTTGAAGAACTTCGGCCCGCCGCTGGTGACGGTGTTCGCCTTGCGCCACTTGCCGTTCACGCGGCAGTACCCCAACCGGCGCTCGAAAGCGCGGTGGACGTGGTGCGGCGCGAGGGCCTCGACAAAGCCGGAATTGCCCGCGAACCCCGTCGCGCGGGCGGGAAGGCTGACCACGCTGTGCGTGTGCCAGCGGTCCTTCTCGATGTCCTTCACCCACCAGCCGACGAAGCTGCGCTCGTCGCTGTCCTCGGCGGGTGGGAAGATCCGCATGACGAACCGGTACCACGTGCCGGGCCTCAGGAACAGGGCGTCCCCGTGCGCGCCACCCGAGGCGCCTTCTGCGCCGTACCCGTGGGGATAAAAGTGCTCCCCCTCGTGCACCGGCCGGACCTCGCCCCAGTACGACATGAACATGCCGGGCGCCTTGTTCGGCCCGCTGACGGCGATCCCGCCGTAAAAGCTGCCCAGCCGAGGGTGCTGAGGGACGAAGCTCATGTACCAGAAGCAGTAGTACGTCCCCTGGTCCCAGAAGGGCCAGCGGTGGTCCTTCATGACGATGTCGGCCCCCGTCTCGACGTTGGGCTTCCACCCGGTCGCCCGGGCCTCGCCGGCGGGCGCCAGAAGCGCCAGGCCGATCACGGCCGACAGGATCTGGGCACGTGTCCACTTCCGGTCAACGACTTGTCTCATTTCACACGTCTCCGCACGAAAAGGCCCTCGCTCGCTCCGCCCTGTGTGGCGGTCTAGCGGCGATTGACGGTGTAGGCGGCCTGGTCCTTCTTGACGGATTCCTGGAACGCCTTCTCCAGGGCGGCCAGCCGCTTGTACTCCTCCGGGCGCTGGTCGGTGATGTCCACGTCCTTGCGCTGCTTCTCGTCGAACCGGAAGAGCCGACCCTTCTGAAGGATGTACTCGTTGTCCACCAGGCGCACCGCTCGCCCGGAGACCAGC
>CBFCZU010000192.1:0-8249 GCA_965602635.1 uncultured Planctomycetales bacterium | reverse complement strand
CGGATGGCGTCGGGGCTGTCGCCGTCGAGGGCCATGTGATACGTGTCAGCCAGCAGGCGGATGTGCGGGTGATCGGCCCGGCGCACCAGCTCGGCGCCCTCGCCCACCGTGTTGACGATGTTGCATTCGGCCCTGTTGAGCGGCTCGACGACGAGTATCACGCCTGCGTCGGCGGCGATCGGCCCCCAGCGGGTGAGGTGCTCGACGATCTGGTCTCCCGCGGCCGCGTGGTCGAAGCCCTCCGGCACGCCCCGGCTTCCGCCGGAGCCGAAGACGATCACCTCCACGCCGGCCTTGGCCGCCCGCCGGCAGACGGTGGTGAAGTATGCGTCGACCTTCTCGGCGTCCACCTCCGGCCCGGTGGTTTTCAGGTCGCCCGGCAGCAGGCAGTTGACCGCCACGGTGGGCAGGGGCGCCGCCCGCATCGCCTCCAGCCGCGAGGCGAACGTCGCGTCGTCCTCACGCGGGCAGAGCAGCCCTGCGACGGTGGTCTCGATGAAGTTCAGGCCCTCAACGGCTCGGGTGAGGTCCTCCGGGGCCATGCACACGCCGATTTGCATTTCAGCGCACCTTCCTTTCCGCCACGCCGGACGCGCCCGCGCCGGCTCAGTTCTCAGGCCACCTCTTCCACCGCGGGGCGGATCTCCGTCAGCAGCCGGTGGACGATCTCGTCGGCGGTTATGCCCGCCGCCTCGGCGTTGAACGTGGTAATGATCCGGTGCCGCAGCACGGGCGCCGCGGCCGCGCGAATGTCCTCGGTCGTCACGTGGTACCGCCCGTGAAGGATCGCCCGGGCCTTGCCCGCCAGGATCATGTAGATGCTCGCCCGCGGACCCGCGCCCCAGTTGACCAGCTCGTTGATGAAGTCCGGCGCCTCGTTCGAGGCAGGGCGCGAGGCACGCGCCAGGTCGCGGGCGTACTGGTGGACGTGGTCGGCCACCGGCACGCGGCGGACGATCTCCTGGAGGCGAAGGATTTCCTCCCCGGTCAGGGCCACCTCGAGCTCGGCCTCGTAGGCGCTGGTGACCTGCTTCATGATCTGGATTTCCTCGTCGGCCTTGGGGTAGTCCACCAGGATCATGAACATGAACCGGTCGAGCTGCGCCTCGGGCAGGGGGTAGGTGCCTTCCTGCTCGATGGGGTTCTGGGTCGCCAGCACGAAGAACGGCTCGTCCAGGGCGTAGGTGTTCTCGCCGACGGTGACGTGGTGCTCCTGCATCGCCTCGAGCAGGGCCGACTGCGTCTTGGGCGGCGTGCGGTTGATCTCGTCGGCCAGGATCATGTTGGCGAACAGCGGCCCGTGCACGAAGCGGAAGACCCGCTTGCCCGTGGTGTGGTCCTCTTCCAGCACGTTCGTCCCGGTGATGTCCGAGGGCATCAGGTCGGGGGTGAACTGGATCCGCTTGAAGGACAGGTGCAGGACCTGGGCGATGGTGGAGACCAGCAGCGTCTTGGCCAGCCCGGGCACCCCCACCAGGAGGGCGTGCCCCCGGCAGAACATGGCCACGAGGACCTGTTCGATTACCTCGCTCTGCCCGACGATCACGCGGGCGAGCATGTCGGTCATCTTCTTGTAGGCCTCGTTGAGGTGCTTTACGGCCTGGATGTCCTCATCGCCGCCGGCGGGGCTCTTTTTCTTCGGCATGGAGAGTCTCTCCTTCAATGAGCAAGGGCTCGGCGCCCTGACGGGCGCACACCTTCACTCTGAGATGTCCACAAGATGTAATGCCGCTCGGGGGCCTGTGTTCCGCAGAAAACCGACTCCGGAGCCCGATCTCAGGAGGCGAGACATGAGTGCAGCCCGTGGTGAGAAGACGGCGACTCTACCCCGGATGCGGTCGCCCTGGCTCAATGTGCGGGAAGCGGCTTGGGCGCCGGGGGCTTCTTCACGGCCTCGATGCGGGCCAGCCAGGTCTGCCCGTCTTCCGCGAGCGTCTTGTACTCGACGGGCTGGCCGGCCTTGAGCTTCTTGACAGCCGCCAGGAGTTTACGATCGGGCAGCATCTTGTCGGCGCCGGCCTTGCGGTTGGGGATGAGGATCTCCCGTTCGCTCGCGCCCACCTTGACCACGATCGCGGCGTATTCCTGCTCGCCGACCTTCTTCTTCGCGATTAGCTTCACGAAGCTGCCCTTCACCGGAGGCTTGTAGGGGCGGATGCTCTTGAGGAGCACCTTGCCGGCGGTCTTCTCGATGGTGATCTCGACGATCTGGTTGGCCTCGAGCGTCTTGACCTGTGCGGCGATCTTCTCGTCCGGAACCCACTTGCCCTCGTCGTTCTTGCGGTTGGGAACGAGGATCGTCTGCGCGCGGTTGCCCCTCTTGAGCGCGACGGCCATGTGGTCCCGGCCGGAGACCTTCTGGGTGAGGTGCTTGACGAAGGTGAAGGCGTCGGGGTCGTCCTCGCCGGGCTTGGGGTGGTAGCGCCGAATGGACCTGAGCGTGGTGACGCCCCTGCGCTTCGCCGTCCTGATCTCGACCAGGTCGCCGCGCTTGAGGTCCTTTACGACGTCCACCATCGCCGGCGATGGGTCGTACTTCCGGGCCCTGCGGTCCTTGTTCGGCACGACGACAGTGGCGACGCCCCGCCCGTAGCGTTCTGCGAGATGGAGCTTCATCACCGGCCTGCCCCAGGCGGTGCCTTTCTCGGCGCCGACGTACTTGACGACCTGGGGGGGGGCCGGTTGCGGCCTGGGCTTGTCGCTCCCGGCGGCTTGCGATGCCTGCCAGCACGCGCCCATAATCGCTGCGACCAACACGGGTGCCAACGTTCGCGCGACCATGCCCGCTCTCCTGTATCGGCCCCATTCGGCGAAGGACATTCTACCAGCGGTCCGGTCAAAGGGCCGGAAGAAAGTCCGCCCGCCCGGCAGGAGCGCAAGACAAAGGACCGAGCACTTCTCGGCCCTTTACTCACTTGTCGGCGGTGCCCGTCCGCCGACACGCCGGCATTCTGTCAGTCAACGGCCTCTACCTCCGCCACCTCCGGCACCTGGTCCTTGAGATGCCTCTCCACGCCCATCTTGAGCGTCATCGCCGCCATGGGGCAGCCGCGGCAGGCGCCGTGGAAGCGGACCGAGACCTTGCCGCTGTCGGCGTCAACGTTCACCAGTTCGATGTCGCCGCCATCGGCCTGTATGTGGGGTCGAATCTGCCCGATCACCTCGGTGATGCGATCGTTCAACGTCGGCTGGTCGCTGGCCTGGTCACTCATGTATTTCTCCGATTCTTCTCTCGCCCGGCGAAGGCGTCGCCTCGTCCGCCGGACACGTTTCATTATAGCACTGGCAGTGCAGCGGCCCAGGTGAATCCGCCGACTCGAGGCGGCCTTCGGCCGCGCCCGGGCAGGCCCTTACAGCTCGGCCAGGCGGCGGGTCTTTTCCTGGGCGGTCAGGGCCGAGATCAGCCCGTCCAGCTCGCCGGCAAGGACGGCCTGGAGGTTGCAGTTGGCGCCCTCGGCGCCGGCGCCCTTGAGGCGGTGGTCGGTGCAACGGTTCTGGGGGAAGTTGTAGGTGCGGATTCGCTGGGAGCGGTCGCCCGAGCCGACCATGCTCTTTCGCGTGGCCGCCTCGCGCTCGGCCTGTGCCTGGCGGAAGTGCTCGTGCACCCGCCCGGCGAGTATCCGCCGCGCCTTGGAGCGGTTCTTGTGCTGGCTCTTCTCGTCACGCATCGAGACGGTTATGCCCGTGGGCTTGTGCTCCAGCTTGACGGCTGAGGAAACCTTGTTGACGTTCTGCCCGCCCGGGCCGCCGGCGCGGCTGACGTGCTCGGCGACGTCCTTGTCCCAGTTGATCTCCACCTCGATGTTCTCCGGCTCGGGCAGCACCGCCACCGTCGCCGCCGAGGTGTGGATCCGCCCCTGCGTCTCGGTCCGCGGCACGCGCTGGACGCGGTGCCCGCCGCCCTCGTAGCAGAGGTGCTGATAGACGTCCCGGCCCCGGATGTTGGCGACGACCTCGCGGAACCCGCCCAGGTCGGTGCCGCTGGCCGAGAGCAGCTCGACCTTCCAGCCCCGCGCCTCGGCGTATCGCGTGTACATGCCCAGCAGGTCGGCGGCGAAAAGGGCGGCCTCCTCGCCGCCGGTGCCGGCGCGGATCTCCAGCAGCACCGAGTCGATGCCCGCCTTGTCGGAGAGCACCAGGCGGCCCTGGATCTCGTCCATCAGCGACTCGCCCTGGGCGGAGAGTTCCTCGATCTCCGTGGCGGCCAGCTCCTTCAGCTCCGCCTCCGCGCCCGGGTCGTCCATGATCGCACGCGCCTGCCCGATCCGGTCTTCAAGGTCCACGTAGCTGCGGTAAGGCTCCACCAGCCGCCCCAGCGAGGCGTGCTCGGTGGCCGCCGCCACGATCCGGCCGGCGTCGGTGGCGACCGCCGGGTCGTTCATCTCGGCCGTGAGCTCGTCGAAGCGCACCGCCGCCTCTTCGAGCCTGGCGATCAGATTGGCATGGGCTTTGGACATCGCATCGCCGAGAATCAACAGGACCGGTCGAACCGCCGGGCGGAACCCGCGCGTGAACGCACGAATAAAGCCGGCGCGCGCTCGACGGCCGGCCTTACACGAATCGGGGTGCTACTTCTTTTCCGATTTCTTGAAGTAGTCCCCGCCGTACTTGCGCTGGAACTTCTCCACCCTCCCGGCCGTGTCCACGAACTTCTGCTTGCCCGTGTAGAACGGGTGACAGGCCGAGCATATCTCCACCCGCGCGTCCGAGCAAAGCGTGGACCGGGTGGTGAACGTGTTGCCGCACGCACAGGTCACCGACACTTCGGCATACTCAGGGTGTATCTCTGTCTTCATGTCTGTCCTGCCTAAGCCGCCCGATTGCTGCCCCGGCTACTTTACCAGGTCGGTGAGCAGCCGCACCATCTCCGGCACGCGGTCGGCGAAGAGCGCCATGGGGGCGACGAGCATGGCGGTGGATACCATCAGGAACGCCGAGGCCATGGCCGTCGCGCCCGCGTGCACGGTATTCAGTTGCTCTCCCAACTGGTGCTCGAAGTCTTTCTGGAGCCAGGCGGCGTCTTCGCCCTCGGCTGTGAGCGAGACGTTCCGCAGCACCGGCAGGGAGGTGAAGCTCACCTTCGCGTCCATCCCTTCCAGGACGATCTGTCGCCCGCTGCGACCGAACGTCAGGCCCATCGCCTGCAGCGCCCGCTCGGCGGCCCGCACGGCATCGGGCAGGGCGATGTTGTAGATCACCCAGTTGCCCGCCCGCGCCGGGCCCAGCAGGGCGGCCGTCGCGACCAGCACCCCGAGCACCCCCACCACCGCCCAGGCCGAGGCCCCGAAGCAGCGCAGAACCGGGACGCAGAAGATCGGCGAGAACGCCGCGATCAGGCAGATGAAGTCCGTCCGCCCGCGCACCAGTTGCGGCGCCGAGCGGCTGTTGAGCAGCCCCAGCAGGAAGAAGTACAGCGCCACCGGCACCACCACCGCCGCGACCTGCACCAGCAGACTCATCTGTCCGATCCCGAGCATCAAACGCCTTCCTTAGTCTCCAACCTCGATATTCTACTTGAGATCTTTCGGTTCCGCAACCTTTCGATAGCCCAAAGCGAGGATAACGTCCAGCACCTCGGTCCAGGTGGGGAAGGGGCGATCGTTGACGCGCTTGTACTTATCGATGGCCATGACGAAGTCGAACTGCTCGTCGGTCATCTCGCCTTCTTCGGCGGCGCGCCGGCTGTCGCTTCGTCTCCGCCCCGGGCCACGGCGCCGGTCCAGGCCCAGACGCCGATCGACCACGTTGCGGCGCTCCGCACCGCGGCGATCCTCGCCCCGGCGTTCCTTACCGCTGGGCGGCCCTTCCGGCCGGTCCTCAGCATCGCGATTCTCGGTCATGGCTTCTCCTTGCGCCGCAGCTCGCCTCGGCCCTCAAGCCGGTACCCCCGGCACAACGGACCGACAACGCCTTCCCTCCCCGAAGCCGAGAGGATCACTAATCCTCTTCGTCCTCGCCGTATCCGCTCACCTGGTCGGCGCCTTCCAGCTCGCCCAGGCCCTCGTCCTCGTCTTCGTAGTCGTAGTCGTCGGACAGGTCGCTGTCGCCGCCGCGGTCGCTTCCCTCGTCCAGCGGCTCGCCCACCTCATCGACCAGCTCGCCCATCTCTTCCAGGCTGGCTATCAGCGCCTGCGCCTCCTCCCGGAAGGATCCCGGCGCCAGCACGGGCACTCCCTGCCGGACACCCGCGCTGTGGAACGATTCCACATCCTCGTAGTCGTCATCCACGATAGCCGGGATGTCGTGGTCTTCCAGGAGCTGGCAGTATCGTTCGGCCTCTTCGACGGAGTGGGCGTAGAGTACGGGGACGTACTGGTCGGCCTCGTCCGGACCGCGGCCCCCGACCTTTTCGTCGTGGACAGGCATGTTCATTCCCTCGTTGTTGGTCTTTCCCAACCGGTTCACCCAACGGCCATTCTCACAGACTCCGGTTAATTGTTTCGGCCGTTGGTAAAGCATTTCAAGACTAAAAAGACGGGTGATTTCAAAAAAATTGCCAGCCCTCCGCGGCCGCCTCGGTGGGCCCCTGAGCGGCGGCCTTCCGCCCTGGCGGGCGTGCCCGCGAAGGACCCAAAGCCCCCTGCCGGAAGGACCTTAAGCGGCCCCCCGCCCCGTCCGATACATCACAATGCCCCCGGGCTGGAAGGGCCGCGCCGCTGCCTCGTCGGCGCCGCGCCCGCCAGGCGGCTGGTGGAGAACGACCATGCCCAGATGCTGGATCGGATTGGTGCTCGTGCCGCTGGCGGCGGCGATGCTGACCGCCGGCTGCTCCAGGCGCAAGAGCCAGGCGGACGAGCCGCCCCGCGCCAACGAAGCGGCCGAGTCGGCCGGCGATACCGCCGACCCCGCTCCCTGGCCCGTTCGTCACCCGGCGCCCCGCAAACCCGACGGGCGCACCAGCAAGCTGCTCAAGCGCCTCGAGGGTCGCCGACCTGCCCTGCCGAAAAGGTCCGTCAAGGGGCCATGGGCGGACGCAAAGGCCGGCAGCTTCGCCACTTACCGCGGCGCAGGCGGGCTGACTGTGACAAAGACCGTCGTGCAGGTCACCCCCAAGGCCGTCACGCTGGACGTCTCGACCACGCTGTCCGGGCGGCGCGCCTCCCGCCGGCTTAGCCTGCCGCGGATGGTGCCCGACGGGCAGCGGGCACACAGCATCCCGCCCGATGCCCACTGGTCCAGGCAGGAGGTGCTCGTCGGCTCCAGGCAGGTCGCATGCCGGGTGGCCACCTGGCCGAAGACGGCCGGGACGAAGACGCGACAGATTCGCATACACCTCAGCGACGAGGTGCCCGGGCAGGTGGTCCGCAGCGCCCGGGTGGACGCCGAGGGTAATGCAAAAGTCTCTTGGGAACTCATTGACTTCGGCCGCTGACATCTTCATTATATTGCGGCCACGCCGGAGGTGTGAGCTGTCACGTCCCGCCGGCCTCAACCCCGGTGCAGGGAGGCGAACATGAAGAGGACCGCAATCGCGATCGGGCTCTCCGCTGTCTGCGCCGCCGGCTGCGGGGGAACTAATAAAGAGTACGTCACGCCCCACCGGCTTGAGCGCGGGCTGGTCATCATCCTGCCCGGCATCGAGGGCGAGGGCGGCTACACCTATGATGTCCGCCGCGGGCTGCTGCGCTCGGCGGTGGACATGGCGATGCCCATCCACTCCTGGGGTAGGCCCATCCCCCTGGCCGGGCCGCTGCTCAACCAGATGGACGTCATCGGCAACCGGATCGCCGCCAAGCGCATCGCCGAGATGGTCACCAACTACCAGGACAGCCACCCCGACCGGCCGGTGTACATCATTGGCCACAGCGGGGGCGGCGGCGTGGCCATCTTCGCCGCCGAGGCCCTGCCCGAGGACAGGAAGATCGAGGGGGTGATACTCCTGTCCGCCAGCATCTCCAAGACGTACAAGCTCGCCAAGGCACTGAGCCGCTGCCGCAGTGGTATCGTGAACTTCTACTCGAGCCACGACGTCGGCCTGCTGGGCGTGGGGACGACGCTCTTCGGCAACGTTGACGGCATCCGCGGCCCCTCGGCCGGGCTGACCGGGTTCGACAAGAAGCCCGCAGGGCTCTACGAAATCGCCTGGCGGGAGGAGATGGCCTCCAGCGGCCACTTCGGCAGCCACGGCGACTCCACCAAGCCCGGCTTCATCAGGGCCTACGTCGCGCCCTGGGTGCAGACCACCGCCTGGCCCGCAGGCAGGTAGCCGCCGCGACACCGGCCGGAGACACCTCGGAAACACCCGGAAC
>CBFCZU010000191.1:0-8250 GCA_965602635.1 uncultured Planctomycetales bacterium | reverse complement strand
TGTCCAGGATCTTCTGGAGCATGTTGACGTAGTTCTCGACGGCCTTTCTCCCCTTGGCCGTCATGGAGAGCTCGGTAAGGGGCTTCTTCCCGCGAAAGCTCTTGGTGATCCGGATGTGCCCCGCCCGTTCCAGTGCCGAGGCATGCGCCGAAAGGTTCCCGTCCGTGAGATTCAGCTCCCGCTTGAGCTCGTTGAACTCCAGCGACTCGATGCCCATCAGCGTGGCCAGGATAGCCAAGCGGGTCCTCTGGTGGATCGTCTCGTCGATCAGGTTGTGGATGCTCTCTTTGGCCACGCGGGTCCTCTTCCGCCTGCGGGATTAGCACGGCGGGCTGTTATGCCAGCCGTCCCAGGGGCAGCGGTCCACCAGCCAGTGCCTGCATCGCCTGCGAACGACCGTGCTCAGAGCCAGCACCACCAGCCAGAGAATGCGGAATGCCGTGCCTCCCAGGACCGAGACACTCTTGCCAAGCTGCATACGTCACCTCATCCGCCGTGGCGGATCCAAACGACCACGCCATACACGATGTGGAGTCCGCCGAAGGCCACCCCAAGCGACCAGTAGGGGCTTTGCTGCCCCAAAGCCGCCGACACCAGCCCCCCGCCCAGGAACGCCGCCCCCAGCAGGCGAACCTCCAGAGGCGAGAACTCGCCCAGTTGCCACAGCGCCAGCCCGTACAGGACCATCCAGATCGCCGGGATCAGGCCCCACTGCTCGGGGCCTGGTTGGCCCAGCTCGCGGGCCACCAGGATTCCCGTCAGGCCCGCAGCGGCCACAAACATGGGCAGGATTATCAGCAAGATACGCTCCTTGATCTTTGACCACAGCGGCATGCCCTTGCGGATCTCCCTCAGGCGCGTCAGCACAACCGTGGCGACTAAGGCCGTCAGAAACACGCCCGCCCAGATCAGCATGTGAGCGCCCAATGCCCCGCGCCCGGAATAGTGGCCGCTGAAGTACCCGCCCACGGTGCAGCCGGCCAGGGCCGCAGCCCCCGCAAGTACGCCCGACAGCCCGCTCATGGTCGAGAACCGAATGGGGCGCTCCATCAACTGCCGCAAAGCCTTGAGTTCCTCAGCCGCCCTGTCTCGATCCATGGTTGTTCTCCTGTAATCTGGCTGTCCGAGATGACTTTATCATACAAAGTACTTTATGCCATGGCAAGAGAAAAATGGAGAATTTCTTGCTTGCCGGGCTCCGACCTCGACCCACAGCCTCCGGATGCTGGTCCACGCGGACATGAGGCCGCGGTAAGGAAAGTGGTGATCCGGCAGGCAAACGCTTACCAAGGCCCAGGAACCCCTTGCTGCGGCCGGCACGCCGGCCGAAATGCAAGGAATGAATCTGTATCGCCGCATCCCGTGTATCTCTGCTGTGCCGCCTTGCCAGCAGCGCGGGGTGGCGCGATAATGGCGCCCCGCACATCCGGCCCGGTCGGGGGCCGGCCAAAGGAGAGAGACATGTCCGCGTGCACCGCCACCTTGTGGCTTCTGATCGCGGCGTCCGTAGCCGCCGCGCAGGAGCCCGACACGCCCGTCCCCCAGAAGGCCATGGACGCCATCGAGGCCGGTAAGTGGGGCGAGGCACTCAAGCTGCTCGAGCCGGCGATGAAGGCCGGCAGCCCCGACGCCCACTACTGCGCCGGCCTGGCGAAGGCGGGGCTCGGCAAGTTGGCCGAGGCGGGGCCGTACTTTGCGGCCGCCCTCCAGGCCCGCCCGCACGACGCCGCGGCCGCCGAGATGCTCGCGACGTGCGTGGCCGGCTCCGGAGGCACCTACAAGTCCCGGCTGCCGTCCTGGGCCTACACCCTCGAGAAGCTCCGCCCGTACGACGCGGACGTCATGCACGCCGTCGGCCGGGCCTGGATGAACAAGTACCTCTGGAAGCTCAAGAAAGGAGGGCTCATCTACGGCAAGCAGCCGGAGGTGCAGCTCAACCGGGCCATCGAGTACCTGGGCCGGGCCGACGCGCTCGGCACGTCCCGGCGCGACAACCACCGCTGGCTGGCGTTCCTGGGATACCGCAACGGGCTGTACGAAGACGGCTTGGCCCACGCGGAGCGATACGTGGCGACGGGCCCGGCCGGCTACGACATCTGTGTCATCATGGGCAGTTGCCTGACGAACCTGCGCCGCCACGAAGAAGCGGAACTCGCCTACAGCATGGCCCGGAGCCTCGCCCCGGGCAAGGTGGGCGTGATCGAGTACGACCGCGCCAAGGCGCTCTACCGTGCCGGGCGGTATAACGAAGCGGTCGAAGCCTTCCGCCTGGTGCTGGTCAAGAGCTGGGCCCAGGCGAACGTCCGCCACTGGGTCGGCCTGGCCGCGCTCCGTGGCGAGGACATCCGCCTGGCGCTGTGGGGCTTCATCGAGAGCCGAAACGTGGACAACCGCACGGACTCGATCTACTCCATCGGCCGCTGCGCGTACGCCGTGGGCAAGCACGCCCTCGCCGAGAAGCACATCCAGGCCGCCATCGACAAGTTGCTCAGCAAGTACGGCTCGATGCGAAGCAAGAGGAGGGAGCCGGCCGAGTGGGCGCACTATCTCGCCCGGACCCAGTGGGGCCAGGGCAAACGCGAGCAAGCCCTCAAGAACCTCGAGGACGCCTTCGCTCGCAACAAGCGCCCGCGCCACGCTCGCTGGCTCTTCCAGGCATGGATTGCGGAGGACAACCTGCACAAGGCCATCGACGTCTGCCATCGCTTCGGAAAGGCCGGATACCGCGACGACGCCATCCAGGCGCTGGAGGCCATGCTCGCCAAGTGGCCGAAACCGCGAGTTCAGGACCTCTTCGCCAAGCGCGGCAAGCCGCACATCTACCTCATCTACGATGCGCTGGCGGACCTGTACGAAGCGAAGGGCCACTTCCGCACGGCCTCGCACTACTACCGGCTCGGAAAGCGAACCGCCGGGCCGATGGTCCGGACGAAGGCCTGCTGGACTCTCCTGCTGGCCGGGCACCCCGCGGAGGCGGAGAAGGGCTTTGCCGAGTACGTGCGGCGCAGCAAGAACAAAGACTACGGCCGCTACGGCCTGGCCTGCGCCCAAATGGCCCAGGAGAAGTGGGCCGCCGCGGCGAAGACCTTCTCGGCCGTCCAGAAGGAAAGCATGGTCCCGAGTTGCCAGTCCGGCGTGGTGCTGTGCGCGATGCACACCGGCGAGCCCCCTCCCAAACCGGCCGATCCGTACACGCTGCTGGGGTTGGTGGAGGGCAGCCGGCGCGGCGCCGGCCGGGGCGAGCGGGTGCTGTGCGTGCTGCCCGGCGGCGTGCTGGAAGCAGTCCGCCCGCGCGTCCATGCCGACGACATCCTGGTCTGCGTGGGCGAGTTCCCGCTGGGCACGGTCGAGCAGATGAACGCGTTCCGCAAGAGTCCCGTTCCGGCCGAGCCGGTCGAGGCGCAGATTCGTCGAGGCAAACATCTGTTCACCGTGAAGCTGGATTACACGCCCGTCGCCCGCAAGGTTCCTGCCTCGCAGCCGGCCACGACGAAGGAGGCAACCCCATGAAGCGCATGGCCCCCATCCTGTTGATGGTTATCGCGGCCGCTGTGCCGGCTCGCGCCGGAGACGGCGGCGGCCTGAGCGGCATCCTCGGTGGCGTGGGGGATCCGCCCAGCCATGACGACAAAGTGTCGACCCCCGGCGCCGGTAAGCCCGGCCGCGCGGCTCCGGACAAACCGGGGCCCTCCTCCACCGGCGCCCGGCCGGACAAGAAGCTCCGCGAGAACATTCGCCGGCTGGAGCAGAAGATCGCCGCTTTGGAGAAGGCGACCCCGGCCAGCCTGAAGCCCGTAGAGAACGTGGCCGAAGCCGCCAGACGCGTGCGAAACCTCCAGGCGAAGCTGGACGCTGCCCGAAAGAACCTTGTCACACTCGATCGCGAAGAGACCGCCCGCCTGGCAAAGCGCAAGCAGGAGTTCGACAAGAAGTGGGCCCAGTATGCCGAGCCCATCGAGGCCGGCAAGCCGCCGGCCGGCATGAACGCGCTGGAATGGGCCCGCCTGTGCGACGATTACTTCTGGGAGAAGGCGGACATGCAGGCGGACTTCGCGGCCGCCCACGAGCGTCTCCAGCGCAAGATGGATCGCCGCATGGCCGCGCTCGGCAAGGCCCTGCGGGAAGCGAAACAGCACGCGGAATCCATACGCAAGCGATGGAAGGACTTCTCGCCCGGACAGCGGAAGTTCATGGCCCGCATGATGGCGTGGAAACTCCACCAGGCGCAGCTTCTCGCGGCGAAGCAGGCGATGAAGGACCTCAAGAAGCTGCTGGCGGACCTGGATGGCTCGGACAAGATGCGTGGCGACGCCGTGGAGACCGAGGCCGTCGAGGGCACTGGCTACCTGCTGGCAGACCGGCTCCGCGAGGGTGTGCTGCGGGAGATGCAGCTCTCCGACGCCACGCGCTTTCCCTCCGAGGCCGACTTGGACAAGGGCCTGTCCCACAATGACTGGCAGACCATCCTCGAGCAGCCGACCCGCCAGGAGGCGAAGGTCAAGTGGATCGCCGAGCAACTCCGCCTGGCCAACGAGGAGTTGCGGCACGCCGAGGCGCGGGTGAAGGCGGAGGACGCGGCCCTGCTGCGTCGCATGCGGGCGGAAGGGGAATCGCCGGCCGCCGTCCGGCGCAAGGCGGAGGAAGTTGACGCCAGCCGCAAACGACGGATTCGCCGGCGACAGGACGAGGCCCGCGAGGACGTGGATCAGTACCGGGCGTACCTGGCAAAGGAGACCGCCGCCCTGGAGAAGATGCGCAAGCCCTAGCGGGGGCGGGATTCGAACCCGCGACCTCCGAGTTACGAGGACGCGCAACAACCAAGTCGGCGACGGTACGTGACCCGTTCGGGCACAAGGGGCAAGGCTCCGGCACGAAAGCCAGGGGAATTGCCCACCAGATTGCAGAGGATTTCGCCTGAAGTAGCCTTGCGGCGGCTGTCAGGACTGGGTGTCAGCCTTCTCGCCGGCTGTCTGGGCCGGCGCCTCGCGCGGCGTGATGTCCGGGCCGAAGTTGAACTGGTCGTTCGGCTCGCGTCTGTCCTGACTCGGCCTCTCCGCCAGGGCAGGCAGCTCGTTGTCGGCGTCGGCTGTGTCCTGCCGCCAGGTTGCCTCGGACCCGGCCGACTCGAGGCTCTGCGAGGCGCCCATCGCCGCCAGCCCGCACCCGGCGATCAGCACGTAGATGCCCAGGCAGGCCCACAGGTAGGGCGTCGTCTTCGTCTGGATGACCTCCTTGGCCATCCTCGCCGCTTCGGCCATGTTCTCCTTGAGCCCCGGCTGTCGGGGGTTCATGCCTTGGGCGGCCATCTCTTCCTTCGCCTCGTCCATGGCCATGTCAACGTAGTCCACGCTCACGGCCAGGAGCATCAGCACCACCCCCGCGACCCCGAGCAGCAGCAGCCACTTGCCCGTCCCCGAGGAGGTGAGCTTGCCGGCCAGGCACACCAGCGAGAAAACCGCCACGATCCCCGGCAGCACGAGCCCGCCGTAGGCCCACGGCTTCGCCGACGGGCCGTCCTGGCTCTGGCTCTGCTGAGCCTGGCGGGCCATTTCCTTGAAGCGATCGTCGGGTGTCAGCTCGCCGCGGGCGAGGTCCCAGCCGGTGGCGCGGGCCAGGACGGTCGGCTCGGTGAACTCCTGCGGCAGCTCGACCTCAGAGCGTACGCCCGGCGTGTTGGTCACGGCCTCGGGGTCGCACGAAAGCGTCAGCCACGGCATGAAGAAAAGCACCACCAGGCCGATCGACATGGGCAGGGGAAGAAAAACACCAGCAGAAGGTCGTGGGTTCGAGTTGTCCATTGCGAGCCCCGTTGTCTTGGGTCGGGTCGATCTAGCGCAAGGACGCCTTGCGCCTGCACTTTCGGTCCATCGGTCCTTTCTGGGGGCGTCTTTGCCAAGGAACAGCCCCCCGGGGCAGAGTGCGTTCGGTCGGGCCGGGCTTGGCCGCGGCACGGCCTGGGGGTAGAATACACCTCGTCAAGTCCGCCCACGGACTACCCGGGAGCGATCGGGAGGCGCAACAATGATGCGAACCAGGGAACCTCACTCGTTCTGGAGAGGGCTGATTATGGCGGCATTGATACCTGCACTGAGCGGCTCGGCGGGGGCAGCGGATCTTCCCCAATGGGACCTGCCGAAGATGAAGGGGCTCGACGCCGCCCAATGGGGTCCGCCGACGGTGGACGGCACGGAGGCCTGCCGCGCAGTGAAGGCGGGCAAGACGGGCGTCTGGCAGGTCCCGGTCTGGTGGGGTGATTCGTCCCGACCGCCCAAGGGGACCGTTTACGTGCTGGGCATTCGGTACAAGGACGTGATCTCAGTGCCCGCTGTGCTGTCTGCCCACGCTGGCCTGGCGCCCTACTGGAGGCTGTCGGAGGTGTATCGCTTCGGCGGGCTGGCTGACGGGAAGTGGAAAGTGGCGGAAGCGCCCGTGTCGTGGGACCTCCTGTGCAGGATCCGGGGAGGGAACAACACGGCCTTTTCCGTGAGGACGGGGAAGGAAGACTTGCCCCTCGGAAAGGTGACGGTGCGATTGGCCCGCCCGGGCGATGCCGAACGCTACTTTCGGGAGACGCGGGACTGGATAGCGAGGCTGGACGCCGCTCGGTTTCCTGCCGTCCGGCCAGTCGCCGTGCGGGAGCCCGTGCTTCCGGATGCCGTGGCCGCGAAGGCCGTCGTGCCGTTTGTGAGGAATTACGCCGTCTTCATCCATGAGCATTCTGTGCCGGAGACGGGGGAGGCGGGATCGCCCGTCAAGATCCGCATAACGCGCGACGAGTTCGAGTCGGCCAGTTTCGGAATATACGCCAACGGGCGCGATCTGAAGAACGTCACCTGCCGGCTGTCGGCGTTGACGGGGCCGGCGGGAAAACTCGAATGTCACGCCGAATTAAAAACGATCGAATACGTCCTGATCGGCGGCCAGAAGGGGGCCAGGCGCGTGCCGCTGCGTCTGTGGCCCGCTTTTGCGGTGAACATCCCCGCCGGGCGGTCCCACGGGTTCTGGCTGACGATCCGAACCCTGGAAGGGAAGAGCCAGCCGGGAGTGTACCGGGGCAAAGTGTCGATTGAGAGCGGCGACGATTCGGCCGAGCTGCCGGTGGAGGTCGAGGTGCTGCCTCTTCGCCTGCTGACCGTGGATGAGGCAGGAGTTGCCATGGGCGCATGCATCAATGCCCTGCCTCCCGAACAGGAGATGCAGACGTTCCAGGACTACAACCTGCGGACGGCGCAGTCGCGGTTTCACTCGACCAGGCTGGCTTTCTCCCTGCGAGAGGGCCGCCTGGACATCGACTTCGGCTACCTGGACGAGTGGATGGAAATGGCCAAGACCAAACGCCTGGCCTTCTTCCGGTACTTGATGGGCGGGAATCCCTACGGGTACCCCGCCACGATGACCGGTGAGAAGGCCCTCTTCATCAAGATCCACACCGGGCCGGACGCGGAAAAGAAGTTCATCGAGCGTCACAAGGCGTTTCGTGACAAGCCCGAGACGGCCGGCGTCCTGCCGGAGATCCGTGACCTGTACGCGCAATGGGTCCGGGCAATGGACCAGCACGCCAAGGAGAAGAAGTGGCCGCAGTTGGTCCTGGAGCCCTTTGACGAGCCGGCGAAGTGGGTGCATGTCTTCCTCTTTCCAAAGGCTCCCAAGGGCTGTATCGGCAGCGGGGAGTGGATCAAGTTCCACTTCAAGGATGCGGCCAAGCTCACCCGCGATGCGACGAAGAACGCCCTGGTGAGCGCGACAATCCATCACGCCAAGCCGGGCCGGCCCTTCCTGGAGGACGTCGATCTCGTCTCCACCAATGCCATCCACGAGGACCTGAAACTGGGCGACAAGGTGAGGGCGGCCGGCAAGATCTTCTGGCAATACTCCGGGTGCAACGCCACCCAGCCGCCGGCGATCCCGCGGTACACCTACGGGTTCTACTTCGGGGCCTTCCAGAGCACCGGCGGGGTGACCTGGGCCATGAACTGGTCGAAGGGGTTCGATCTGAGCGGTTCGCAGTGGTGGGCGTATTCGTGGTACACGCCATTCGGGACGATCACCTCGCCGGCCTACGAGGGGATGCGAGAGGGACTCGACGATCGGCGGCTGATCGAGACGTGCCGAAAGGCATTCAAAGGCAACGCCGACGCCGAGAGTCTCCTCAAGTCGATTCTCGCCGAGGCCGTCAAGGGCCGCGCCAAGGGCGGGACGGACACGGTCAACGATTTCTACAACTCGCCACAGGAAGTGGCCAAGCTTGAC
>CBFCZU010000190.1:0-8301 GCA_965602635.1 uncultured Planctomycetales bacterium | reverse complement strand
GCCACGGGATTTTGAATCCCGCGCGTCTGCCAATTCCGCCACTTCGGCGGGCAAGCGGCACTGTATGACAATCGGCAAGTTCGGGCAAGTCTCAGCAGCATGCGCTCTCGTTCCGACGGCCGCCCGGCCGGGCGAAAAGGCGTGAGTCGCGGGCCGGCAGGAGTTAGGCTTTGGACTCCGGCGAGACCGCGGCGTGCAAAGAAAGGGCAATATCGTGCTATCCATCGTTTTCGACAACAACCCCGGGCGCGAGGACCTAACGCCCGCCTGGGGCTTCGCGTGTGTGATCCAGGGACTGGACAGGACGATCCTCTTCGACACCGGCGGCGACGGGCAGGTGCTGCTGGAAAACATGCGCGCCATGCGCATCGCCCCGGAAGCCATCGACGCGATCGTGCTCTCGCACCCCCACGGCGACCATACCGGCGGGCTGGAGGCATTCCTCCAGGCTCGCGGCGGAATCGACGTGTACATGGCCGAGGGTTTCCCGGCCTCGCTGAAGGAGGCGATCCGCTCTGCCGGCGGGAAGGCGGTCGATGCGCCGGCCTCGGTTCAGATATGCCCCGACGCGCTCACCACCGGCACGCTCGGGCAGAAGGCGATCCCCGAGCACGGGCTGTGCCTCAGGACGGCGGAAGGTTGGCTGCTGATCACCGGCTGCGCGCATCCGGGGATTGTGGAGATGGCCGAGCTGGGCGCCGGGGCATGCGCCGGCCCGGTGGTCGCAGTGATGGGCGGGTTCCACATGGGCCCCTGCTCGCCCGGGCAGATCCAGGACGCCATCGGGCGCCTGGAAGGCCTGGGTGTCCGGCGGGCCGCGCCGTGCCATTGTTCGGGAGACAAGGCGCGGGAGCAGTTCGAGCGCCACTTCGGTCCACGCTGCGAACTGCCGTGCGTGGGCAGCGTCCTCACCTTCGATGGCGTATCCTGACGCGGCGGGTCAGGTCGTCAGGCTCAGCAGTCGGCCGATGCGGTCCTTGATCGGCGGGTGGGTGTCGAAGATCGATGACGCCCGCTTCTCGGACTTCTTGATGGGGTGGGCGATGTAAAGGTGGGCGGTGGCGCGGTTGGCGACCTCCAGGACCTCCGGATCGTTGGTGATCCTCGACAGCGCGCTGGCCAGGCCCTCGGGGTTGCGCGTGAGCTCGATCGCGGAGGCGTCGGCGAGGTACTCGCGCTGGCGGCTCATGGTCATCTGGATGATGCGGGCAAGGATCGGCGCGACGATCGCCAGCACGATTGCGACGATCACCAGGATTATCTCCAAGGGGTTGCCGCCCTCGCGCGAGCTCCTCCTCCTCCGCCGGCCTCCGCCGAACCAGAGGCTGCGCAGGAACACGTCGCAGAGCATCACCAGCACGCCCACCATGACCGCCATCAGCATGGCGAAGAGGATGTCGTAGTTCCGCACGTGGCTGATCTCGTGGGCCATGACGCCCTGAAGCTCGTCGCGGTTGAGCTTCTGCCGCAGGCCGGTGGTGATGGCGACGACGGCGTGTTGGGGGTTGCGCCCGGTGGCGAAGGCGTTCGGGGCGGTGTCGTCGATGACGTAAATCTTCGGCATGGGAACGCCGCCGGCGATGGTCAGCTCCTCGACGACGTTGAAGAGTTGCGGGTCGTCGGATTTCTGCAACTGCTTTGCCTTGGAGATCGACAGTATGGCCGAGGAGCCGCTGTAGTAGCTCATCAGGGTCAGCAGGAAGGCGACTATCGCGGCCACGCAGGCGACCACCACCGAAAAGGCCCAGGTCCCTCCCCAGACCCATCCGATGAGCATGCCGATCGCGACGAAGAAGAGCAGGAAGACGGCGATGATGGCGAAGCTGTTCCGCTTGTTGCGGGCGATCAGCGTGTGAAATGTTTCGATAGCCATGTGCGGTTGGGGACTCCGACCCGGCTGCCGGTTGGCGGGACGAGCGTGGCTCGCCCCGCGGCTTCACGGCGCCTGCGGGCGGGCGCCTAGAACTTCACCTGCGGCGTCTCGCGCTCGGCGGGGTCTTCCAGCTCGAAGTAGTCCCTCGCCTGGAACTGGAACGTCCCGGCGATAACGTTGTTGGGGAACTTCTCGCGGGCCGTGTTATAGATCGCGGCCGTGTCGTTGTAGTGCTGACGCGCGAAGGCGATCCGGTTCTCCGTGCTGGTCAGCTCCTCCTGGAGCTGCATGAAGTTCTGGTTCGCCTTCAGGTCGGGGTAGCTCTCGCTGAGGGCGAAAATCTGCCGCAGGGCGCCGGTCAGGAAGTTCTCCGCCTGGGCCTGACCCTTGACGTCGTCGCCGCCGACGGCAATGGCGGCGTTCCGCGCCTGGATCACCCGCTCGAGCGTCTCCCTTTCGTGGGCGGCGTAGCCCTTGACCGTCTCCACGAGGTTGGGGATCAGGTCGTACCGCCGCTTGAGCTGGACGTCGATCTGGCTCCATGCCTCGCGGCAGCGGATTCGCTTCTGGACCAGGCTGTTGTAGATGGCGATCACGACGACGGCCAACAGCACGATGATTCCGAGTACGATCCATAAGACGGGCCACATGTCGTTCCCTTTCCCTACGGGTAAGCCGTCTGGCGGCTTGATGATCTGAACCTCTCGAGAGTCTATCGGGCCCTTGGCGGACAATCAAGGCCCAGGCCGGGCTTGGCCGCGCCCCCGGCCTCGGGCGCCGGCTTGGGAATCCCCGCAAAAAGGGTTGTAAGGGGCACCGGCGATGCTACAATACCCGGTTCATATTGGGCCGGGGCAGCGCGGATGCCGGCCTGATGATAGCCTCGCGCGGCTCTTTCGGAGAAGGCGCTTCGTGGTAAAACTGAGAATGAAGAGATTTGGCCGGCGGCACCGCAGCTTCTACCGCCTCACGGCGGTGGATTCCCGCAGCCCGCGCGACGGGCGCGTTCTGGAGGAGCTGGGCTGGTACGATCCGGAGTCCAAGGCCGCCGATCAGCAGGTATCGCTGAATCGCGAGCGGATCGAGTATTGGCTCGGCCAGGGCGCCCAGCCGTCGGACACGGTCCGCAGCCTGCTGGTCAGGCACGGCATCCCGGTGAAGAAGTAGTTTCGCCCGCGTCGTCAGCGTCGCGGCTCCCGGGCCGTGGGCCGGCTGAGACGGCGGGCGAGCCCGACCGGCCGGCCGGAGCGGCGCCATGGCGATGCGGATAGACATCCTGACGCTGTTTCCCGAGATGTTCCCCGCGCTGCTGGAAACCAGCATCGTGGGGCGGGCGATACAGGCCGGCGTGGTCGATATACAAGTCGAGAACATCCGGAACTTCGCCGGCGACCGCTACCGGAAGGTTGACGACGCGCCCTTCGGCGGCGGGCCCGGCATGGTGATGATGTGCCGCCCGGTATTCGACGCCGTCGAGGCGGTGCGGACGCGGTCGGACGAACCGGGAGTCGTGGTCCTGCTAAGCCCGCAGGGCCGGCGCCTGGATCAGAAAACCGTTGAGGGCCTCGCCGCGGAGAAGAGGCTCATCCTCGTCGCCGGGCACTACGAGGGATTCGACGAGCGGATTCGCCTGGCCCTGGCGGACGTGGAGATCAGCCTGGGCGACTTCGTGCTCTCGGGCGGCGAGATACCGGCGATGGCCGTCGTGGACGCGGTCGTGCGGCTGCTGCCGGGCGCCGTCGGCGAGCCGGAAAGCGTCAAGGAAGAATCGTTCAGCATGGAGCTGCTTGAGTATCCGCAGTACACGAGGCCGCGGGAGTTTCGCAATATGAGCGTGCCGGATGTGCTGCTCAACGGCGATCACGCCAAGATCGCCCAGTGGCGAGCCGAGCAGGCTCGAGAGAGAACCCGCCAGCGCCGGCCGGACCTGTGGCGGGAATACAAGAGGAAAGAGCAGGCGCGGGACGGCGATGATTCATCCGCCTCCGGCGGTGCGGGAGACAAAGCGTGAGCCAGGAACTATTGAAGAAGGCCTCGGCCAAGTCGCTCAAGGCCGATCCGCCCGAGTTTGAGGTCGGCGACACGGTCATCGTCTCGGTGAAGATCGTCGAGGGAGAGAAGGAGCGCGTGCAGGCGTTCCGGGGGACCGTGATCCGGCGGCAGGGACGCGGCATCGGCCAGACATTCACCGTCCGGCGGATCGTCGCCAACGAGGGTGTGGAGCGGACCTTCCCTGTGCACAGCCCGCAGGTGGTGGGCGTGGAGGTGATCCGCTCGGGGCGGACCCGGCGGAGCCGGCTGTACTTCCTCCGCAAGCGGGTGGGCAGGTCCACGCGGCTGCGCGACACGCGCGAGTCCGCCGGCGGGTCGGCCCGGGCCAAGACCAAGGCCAAGGGCGGGGCATCGGAAGACGCGGCCGAGGCCGACGGGGAACAGTAACGTGTGGCCGTTTCGGCGGCGAGCCAAGGCCGCCCGGCGCGAGCAGCCTCTCGGCCCGCGCGGGGAGAAGCTTGCGGCGCATCATCTCCGCCGCCTGGGGCTGAAGATCCTGGCCCGGAACTACCGCTGCCCGGCCGGCGAGGCCGACATCATCGCCCTGGACCGATCGACGCGCGCCGACCGCGACGCCGAGACCATCGTGTTCGTCGAGGTCAAGGCCCGCAGGAGCGACCGGCACGTGGATCCGGAGTCGGCCGTTAATCCGAAAAAGCGGCGACAGCTCGCCCGAGTCGCGGAGTATTACCTGGCCCATCACCCGGCGGAGAATTACGAGGTCCGCTTCGACGTGGTGGCCGTCATCGCCGCCGCCGACGGCAAGCCGGAGATCCGACACACCGTTGATGCCTTCGCGCCGGCCTGAGCAGGGCTGCCGCCCGGCGCCGCGCGGAAAGACAAATGCTGATCGACACGCACTGCCACCTGACCGACCGGCGACTCAAGGGCGATGTTCCAGGCGTCCTCGCCCGCGCCCGGGATGCCGGCGTCATCGCGTGCATCTGCGCGGCCAGCAGCATCGCCGACAGCCGGGTGGCCGCTGACCTCGCCGCCGAGCATGAAGGCGTGTTCTGCATGGCGGGCGTACACCCTCACGACGCCAAGGACGCCGGCGAAGATTACCTAGAGCACCTCGCCGAGTTGGCCCGCCGTCCGGGCAACGTCGGGGTTGGCGAGATCGGCCTGGACTACCACTACGACTTCTCCCCGCGCCGCCTTCAGCAGGAGGTCTTCGCCGCCCAGCTCGACCTGGCCGGACGCCTCGGCAGGCCCGTCGTCGTGCACACGCGGGAGGCGCTGGACGACACGCTGGCCATCCTCCGCCAGTCCGACGCCCGGCCGGAGCGAGTCGTCTTCCACAGCTTCACCGGCGAGAAGCGGGAGACCCGGCTCGTGCTCGACGCCGGCTGCTGGGTGAGCTACAGCGGCATCGCGACCTTCAACAAGGCCGACGCCGTCCGCGAGGCCGCCGCCGTCGTGCCCGATGACCGAATAATGGTCGAGACCGACGCGCCGTACCTCTCGCCCGAACCCGTCCGCAAGATGAAGACCAACGAGCCGGCAAACGTCGCCCACGTCGCCCGGTGCCTGGCTCGCGCCCGGGGCGCCGAGGCGGAAGCCTTCGCCGATCTTACCACAGCCAACGCCGCGAGCTTCTTCGCCCTCGACATCAACCTGTAGGCCCGCTTATGATTGTTTCTTGGCTGCGAACGGCGCGGCTAGGGAAGGTGACATGTCCGACGACGAAGGCGCAAACTTCGACGAGCTTGCCGGGGCGTTCCAGGCCGACTACGCGCGTATCGTCCAGCAGGTGGGGCGGGTGATCGTCGGCCTCGACGAGGTGATCGAGCAGGTCATGGTCTGCCTGCTCAGCGGCGGGCACGCGCTGCTCGAAGGCGTGCCGGGGCTGGGCAAGACGCTGCTGGTCCGCACGCTGGCCGAGGCGCTCGACCTGACGTTCGGGCGGATCCAGTTCACGCCCGACCTGATGCCCGCGGACATCATCGGCACGAACATCGTGGACACCGACGAGTCCGGCGCCCGCGGCTTCCACTTCCAGCGCGGGCCGATCTTCGGCAACCTTATCCTCGCCGATGAGATCAACCGCGCCACGCCCAAGACCCAGTCGGCCGTGCTCGAGGCCATGCAGGAGCAGGCCGTCACCGTCGCCCGCCGACGCCATCGGCTGCCCGACCCGTTCTTCGTGCTGGCGACGCAGAACCCGCTGGAGATGGAGGGAACCTACCCGCTGCCCGAGGCGCAAGTGGACCGGTTCATGTTCAAGGTCCACGTCCCGCCGCCGCAGATCGACGCGCTGGTGGCGATCCTCGACCGGACCACGGGCGCCGAGACCCCATCGGCCGAGAAGGTCGTCTCGGGCGACCGGATCGCCCAGATGCGGCAGCTCGCCCGCCAGGTGGTGGTCGCCTCGCACGTGAAGGAGCACATCGGGCGGCTGGTCCTTGCCACGAGCCCCGACGGCGAGCTTGCACCCGAGGCCGTCCGGAAGTTCGTCCGCTACGGCTCGTCGCCGCGCGGCGGCCAGGCGATCATCCTCGCCGCGAAGGTGCTGGCCCTGCGCGACGGGCGCGCCAACGTCGCGTTCGCCGACGTGCGGAAGGTGGTCCACCCGGCCCTGCGGCACCGGCTGATACTCTCCTTCGAGGGCCAGGCCGAGGGCGCCGAGCCGGACGACATCATCGACAGCGCCCTGGCGGCCGTGCCCGAAGGCGAAGCGCTGTAGCGGCTCACCCGCCCTCAGCCGCCCATCAGCACGCGCAGCAGGAGGAAGTAGCCCACCTCGAGCGCGCCCAGCAATACCACTGATGGCAGTATGCGCCTGTACACCGGCCCGAAGGAGGTTTTGAAGTAGCGGTTGCTCACCACGTGGCAGACGTGAAGCGGGCTGAGCATCATCCCGATGTGCCCGCATCCGTATGCAAGCACCGCGTAGGGCCTGACGGCCGCGCCGTCCGCCCCAGCCAGCGCAAGGACGATCGGAAAGCTCGTACCGACGAACCCGATGGCCAGGCCCGTGACCATCCCCGCGACGAACGGCAGGATCACCACCATCAGCACGACAGGCACGTTCACCGCCGCCAGCTCTTCGTGGATCATCTCGGCCGCGCCGAGCTTCTTGAGGGTGTACTGGAAGACCATCACCGTCACCACCAACACGGTCAGGGCGTAGATGGACCTGCGCCCGAAGATGCTCGCCAGCTTACGCCAGCCCAGCCGGTTGAGCCGGGCCGTCCATATCAGACTGGCCAGCAGCCCGAGGGTCACAAGCACGTACTTCTCCATCCCGCTTGCCGATAGCATCTCTGACAGCCGCCCGCCGAGCAGCTCGAGGGCGCCCCAGCAGGCCCCCCAGACGATCATGATCACCCAGATCGACGAGGTGGCCCACAGGAGTTTCCGCAGCGTGCCCGGCGCCGGCGCCTCGGCCGTGGCGTGCAGGTCGGGGTGCGTGCCGCGGAAGATCAACAGCCCCGCCACGGCCATCGACAGCCCCAGCGGAATCTGAAAGGCCATGAACTCGCCCAGCGTGCTCTTGGTGAGCGTCACGGCCAGCATCACGCCCGGATAGAGCGGCCACCAGTGCTCCCAGATGTGCCGGAACCAGTAGTTGACGGCCGAGAGCCTCGCGCCCGAGACCTTGGCCTTTCCCGCGGCCGACTCGACCATCGGCGCCGAGAACAGCGCCCCGCCCGGCATTGGCAGCAGCCCGATCAGCGCCGGCAGGGCGGCCATCGACACCGCCGGGCGGCGGAGCAGCTTGCCCGCCAGTGAGACGATCTCCGCGAGCTGCCCGCTGGCGCGCATCATCTCCGACAGTGCCAGCAGCAGCACGGTGATGACCACCAAGCCAATGGTTATCGGCCGGGTCGCGCCGACCACGAAGGTTACCGCCGCATCGCCCGGGGGCATCCGGAACAGCGCCGCCAGCGCGACTGTCCCCGCCAGCACCGCCAGCGACAGCGGCACCTTGAACCGGGCCAGCACGAGGATCATCCCGAAGGCCGCCAGCGTCGAGCCCAGCGCCGAGAAGCCCTTTAGCGTGTCAAGCAGTTCAGGCACGCGGAGCTTGTACCACGCCTCCGCCGCCCAGGTCAAACCCCGTGCCGCCGGCCGGAGGGTCCCAAGCCCGCGGAGGGACGTCGCCGATTCGTCAACGCTCGACTCGGCCCGCTAATGCCCTTGACACGTCGTGCCGATAGGCTAGACTGAGTGGTCAAGATGCAGGCGGCGCCGGCCGCCGTCTTCCCCGATAGCTCAATTGGCAGAGCGAGCGGCTGTTAACCGCTAGGTTCTTGGTTCAAGTCCAAGTCGGGGAGTGCTTCGACTCGCTGCGCTCGCTCAGCATTTGCGCTGGGCAAGCCGGCGAGTCGTTCCTTTCGCGATGGGGCCAAAGAATGCCAAGCGAGTCGAAG
>CBFCZU010000189.1:0-8348 GCA_965602635.1 uncultured Planctomycetales bacterium | reverse complement strand
AACGCCGCCTTCGCCGCCGCGCTGAGAAAGGCCGAAGGCGAATAGCAGAGAGGGAATTGAGTTATGGGTCAGCGTTACGGTTTCAGTATCGCGGTGACGGCCGGCGCCGAGGCGGCGGGCGTCTCGCTGCACGCTTTGCACACCGACATCGACGCCATCTGCCGGGCGCACGACGCCCTCGTCCCGCTGGCCGAGCGGCTGGGGGTGGACCCGCCGCAGCCGGGCCTGGCCGGGCTGGCGTACTGTCACGTCTCGACCGTCGGCTGCGAGGTGGTGATCTCCTCCGAATCGGTCGAGCCGTGGGTCCGCCCGTGCATCTCCGACCCGGCCGATATCGACGATCTGGCCGAGCCCGACGACTACCTCGCCGCGGGTGTCGTGCCGGAGCGCCTGGCACTGGCCGAGCGGCTCAAGGCCGTCCGTCCCGACGCCTCGACCGGCATCGGGCACGACTACGAGGGGCCCGTCACCACGGCCGTGCTGATGATGGGGCAGGACTTCTTCACGCTGCCCTTCGACGACCCGGCCCGTGCCCACCGGCTGATGGAGTTCGCCACGCGCAGCGCGGTCAACTACGCCCGGACGCTCCGCGCTCACCAGGGCAGGCCCGTCGCCGGCGGGCGGCAGGGCATCTGCGACGACTTCGCCGGCATGTTCGGCCCGGAGCGGTTCGCCGAGTTCGCCGCCCCGTACTGGGAGATGATGTACCAGGGCCTCGAGGCCGAGAGCCGGGGAATGCACAGCGAGCTGCTCCGCGAGCAGCACATGGGGTTCCTGGCGGCGGCCGCGATCGACGAGTACGACCCCAGCGTTGACCAGTACCTCACCCCCGAGACGCTCAAGCGTTCGTGCCCGGTTCCGTACACGCTTCGCATGTGGCCGTCGGAGGTCCGCGACCACTCGGCCGAGGAGCTGGTGGAGATGTACCGCTACCGGGCGAGCTTCGAGCCGGTGTCCATCAGCTTCGCGCTGTCGTGCCTGAGCGAGGAGGAGAAGGCGGCTGCACTGCTCGAGGTGGCGCGGGGGCTGGCCTGAGGGCGCCGCGGCGGCCGGCCGCGTCGTCGCCCGGCCTCAGGAGGCCGCCAGGGCCTGCTCCACGGAATCGTAGATGCCGAAAAGCTTGGTCAGGCGGGTGGTCTCAAGCAATTCGCGGACCGGCGGGACCGGCCCGACGAGCTTGATCTGCCCCTGGTGGTGGCGGCACTTCAGGTGCCCGTTGATGATCGCCCCCAGCCCCAGCGAGCAGATGAAGTCCATCTCGCGCAGGTCGAGCACGATGACGCGCACCTCCTCGGCGGCGAGCTGCTCGAGCGTCTCCCGCAGGCGGTTGGCCTCGGACATCGAGGCCGCCCCGGAGACCTTGACCACGGCTGAGTCGGCTTCCCGGCTGACCTCCAGATTCAACGGCTTGTTGGATGACGTGCTCATCTGTTTTCATCCCCTTCGCTTGGATATGCGAACCTCGTTGCCGCGCCGGTTATATACAACCTCGTCCATATAGGCCCGCATGAGCATGATCCCCCGCCCCGACGGTTTCTCGATGTTCTCGTCGGCGGTGGGGTCGGGTACGTCCGCCGGGTCGAAGCCCTCGCCCTCGTCGGAGACGCTGACCGACGCCCGCTGCTTGTCCAACTCGGCGCAGACCTTGATCTTCTTGGCGGGGTCGGACCCGTTGCCGTGCTTGATGGCGTTGGTCAGCGCCTCTTCCAGCGCCAGGCGAATGGCGAAGCACACCCCCTCGGTGTACCCGGCAGCCTCGGCCTCGTCGAGCAGCTCGCCGACGACGTCCCTGGCGGCCATGAGATCACTGGGAATGACCCATTCCTGCGCCATGCCGGACCCGTCCGTGCCTCAGGACACCGCCGCGTCGTCCAGGGCGGTCTGGCGGCTGTCACAAATGGTGAACACTTCATTCAGACGCGTGATCGCGAATACCTCCTTGATCGACGGCTTGATGTTGCACAGCCACAGCCGGCCGTCCTTCTCGCGGACACGCTTGTTGAGCGTGATGAGCATGCCCAGTGCGCTGCTGGACATGTAGCCCACTGCGGCGAAGTCCAGCACCAGGCTGGGGGCCCCGGCCGCCACCAGGGCGTAGAGCTTCTCGCCGATTTTGGCGATGCTCCCCTCCTCCAGGATCTTCTGGTCCATCAACTCGACCACGGTCACGTCGTTCTGCCTGGTGACCATCAGCCGGGGGGGCTGGTCTTCCATAGGTTCGCTCCTTTTATCCGCGGCAGCCGGGACGATAGTATTGCCGCGTCGCGGGCATGTCAAGCGGGCTTGGCCCCGATGGGCGGCGCGGGCGTCCGCGCGCGGCCGGGGGCGAAACTTTCCCCCGCCCCGGGCGTCCAATACTGCGGGTGGCATTGAAAGGGACAGCGATGGGGCGATTCGGGAGACTCGACTTTGTCGTCGCCGCCGTGGGTCTGGCGGGAGCGCTTGGCGGGTGTGCGAAGCCGGCGGCGCCGGCCCGCCCCGCCCGCGAGCCCGCCAGGAGCGTCGTGGTCGCGGCCATTCAGTGCCACAGCCGGTTCGGCGACCCGGCCGGCAATCGGCAGCGCCTCGCCGAGCTGATCCGCCGGGCGGCGGGCAAGGGCGCGCGGATCGTCGTCCTGCCGGAGACGGCCGTCACCGGCTACCTCTCCGCCGACCTGAAGCGGACATGGCAGGTGGGCGACCGGGCGTTGAGCGCCGGCCTGGCGGGGGTGAGCCCCGCGGCAGCGGCCGAGACCGTGCCGGGGCCGTCAACCCGAATCCTCGGCCGGCTCGCCGACGAGCTGGACATCTACCTGACCGCGACGCTCCTGGAGGTCGATCGCAAGACCCGGTTCTACTACAACACCTCCGTGCTGCTCGGGCCCGACGGGCGAGTGCTCATCCACTACCGCAAGCGCGACCCCTGGCCGTGGGCCGAGCGCGGCTGGGCGACGCCGGGCGACCGCGGAAACCCGGTCGTGGACACCCCTTTCGGGCGCCTGGGGCTGCTGATCTGCTTCGACATCCACCGCCAGGCGGAGGTGATGGCCCGGCTGAAGGTGGACACGCTGCTCTACTCGATCGCCTGGGTGGAGGACGCCGGCAGCGACTGGTTCGCCGAGCGCCTGCCGGCGATCGCCCGGGCGGGGGGCTTCAACATGGTCGCCGCCAACTGGACCGTCCCGCCGGCACCGGCGCCCAAGTGGCACGGCTACGGGCAGAGCCGCGTCATCGACGCCGCCGGCAACGTCGTGGCGACGGTCGAGGACGACCTGGGCGAGGAGATCGTCCTGGCCGAGCTGCCCGTGGCGGCTCACTCGCCCAGCTCGAGCAGGTAGTCCTTCATCTTCGCCCGCCAGTCGTCGTAGAAGGCGTCGTATCCCCACATCCACGGCACGCCGTTGTGGGGCATGAGGTGGCGGTCGTGGTCGCCGGGCATGACGGCGAGGATCTTGCGGAGGTACGCCCCGGCCTTCACGGCGGCGGGGTGCTTGGGGCTCCTGGCGATCCGCTGTTTCAGCGCGACGTAGTATCGCAGGTCGTTCCCCCCGGCGGCCATCGCAGGGACGAAGTACCGCCGGTCCACCCGCCCCTGGCGCGGGTCGAAGGGCCCGCGCGTGTGCCAGAAGTGCCAGTAGCACGCCCCGGTGGCGGGGAGCATGAGCCCCGGCTGGTAGCGGGCGGTGTCCACCGACCAGGCCGTGCCGCAGATGCCGAAGCGCTTCTTCCGCGCCAGCACGTAGCGGTACACCAGCGGGCCGGTCCAGTCCACCGGGTCGTCGAGGATCGGCAGGTTGTACCACTTCCAGGTTCGCAGCATGTCCTTGAACTGTGTGTCGGCGCAGGTGATCGCCTCTGGAATCGCGTCGTTCAGCCAGCCCATCGACGGGTCCACGTCGCGGCGGTCGCCCGGCTCGTCGGTGACCATGTAGATCAGCGTCGGCCAGCCGGCCTTGGTCGCGTGGGCGTGGGTCTCGCGGGCGAGCTTCTGATAGCCGGCCTTGAACTTCGCGTCCGTGCCGAGTTTGTACTTGCCCGCGTAGTCGGGTTTGCCCGAGGCGATCTGGTACCACTTCCGCGGCTGGTCTTCGCTCATGTTCGGCTCGCGGTACAGCCCGATGCCGCCTGTGACCTTCGCGATCTTGACGATCTGGTCCACCTGCCTGTCGGCCGCGGCGAAGTCCTGCCGGCCGCCCTTGATCGAGCCGGTCAGGTAGTCGAAGAGCATCAGGTAGTTGAAGCGCGTCTTGGCGTAGCAGCGGTAGAATGCCTCGTCCCGCTTGATATCGTAGCCGACGTTGTAGATCCCGCCGACCCAATAGCCTTTCATCGCCGGGACCTTCAGCGGCAGGACCTCCAGCGCCACCGGCAGCGTGGCGATCGGCTTGCCGCCGGCGAGGATGGCGAGCCACCCACGATAGGCGCCGGGTTTGGCGCCGGCCGGCACGTCGAAGGCGAGCAGGTACTCGGCCCACTTGCCGGCCTTGAGCTGCGTGAGCCCGCGATACGGCTCGATGTAGTGGTTGTTCAGCTCGAGGTCGAGGCACTGCGGCCCTAGCTTCCCGCCCGGCCCGGCGAGGGGCGAGCAGCCGACCGTCACGTAGTCCAGGACCTGCGCCGCGTATATTCCGAAGCGGACCTGCCGGCGCTCGCCGCGCATGGCGAAGGCCTCGATCTTCCCGGCCGCCTCGTGTGCGAACGGGCCCCAGCGGGGCGAGTTGACCGGGCGGGCGTACACGAACGCACCGCCGCCCACCATCGCCAGGGGCTTGCGCCGGTCCACCCGCACTGTCGGCTGCTCGAAGAGCAGCGCCTCGTCGAGCCACGCCGTGCCGCCCTTGTCGCCGGCGAGGAACGGCTGGGCGTCCTGCCGGAAGGCGATGGCCAAGTGGGCCTGCCCGCCGGTCTTGGACCAGATCTCCGCCGGGGACTGGCTTCCGCGCCGGCGGACCGTCGCCGTCTGGGCCCAACTGGACTGGTCGCCCACGCCCCAGGGGTCGCTGCCGCCGGGCTCGAACTGGTAGCAGAACCACTCGCGGTCGCCGCGGAGGCGCAGCTCTGCCCGCCGGCGCAGGGCAGGGGGGTCGAACTTCACCGTCCCGCCGGCCCCCCAGAAGCCGTAGCCGTTGTAGGCGACGTTGCGGCACTTCGCCCAGATGCTGAAGTGATACCGCCCGTCCTTCTTGAACTGGATCGGCTTGGTCTTGAGCGTCACCGACGATCGCACGGGCATGTCGATCCGCAGGCACCCCCGCCCGGCGCGGCGCTCGCGGGCGTCGCGGGCGAGCTTGGCCCCGCCCTTGACCGTCGCGGTGAAGCCTTCCGGCCCGCCGTCGGCGAGCTTCTCGAACCCGCCGCCGGCGAGCAGGTTGTGGCCGCTGCCCGCCAGGTCTATCGCCGCCGTCTTGCCGGGAGCGGCCGAGTTCGTCACGCGGAGCTTCATCGACCCCCCGGCCGCGAGCTTCGGCACCACGAACACGATCTCGTCGTTGCCGCAACTGACGTCCGGCGGCAGTCGCCGCAGCATGTGCGGCAGCTCATTGCCGGCGGCGTCCAGGACGTGAAAGCCCTTGGGGTCGATCCGGGCGACGGGCAGGTTGCCGCCGAAGACCTTGTACACGGTCAGGAACACCGGCCAATCGGCCTTGTCCTCGCCCGTCGTGTTGGTGAGCGTGACGCCGGCCTCGAACTGGGCGGCCGCGGCCGAGCAGGCGAGAAGGATGATCGTCGCGGTCAGTCGATTGTGCATTTTTCCGGCCCTCGAATCGGCGGAAGGGGTGCCACCTCGCCTCGCACTCTATCCCCGCCGCGGCGCCGGTGCAACGGCAACTGGACCCCGCCCCTCGCGTCGGTTAGCCTGCTTATTGCATGACCCCTTCCGGGTCTATGCAATAAGCACCTTTGCGAGAGACGGTTCTCTCGCAAAGGTTTCGACTCGGCGCTTCGCGCCTCGCTCAAGGCTAGCCCTGAGCAAGAGCGACGTAAGTCGCTCGCGTCGAAGCCCAGAGGGCGGATGTTGCACCAGCATCGTGCAACATCCGGGTTAGAGTCTCCCCTCGCTTTACGATTCGCCGGCAACACAGGCGCAGGAGTGACAAGACCGTGAAGACGCGTTTCATCATCGCCGGAACCGGAAACCGCGGCCTGGGGTGTTTCGCCAAGGGGCTCCTGGCCTGGGAGACCAAGGGCGTTGCGGAGTTCGCCGAGCGGGCGGAGCTGGTCGCCCTGGTCGATACGAACCTCACCCGCGGGCGGGCGTGTGCGGCCGAGCTTAAGCTGCCCGACCTGCCCGTCTGCCGGTCGGTCGCCGAGGCCCAGGCCAAGGCCCGCGCCGACTGGTGCATCGTCACCACGCCCGACTTCACCCACCGCGACGTGGTCGTCGAGGCGCTGGGCGCCGGCCTGAACGTCCTCGTGGACAAGCCCCTCGCCACCAGCGCCTGGGAGTGCGACGCGATCCTCCAGGCCATGGAAAAGGCCGGCCGGCAGGTCATCGTCGGGCACAATATGCGCTACAGCGACTGGACGCTCCGCGCCGCCCAGCTCGTCCGCGAGGGCGCCATCGGGCAGGTCCTCCACGTCGAGGCGGCCGAGGTGCTCAGCTACTCGCACGGCGGCGACTACTTCCACCGCTGGCACTCCGACTTCTCGAAGTCGGCGGGGCTGCTCAACCACAAGTGCTGCCACCACCTCGACGTGATCTGCTGGATCCTCGACGACGAGCCGGTGGAGGTCTCTGCCTGGGGGACGCGGAGCTTCTACCGGCCCCGGCCCGACCTTAACCACGGCCAGCGGTGCAGCGAATGCCCCATCGCCGGCGACTGCCCGCATTACTACGACATGGACAAGTGGGACGGCGTCCACCGCCGCATCTACGGCGACGCCGAGCAGGAGGACGGCTACATCCGCGACCTGTGCGTCTTCTCCGACCGCCACACCATCAACGATCAGGAGACGCTCAACATCCGCTTCGCCAAGGGCACGCTGGCGAGCTTCACCCAACTGGCGTTCGCCCCCAAGGAGTACTGCTACTTCAACTTCACGGGTACGGGCGGGCGGATGGAGGCGCAGTCGCGAAAGCCTAACCTGCGGATCGTTCATCCCGACGGGCGCGACGAGGAAGTTTCCTTCGAGCGCGAGCACGGCGAGCACGGGCACGGCGGCTCGGACATCAAGCTCATCGCCGACATCCTCGGCCTGCCGGGCTCGCACCCGCTCCAGCGGGCCAAGCCGGCCGAGGCACGAAGGGCCGTGCTCGTCGCCGACCTGGCCAGCCGATCCATCGCCGCCGGTGGCCGGCCCGTCAAGGCCGACGAGGCCGGGAAGGACTACCCACCCGCGCCTCCGCAGCCCTGACGGGCGGCAGCAGACCGCTTCATCGCAGAGAACGCAGAGCGCGCGGAGTCAGAACTGAGCCGGCGTCAAGCATGGTCCTGCCTCCCGCGGCCTCAGGATGGTGGGGCGGGCGCCTGCTGCTCCTTGATGAGCTTCGCGCTGAAGACCAGGATGAGCACCAGCAGCAGCACGGGCACGAGGTCCACGCCCAGGAATACCCGCCGCCCCGACGACCAGGCGAGGTACACCGTGTGGTGGAACGTCGGCACCCCGGAGAAGGCTATGCGCCACTCGCCCGTGCCGCAGACGGGGATCAGCGGCGCGACGCTCCACAGGGCCAGGGTGCGGTACCGCTTGGCCGGGCCGGTGAAGGCGGTCACTGCGGCCAGCGCGCCGACCAGGAAGCACGCCACGTACACGAGCTGCGCGGCGGCAAGCACGCCCGGATGCAGGATCATGTTGACCAGACCGCTCACCAGGTAAAGGACGGTGACAATTGAGATGACCTTGCATGACTTGCTCATTGGGCCTGGGCTCCGGTAAAGGGTGTCGGTAGCCTTTGCATCTGGCGGCCGGGCGGGGTGGCGTAAGTCTCGCGCCGGCGACTGCCGCTGATCCGAAATGCAGTTCCCCGCCCTATGACTGGTCATGCTACCCCGGCCGGGGGCGGGCGGCAAGGGTGGGGTGCGCTCTCCGACGTCCCGATGCGGCGGCCGGGACCGTGGGCTCACGCCCACGGCTACTGTCCCCCGGCCCTGCGGGCCGGGGCACGGCCACGGGCGAGCCCGAAGGGCTCAAGCACTCCAGCCCCCTTCGGTCTGAGCTCAGGGTCGAAGACAGGGCAACGCCCTGGGTCAGGTGAGCCACCGGGTGCAAGCCCTGTAGGGGCGTCGCAACCTGGCACCGCGAGGACGGTATTGCGCCCTTTCAGGGCTGTGCGTCATTCCGCGTCCATCACCCAGGGCGTTGCCCTGGGCTTAAATCTCCCAGCCCTTCGGGCTGGCGTGGACCTGCGTGGTTGCTGCGCTGCGCTC
>CBFCZU010000188.1:0-8436 GCA_965602635.1 uncultured Planctomycetales bacterium | reverse complement strand
AAGTCGCTCGCGTCGAAGCCCGTGGGGCGGATGTTGCACGCCCGTCGTGCAACATCCGGGCTAGCTGCAGCCCAACGAGGAGCCGCAGTTGTGGCACTTGTAGCAGTTCCCGTTCCGGACGGTGATCGACCCGCAAACGTCGCAGGCGGGCGCATCCTCCTGGAAGTGCGAGAACTGCTGGTCGATACGCTCGCCGATCCTGTCCATTCGTTCCCCGCTCAGGACCAGCGAGGCGCCGGGTACGTGCTCGGGCACCCGGTCGCCGTCGCCGCCGTTACCGCCCGCCGGTTCGGCGACGTAAGTATTGGCGCCGCTGGCCGCTACGTCCGTGCCAGCGGCCAGTGCGGCGCCTGCTGAGGGACCTGTGTCGTCCTTGACGCCCTCCGAAGCGATACGTCCGGCTGGCGAAGCCGCAGCGGGCTTGCCACGTCGTGATACTGCGTTGGCCTCGCGGTAGGCCTCCATGAAGGTGATGCCGAGCCAACGAAAGATGTAGTCCACGATGCTCTTGGCGAAGGGGATGTCAGGGTTACCGGTCATGCCCGTCGGGTCAAAGCGTTGATGGGAGAACTTCTTGACCAGCGCCTCGAGCGGAACTCCGTACTGCAGGCACAGGCTGATGGCAATGGCGAACGCGTCCATCATTCCCCCGATGGTGGAGCCCTCCTTGGCCATGGTGATGAACACCTCGCCGGGCGAGCCATCCTCGTAGAGCCCCACGGTGATGTATCCCTCGTGCCCGGCGACGTCGAACTTGTGGTTGAGGGCGGGGCGCGTGTCCGGCAGCCGCCGCCGCCGCGGAACCGCCTCGGGCCGGTTGCCGGTGCCCTCCTCGCAGCCGGCCTCGCCCTCGCACTCGTCGTCCTTCTTGAGGTTCAGCGGCTGGGAGCGCTTCGAGCCGTCGCGATAGATGGCCACGGACTTGAGCCCCATCTTCCAGCCGTTGAGGATCACGTCGCGGATCTCCTCGACGGTGGAGTCCTTGGGCATGTTGACGGTCTTGGATATGGCCCCGGACAGGAACGGCTGGACGGCGGCCATCATCCGCAGGTGCCCCATGTAGTGAATCGACCGGGCGCCGCCGGCGGGCCTGAAGGCGCAGTCGAAGGCCGCCCGGTGCTCGTCGGCCAATTCCGGCGCCCCCTCGATGGTGTCGCGATCGTCGATGTACTGGAGGATCTCCGAGATCTGGTCCTTGTCGTAGCCGAGGCTCTCCAGGGCCAGGGGCACGGTGCGGTTGACGAGCTTGAGCACCCCCCCGCCGGCAAGCAGCTTATACTTGACCAGGGCGATGTCGGGCTCGACGCCGGTGGTGTCGCAGTCCATCATGAAGCCGATGGTGCCGGTGGGCGCCAGCACGGTCACCTGGGCGTTGCGGTAGCCGTAGGTCTTGCCCGTGGCGATGGCGTCGTCCCAGCACTGTGCGGCCCCGGTCAGCAGGTCGGGCGCGCAGTCGCCGGGTACGATCTTGTCCACCGCCTCGCGGTGCCTGCCCATGACGCTGAGCGTGTGCGGCCGGTTCCTGACGAATTCCGCGAAGGGCCCGAGCTTGCTGGCAAGCTCGCCGCTGGTGGTGTAGGCCTCGGCGGTCATGATGGCGGTGATGCAGGCGGCGCTGGCCCGCCCGCGGTCGCTGTCATACGGCATCCCCACGCTCATCAGGTACGCCCCGAGGTTGGCATAGCCCAGCCCCAGCGCGCGGAAGTCGTGGCTATTGCTGCAGATGCGATCGGTCGGGTAGCTCGCCCGGTCCACCAGCGTCTCCTGGGCGATGATGAATATCCGCACCGCCCTGCGGAAGCTTGCGGCGTCGAGCGACCCGTCGGCGCGGCGGAACTTCATCAGGTTCAGGCTGGCGAGGTTACAGGCGGAGTTGTCGATGAACATGTACTCGCTGCACGGGTTGGAGGCGTTGATCGGCCCGCTGGCGGGGCAGGTGTGCCAGTCGTTGATCGTGCTGTGGTACTGCACGCCGGGGTCGCCGCAGATGTGGCAGCTCTCGGCGATCTTGCGCAGCAGCTCGGCGGCGCGGTACCGGCACATCGGCTCGCCGGTGGTCACCGCGTAGGTCTGCCACTCGGCGTCCTCCTCAGCCGCCGAGAGGAACTCCTCGGTCACCCGCACCGAAAGGTTCGCGTTCTGGTACATCACCGAGCTGTACGCGTCGCCGTTGTAGTCGCCGTCGTAGCCCTGCTCGATCAGCGCCCAGGCCTTCTTCTCCTCGTTGGCCTTGCACTCGATGAACTCCAGGATGTCGGGGTGGTCGCAGCGCAGCGACTGCATCTTGGCCGCCCTGCGGGTCTTGCCGCCGGACTTGACCACCGCGGCGATCTGGTCGAAGACGCGCATGAAGCTCAGCGGGCCCGAGGGCCTGCCGCCGCCGGCCAGGGCCTCCCGGCTGGAGCGCAGCGTCGAGAGGTCCGTGCCCGTCCCCGAGCCGTACTTGAAGAGCATCGCCTCGGACCTGGCCAGGCGCATGATGTCTTCCATCGTGTCGTCAACGCTCTGGATGAAGCACGCCGACGCCTGCGGGTGTTCGTAGCTGCGCTGGGTCTTGGCCGGCCTCTTGGCCTGGGCGTCCCAGTGGTAATTGCCGGCCGAGCCGTTCACGCCCCGCTGGTGATACAGCCCCACGTTGAACCACACCGGCGAGTTGAACGCCCCGTACTGGTTCAGGCAAAGCCAGCTCAGCTCGTCGTGGAAGACCTCGGCGTCCTCATCGGAGGCGAAGACGCCGTCCTGCTTGGCCCAGTCGGCGATGGTGCGGGTGACGCGGTAGATCATCTCCCGCACGGAGTTCTCCCGCTCGGGCTTGCCGTTGCCGCCGTAGAAATACTTGCTGACCACCACGTTGGTGGCCAACTGGCTCCACTGCGAGGGGACCTCCACGTCCTTCTGCTCGAAGATGACCTCGCCCTTCTCGTCCTTGATGACGGCGTCGCGCTTTTCCCAGGTGACCTGGTCGAACGGATTGGCCCCCTCCGGGCAGAAGTGACGCTCGACCCGCAGTCCATCCTGAGCGCCGCGCGGGGAGCCGACACCACACCCTTCAGCAGTCCCGCCAGACGAGGAAGCACCCACGACCATCGAAACCTCTCCATGCAAAACAGAAATGCCGAGACAAAAGCCGAGTAATGACAACTTGAACGGCCAAGCGGGGCCTCGAAATCCTTCTCTCGGCCCGCTTGGCCAAATTCGACGACCAGCCTCATGCCGACCCAGGGTTTCGGGCCGGCCAAAGAAAGGCACATCGAAAAGCCCTTCAACCGGAGACCAACCTTACCCAACATGTGGTATAGGTCAAGTCTAATTCCTCCGAAATGTTGTGATTTTTTGTAACATACACCCTCACAAAGGATTGCTTTACTCCAAAAAAGCTCTCAACAGCTCTAAACACCAAACATAATTCTAACAAACGTGGGGTCGAATTTCAAGGGGGCCCTACATATTGGGCACATCCCCGAATTGGGCACAATCAGTGGCAATCCTGTTGGAAACTGTTGGCAATCTGCCCCGGCCTGCCCTCTGGCCGGAGGCCGAGAAGCCGTTCGATCAATGGCTGCGGGGCCGCGACAGCGCCCGGGCGCGGGTGGACGTATCTATGGCGATGCATGCATTTATTGCCCGCCGCGCCCCCACCGCGGCCGCGGGCGCATTGGCTTGTGCTCGCCACTTGACCGCTCGCCCTGTCCGGCGACAATGCCTTGCTCCAGAATACAGGTGACCAAGACGACAGGGAGGTGCCAGGTGAGCGGTAACCAGCCGTGGGCAGACCAGGCGTGGGCGGATCCTCCGAGCATCTATCGCAGCGCGCCCTTCTGGGCGTGGAACGCCGAGATGAAGCCCGAGCGGCTCTGCCGGCAGATCGAGCAGATGCACACCGCCGGGATGGGCGGGTTCTTCATGCATAGCCGCTACGGGCTGAAGACGCCCTACCTCTCGGAGGAGTGGTTCGAGTGCATATCGGCGTGCGCGGGCAAGGCGCGCGAGCTCGACATGAAGGCGTACCTCTACGACGAGGACCGCTGGCCCTCGGGCGCCGCCGGCGGGCTGGTGACGCGCGGCCGGGCGGCGATGGGCGTGCACGTGCTCGTCGCGGCGGACCGCGACGAGTTCCCCCCGGAGCTGGAGCGCCAGGGCAGCTTCGCCGTCAGGTCCGACCCGGCCGGGGCTATCGTCTCGTACCGCGCCCTCGACGACGGCGGGCATGTCGAGCAGGGAGAAAAGTTGGTGGCCTTCGCTGCCGGCGTCTCCCGGCCCAGCGCGTGGTTCAACGACGCGCCCTACCTCGACACGCTCAGCGCCGAGGCCGTCGCGGAGTTCATCCGCCTGTCGTACCAGCCATACGCCGACCGCTACGCCGGCGACTTCGGCGGGGTGATCCCGGCGATCTTCACCGACGAGCCGAACTTCTCGCACGCCGGCCGGATCGACGTACCAGGCCGCCTGGCGGCGCTGCCATGGACGGGCGAGCTGCCGGTGCAGTTCAGGAGCCGCCGGGGCTACGACATCCGCGACCACCTGGCCGAGCTGCTGTACCCGCCCGCCGGCGGCGGATTCTCAAAGGTCTGCCACGACTACTACCGCACGCTGACGGAGCTGTTCGTCGAGAACTTCTCCGCCCAGATCGGCCAGTGGTGCGAGCGGCACAACATCGCCCTCACCGGCCACTACCTCGCCGAGGAGCGCTTCGACACGCAGCGCCGCTGCATCGGCGCCGCCATGCCGCACTACGAGCACCAGCAGTGGCCGGGAATCGACATGCTCACCGACCAGCGGCGTGACATCGCCGTGGTCAAGCAGTGCAGCTCGGTGGCCGACCAGCTCGCCCGGCAGCGCGTGCTCAGCGAGCTGTATGGCTGCACGGGGTGGGACTGGCCGCTGGAGGGCCACAAGTTCAACGGCGGGTGGCAATACGTCCTGGGCGTCAACTTCCGCTGCCCGCACCTGTCGCTCTACAGCCTCGCCGGCGGCGGCAAGCGCGACTACCCCGCCAGCATCTTCCCCCACAGCCCCTGGTGGAAGTACTACAAGACGGTGGAGGACTACTTCGCCCGCCTGAGCCTGGCGCTGACGCAGGGCAAGGCGGTCCGGGACGTGCTGGTGATCCACACCATCGAGAGCGGCTGGGGCCTGCCGTTCGAGGGCGCTGCCGGAGCCCTTCAGCAGGCGTTCGACGCCCTGCTGGAGAAGCTGCTCGACGAGCACTACGACTACGACCTGGGCGACGAGTCGCTGCTTGCCAGGCACGCCAAGGTGAGCAAGGGGCAGTTGAAGGTCGGCCAGATGAGCTACCGGCTGGTGGTGGTGCCGCCGGCGGTGACGCTGCGCGGCTCGACCATCTCGCTGCTGAAGCGCTTCATCAATTCCGGCGGGCCGGTGGTCTTCATCGAGCCGCTGCCCGACCGCGCCGACGGCGATCCGTCCCGGAAGCTGGCCGACCTGACCGGGCGTGCCCACCGCTGCGGCGACGTGGCCTCGGTCGTGGGCGCCATCGAACCGCTGCTGGAGCGGCGCGTGTCGGTCGCCGAGGCCGGAAGCCAAGCCGCCGCCGTCTGGACCATGCTCCGCAAGGTCTCCGGCGGGCAACTCCTCTTCGCCCAGTCGCACGACCGCCAGGCCGGGCACCGGGTGCAGTTCTCCGTCCGTGGGCGCAGGCCCGTTGTCCTGTGGGACGCGGTCAGCGGACGCCGCGAGCGAGTGGACGCCTCGGCCGAGGGCAACCGGGTGGAGTTCGAGCTTGAGCTTCCGCCGACGGGCTCGGCCCTGCTGAGCCTGGGGCTGAGCGTTCGCGGGGCTGAGCGCCCGAGGCGGCAGCGCCGGCGCGTATCGTCGGCCGAGGCCGCCGGGCCGTGGGCCGTCGAGCTGCTCGAGCCCAACACCATGCCGCTGGACCGCTGCCGCTACCGGATCGGCGAGGGCGAGTTCTCCGAGCCGCTGCCGGTGCTGCTGGCCGATGAGAAGATACGCGAGCACTGGGGCCTCGGCAGCCGCGCCAACCGTGGTTGCCAGCCATGGTACCTCGCCCAGACCGGGCGGTTCGACCGGACCGTCCGCGGGCGCGTGGAGATGAAGTTCGCCTTCCACGTCACCGACGTGCCGCGTCGCCTGGAGATGGCGATCGAGCGCCCGGAGGAATTCGAGATCTCCCTCAACGGCCAGGCCGTCTCGTCGGCGCCAACGGGCTGGTGGCTGGACGAGGACCTGCAGAAGGTGGACATGGCCGCCGCGGTCGCCGCCGGGGGCAACGAGCTGCTGCTGGCCTGCGACTACCGCTCCGACATCGAGCTGGAGGATCTGCACCTGCTGGGCGATTTCGGCGTCCGTCGCTCCGGCGACGGCTGGACGCTCACCCGCCCGCCGACGGAGCTGTCGGCCGGCTCGTGGGTCGGGCAGGGGCTGGACTTCTACGGCGGGGCGGTCGGCTACCGCGTGAAGGTCGATCCATCCGTCCGCGAGGCGGCCTCGGCCGGGCGGCGCGTGCGGCTGTCGCTGCCGCAGGTCAAGTGCACGTGCGCGGCCGTGCACGTCGGCGAGCAAACCTTCGTCCTGCCCTGGGCGCCGATGGCCGCCGACATCGCCGAAGCCCTGGCCGAGCAGAAATGCGACGAGGTGGTCGTGGAGGTCATCGGCGGGCGGCACAACATCCTCGGGCCGCTGCACGTGCCCTGGCTGCCCTGGACCGGGCCCGGCGAGTTCGACCCCCACCACGAGCAGTGGACCGACGAATACCTGCTCAACGACCACGGGCTGATGAGCCCCCCGGTCTTCGAGGTGCTCAGGTAGCGGGCGGCGAGGCCGGGCTCAGCGCCCGGCAGGGGCGGTCGCGGGCATCGAGGCAGGCACCGTTGTCGCACCCGGCTGAGAGGTCGGGTCCTCCCACTCGCACGGCCGCACCGGGCGGTCGCCTGCGTTCAGGAAGAAGACCAGGTCCAGGGCCTCGCGGTTTATGTAGCCCTCGCTGTCCAGGGCGAGCTCGCCGCCATCGTCGTTGCCGTCTTGGCTGATAGAGTAGAGCCTGGGCTTCCCGGCCTTTGGCAGGTAGCCCAGCGGCCGCCCGTCGGCGGCGAAGGGGTCCGTCGGCAAGGCTGGGAGGTACTTGCCCACCAAGTCGGCGAGCTTCTCGGGCCTGCTGCCGGTGTCGATCTCATACAGGCGGATCGCCAGGGCCACGGCCGCCATCTTGCGCATCGCGAGCTGCCGATAGCAGAGGGCCACCGCCCGGTTCAGGCTCGGGGTGAGTATGCTGCTGAGCAGCTTGGTGAGCATCTCTATCTTTGATTTCGGTGCCTCGTAAACCGGCATCTTCGCCTTTGCGGCCGGGAATGTCTCCTCCCGCATGGCGTCAACGATACCGGTCATGTGCCGCAGCAAGCGGGCCTCGTCGATCTTCAGCATCGGCTGGAATGCTCTGAGCAAGGCCCCGCCTCGGCTGGGCAGCCCGATGCCGGTGCCAGCCATCCGCCCGCGGCGGAAACGCTCAAACGTGTCGAACTGCATCGCCCGCTCACCCATGAAGCCCAGCACCATGGCCTCGCGGATGGGCTTCTCATCGAGAAGCTCGGCGATGAGCTTGCGGACCTGCTCTGGCGTAGCGCCGCGGTCGCCGCCGACGCGCAGCGCCGGGGCGATCTCCTCCACGCAACTCGTCGCCAGAGCGTCGATGGCGAGATGGACCAGTGCGTGGATGAGGGTCGGCCCTTTCCCGACGGCCCTGCCGGCGGCAAAGGCGTCGCGGAGGTACTCGACGGCCGCGGCATCGTCGCCCGCCTCGTGGGCGGTGATCGCCGCCAGGCACAGAAGCCTGGCCAGCGTGCGCTGGCGGCTCAGCGGCGGGATCGTCACCACCACCGCCGGGCCGCGGAAGTTGAGTTTCCAGTCAGCCTTGTCCAGCCCCCGCGCCTTGCGGCAGAGCGCCAGCGCGTCGGACGAGAGTGCCAGAATCCGCCGCAAGTCCTCGGCGTGCTCCCGCCGGAACTCGGGGTAGCACATCAGGTCAGAGACCATGCTCCACAGGCGCTCGAGGCGAGTGGCCTCCTCGTCATCGGCGGCGAGGGCCGGGTCGAGCAGTGCGATGGCCCAGGCCTGGCCGTACAGTTCGGCGGCGTTCTCCTCGTCGTATATGGGCTCGGGCCTGAAATCCAGCCAGTCCAGCGGCTCGCCCCGTGCGCGGATGGCGTCGATCTCGGCCTGGAGAACCTTGTCGGCGTGCCGCCCCCACCGCCGCCGCGCCACAACCAGCCCCACGATCAGCAGGGCCAGGACCAGCAGCACCGTCTTCCACCGCGACCAGCGCTTCTTCTTCTTCTGTGGCTTGGGCTCCCCGGACATGCGTCCACTATGCCACGAACCCGGCGCGCGGGCAAGCTCCGCGTCAGCGCGGGTGCATTAAGGTTTTGGGGATGGGGCTCTGGTGGCACAGGCTTGTAGCCTGTG
>CBFCZU010000187.1:0-8467 GCA_965602635.1 uncultured Planctomycetales bacterium | reverse complement strand
GCTGCTGGGCGACTGGTTCTGCCATAACGCCGACGGCGCCGTGTGGGCGCTGAAGCTCTACGAGGCCGACACCTGCGAGGTGGAATGCGAGGGCGAGGAGGCGAACGCGACGAACTGGCCCCACGGCGTCCGCGTCTCCTGGAAGTTCCCCAAGCGCGGCGACATGGTGCCGTGCATCATGCGGTGGAGCTCCGGCACCTACAACGACTACAACGCCAAGCCGATGCCGCCGACGGTCGACCCCGAGCGGGTGAAGGCCGCCGCGAAGCACCCCAGCGCTTACTACGGCACCAAGGGTATGGCCGTCTCGGGCTGGTGGATGAACGGCACGCGGCTCTTCCCCGAGAGCTTCATGAAGGAAGTCGGCAGGCCCAAGACCGTCCTGCCGCGCTCGAAGGGGCACGAAGCCGATTTCCTCAATGCCGTCCGCACGGGTAACCGCTCGTCGGCAGACTTCGACTATACCGCCCGCCTCACCGAGATCATGCTCGTGGGCAACGTGGCCAACCTCGTCCGCGAGAAACTCACCTACGACTTCCGAGAAGGGAAGTTCACCAACAGCGATAAGGCCAACGCCCTGGTGAAGCGGGCGCCGCGCAGGGGGTGGGAATTCGGATACGTGTAGCACTTCGGGTGCGGACGCGACGTGTTCCGACAGGGGCCGGTCAAGTCCATCATCCCAGAGGGCTGTCCAACCTCCCTTGACGATCGCCCGTAGTGTCCGAAAGCCCGTCCCACGGAATCGAGACGCTGCTTGCCTGCGGGCCGCTGTTTTCCTTCGTGGGCGGGCAGAGATGGTCTCCGCGGACGGTGTACTGGTCCAGCGAGTCTGATGGTGGGCCGCAATGGGTAGCAGAGCGATGGATCGAGCACTCCATGGCTGCAAGTTGTGAACGTCGGCTGGAAGTCGCGGCGGGTGGCGGGCGACTGGTGCGGTGCCCGTGCCAGAGGCGCCCCGCCACGCCGCAGGAGCTGCGGCCCACTTCCCCCTGACCCGGTACCACTTGCTCTTGGTCATCCCAAGCTCTTCGCGAGCGGCGAGCGCGGAACCACCATTCGTCCCCAGCGCAGCATCCGTGACGACTTGGCCCCCGCACGTAATGATCTCACGAAACGAAGTGCCACACTCGAACTCCAATTCGATGCGCATCCGGGCCGAATCGGCGTCCACCACTGCTTCAGCGGAGCACTCCCGATCCGTTCCGCCAGCCACGATGCCGGCCGCGCCGAGACCCCTGGACTCGATGTGTCCCCTCCGCCTCGTTCGCCTCCGCGAAGCAGTGGTCGACCAGCAATGGGATGTCCTCTGGCCTCTCGCGCAGTGACGGCAGCCGCAACGTCAGCACCTCGAGCCGGTCCAGAAGGTCTCGTCGGAAGCGCCCCTGCTCGACCGCCTCGTAGAGGTCGACATTCGTCGCCGCCAGGAGTCTGACGTCCACGGGCACTGGGCTCGCCGCGCCGACTGGCACGACCTCATGGTCCTCGATGACGCGGAGCAGCTTCGCCGGTTGGTTCAGCGGCATGTCGCCGACCTCGTCCAAGTAAGAGGGTCCCGCTGTCTGCCTGCTGGAACAACCCGAAGCGATCCGCCAAGGCCCCGGTGAACGCGCCGCGCCGGTGTCCGAAGAACTCACTCTCGAACAGGCTGTCGCTGACGCTGGCGCAGTTGACCGCGACGAAACGCCCGGCCCTGCCGGAGTGGTAGTGGATCGCCCTCGCCGCGAGTTCCTTGCCCATTCCCGTGGTGGGGCCACGGCCCGTTCGGGGCGCGATTCCGCTTGACACGGCAGGGCAATCGCGCATGATGGTGGCCACGGGGAGGCAGCGTGTGGGACGCGGCCGCCCGACCGCGCGCGGCGGTGCTCGAGGTCGAGGGCTCGGCGCGCTTCCTCGCCTTCTCCGTAGATGGGCGGGTGTCGATGGGCGAGATGGGATCGGCCACGCTTGCCTTCAGGCGTTCGTGCTGCCCACGACGGACCAGCAACTGGCGGAGCCCAGAAGAGATCGCACGGCGCGAAGTGGAGGCATCGTGAAACTGTCACCCCACCCGCACGAGGATGAGCTGCGGAGCACTTCCGCGCACCAGATGCTCAAGCTCTACGAGGGTGAGGCGCAGTGATGAGAGCGCTGTGGGACATACGAGCTGTTGGCATGACAGGCAAACGCGTTGCCGGCAAAACGCGGACCACGGTTATCATGACCGCTGGGTGTATCGCCGTGCTGCTCCTTTGCCTTGTGCTCGTCGCATCGGCCACAAAGCCCAGGGGGCAGGAGCCCGGGAAGGGCCGAGCGGCCATCCCGGACACCTCGAAAGCGACGGAGGCCCAAGTGGCCGCCGCCAAGGGGCCAGGCCCAGAGCCGGTGCCAACGAAACCAGGGGCGCCTGCCAAGCTGGCTGAGCGCCCCATGCGGTTCGCGGCGCCCGGCCCGTACGCGGCGGCTCATGGGAAGAGCATCGAGCAGCTGAAGCGAGCCGGCGACGTGCAAGGTCTGGCCGTCAAGCTCGGAGACAGGGACGGCCACGTGCGCCGTAAGGCGGCAGTGGCGCTGTCGGGCGTGGTGCCCAAGGTCAAGGATGCAGCGGCGCTGAAGCGTTTAATCCCGCTCTTGGTCGACGCGACCTTTCGAGACACGTATGCCACAGTGCGCGAGTACGCCGGACGGGCATTGATGAACACCCTGCACAGGGTCGACGACCACGCGACGTTGAAGCCCACCATCCAGCCTTTACTCGACGCGCTGACTCCCGGAGAAGTTGATCTCAAGAGGCGCGGGTACGCCGCGTGGGCGTTGGCGAATGTTGTGCCCAAAGTCCACGAGGAGGCGGTACTCAAGTCAGTCAGTCAGCCTCTGATTGCCGCCGCACTGAGCGATCCAGACGCTCACGTGCGCGAGTATGCTGGGCGGCCGCTGAAAGGCATTCTAGCACGGATCGAAGATCAGGCCGCATTGAGCTCTGCCAGGCGACCTCTGATCGGGGCACTGAAACGCGAGGAGGTCCAGGTGCGCAGGTATGCCGCGATCACCTTGCCGACCGTTGTGGCCAGAACCAAAGATCGAGCAGCGCTGAGGCGTATCATCCAGCCCTTGGTTACCGCTACGCTGGACGACGCGAACGCGGACGTGCGCGAGTATGCCGGCCGGGCACTGATGCACGTTCTGAAAAGGGTCGACGACGAAGCGGCGCTGAATCCCGTCGTCGAGCCGTTGGCCAGGGCTCTGGAACACAAAGAATCGAGGACACGCAGGTACGCCGCGGTCACCTTGGCGACTCTTGTGCCCAAGATCAAGGATGGGGCCACGCTGAGGCGCGTCGTCCCACTGTTGACCTCTGCGAAGTCGAAGGACCCGGACGCCAAGGTGCGCGAGTATGCACGCAGGGCCTTGTTGAACGTTCTGGATAGGCTCGAAGAGGCAAAGCCCCGGCCGCTGCCCCGGCATCAGGTCTCTACTTTCTAAGTGCCGGTGTAGGGCCTCGCCTGTCACTGGCGTGAGTGATGGACGAGCCGTGGAGAAGTTCAGCCGCTCCCTGACGACTGAAGCCGCGCGTCATGAGCCGATGCGTAAGCTCGTGGACCATCGTGCCGCCGAAGCCGCTCTTGGAGTCCTCCTTGTAGATGAGCTTGAACCCCATGTTGCTGTGGCTGCCGCCTGAGCCGAAGGACATATTCATCGCGCTGTCCCCCATTCAGCCATCGCCCTCTGCGAGCCCCCGAGCCGCTGGCTATCGAGCGCCCCGAGCTCGCCGCTGTCGGGCGGGTGGCGGTCGCGGGCGCGGGCGAGGCGCACGAGCTCAGCCTCAAGGCTCAGGATGTGGCCTACGAAGTCGGGCAGGAAGGTGCCCATGCCGGGTCGCTCCTGCGGGTGGGCGGAAGCGGACCGGGGCCGCGATGGCTCACGGCCTCATGCCTTCAGGGCGTAGACGCCCCTGGCGACCCTCTTGAACCGGTCATCCCTGGCGAGTGTCCGGTTGACGAGGAACTTCGGGTTCTTGGCGCGGGTCTTGTAGCCCTGCGCAAGGACTTCCTTGGTGGCCTCTGCGATGGAGACGCCTACCTTCCCCTCCAGCACCTGCGCAAGCGCGTCGTTCAGCGTGAGCGTGCCCTTGGTCGGCTTCCCGCTGACACGGCGCTTCCGTTCCGCGGGCCTTTTCGCCTTCTTCGCACGTCGCTTAGGAGCGGCAGAACCCTCCAGTTCGGCGATGCGGCGGTCGAGCTCATCGCGCTGGGCGATGAGCTTGGGCAGCTCCTCGCGTCGGCGTTGGATCTCCCGCTGGAGCGTCTCAAGCGGGACGCGCGCCAGATTGGCCTTCGGCATGCGGCTCTCCTTCCAGAGGGTCGGGAACATACGACCCGGCCGGCAGCCCCTGGCGACGCTGACCGCCAGCGAGGGGCACCGTTGATGGCCTCCCGTGCGACGGCGCTGGGCGCCGCCCGGTCCAGCCCTATGGGCGGCAAGCCCGAAGCGCTTCGCGGGCGCCGGAGTGCCCAGGACCTGGCGGCGCCGCCAGTGTGGCGCGAGGAGGGCGGGTTGTCAAGGGCGGCGGGTGCGCCGGGCGAGGCGCGGGCGATGGGCTGCGGCGAGAGCGGCTACGGGAGGGGCCTGGCGACGCGGAAGCCGACAGCGCTGGCCCGGTGTGACGGGCGAGAATCTCACCGCTGGAGGCAACGACAGCCGCCCCCGTCGCTGTCTGCGCCGGACAGAACAACCCTGGTGAACTCAGAGCACTTTGTGCCACGAGCCGCGGCTCGCACAGCGAGTTCGCCGCACCCATCTGGCAGAAGAGCATCGACACGAACTGGCCCCAGCACGAGAAGCCCTTGGTCCCTCGCTCCGCGTCGTGGCGGCGCACCGCACGCACGAAGGCGTTCCGGTCCACCAGCGACAGCACTTGCACAAGACAGCTCGCTGTGGTAGCCATACATGCACTCCTGTTCGTGAGTGGGTGCGGCGCTCCTGCGCCGACGCGGTGACCGGCTCATATCACCATCCTGCCACGAACCAGCCTATTCTTGGATTACGGAAAGCTGTCTTGGACAAGGGTGTTTGGAGACAGAGGATGTCCACGCCAGATGATCTCCGCAAGAAGCTCAAAAAGCTAGAGGACAGGTTCCTCGATGGCGAGGTATCCGAAGAGACGTACGAGGAGATGAAGGCAAGGATCGAAGCCCGCCTTGCGGCTGCGCAGGAGGTAGCACGAGGAGTGGACAACCGGGAGGGCGCCATGAAGGCGAACGGGGACATCGTGGGTGGAGCGAAGACCACGTCATACCAGCAGCATGTTCATTACCACGGGTCACCTATCCGGCAGCCGGCCTACCAACTCGTCGTCTGTCCCTTCTGCGGCCTGCGAAACAAGCCTGAGGACACCTTCCGATGCCGTGAGTGCGGCCAGGATCACCTGTGCCGACAGCATCTTGTACGCGAGGCGAGGATGTGCGAAGAGTGCGCGGCGTCACATGGGGTGTCCGAGGCGGCCGTGCTGTGCGAATGGGACGACCTGGAGATGATCCTCGTCCCAGACGGCGAGTTCTGGATGGGTTGCGACGGGGGAGGAGATGACGAGAAGCCTGAGCGCAGCGTATGCCTTGCCAGTTACTACATTGGCAAGTACGCCGTCACCAACGCACAGTACCGCCAGTTCGTGCTGGGAACGGGCCACCCAGAACCAGACTACTGGGCGGACCCCAGGTTCAATAAGCCAATGCAGCCAGTGGGCTCGGTGTCCTGGCATGATGCAGCAGCGTTCTGCCGCTGGTTGTGCCAGAAAACGAAACAGCCGTACTACCGACTCCCCACCGAAGCGGAGTGGGAGAAGGCGGCAAGAGGCGACGACGCGCGCGACTATCCATGGGGCGACCAGCCGCCCAATGCCACCCTATGCAACTTCAACTCCGAGGTAGGTCAACCAACGCCTGTGGGCTCCTACCCATTGGGGGGATCTCCATACGGGTGTCTGGACATGGCAGGCAATGCCTGGGAATGGTGTCTGGACTGGTACGGGCTCTATGTTGACGGACCGAGCGCTGATGGAGCAGGCCCGACGATGGGCCAGAAGCGTGTCCTGCGCGGTGGGGGGTGTTATGATCCACCGTACTACAGTCGCGCGACTTGCCGCCACAGTCAGCCACCGACCTACAAGCACGCTGTTGTGGGCTTCCGTGTCGCGCGCTCTGTAGGTTAACTCTCGCCCTTGGCACTCCCACTCCCGGTCATGGCCAATCATGACTGGTTCCTCTCTCGGCGTGCTCGCGGCGCGCTCGATCATGGCGCCTCGGCCCGCGAGCGTCAAGGCGCGCGGGCCGCAGCCACACCCCGTGTGGCGTTTCCCCACACAGCCCACACCCGCGTCCGCGTCGAGCGTTCCTGCCCGTCGGGATTGACAGATCTGGCAGGGTTTCGGGGCCGGTTCAATGGGACAGTTGTTGCGAAAAAAGGGGCTTCTCCGCACAATAAGCGGGTCGCAATCGCGCGAACACCCACTGCGAAGGAGAAGCCCATGGTGGATTGTAGCGTGCGATGGGAAGTTGTCAAGGGCATGGAAGAGGCCCGTGCGCGCGGCTATGGGGAGGTGACACGGTACTTGGAGGCGATGGGCGTGCCTCGCTCGAGCGCCTATCGCTGGGAGCTGAGGCTGCGGTGGCTCCTGGAGTTCGGCCCGACCGAACTGCACGAGCTCCGCAAAGAGCGCGACGCACTGTACGCCCAACTGCACTCGCTGCTTGAGACCCAAGCGCGCGTCGAGGCGATGAGCCGCGAGCAGGAACGGGCGTTCATGCTGCACATGGCCGTCCTGGGCAACAGCGACGCGGAGATCGCGGCGGTGCTCGAGACGGTGACCGGGCGCCGCATCTCCCACGAGACGGTCCGCAAGACGATCAACGAGGCCGCCGCGTTGGCACGCGTGGCCTTTGGCCGCTACTTCTGCGGCGCCGGCACGGTGGCGGCGGTCGACGAGATCTTCTTGGGCAAGCAGCCGCTGCTGCTGGCGGTCGAGCCGGTCAGCCTGCTGATCCTCGCGTTGCGCCTGGCGGATCGCCGCGCCGCGGAGGACTGGAAGCCGGTCTTCGAGGCGCTGGGGGACCTGCGGCAGTGCCTGGCCGACGGGGCGCGGGGCATCGGCAGGGCCGCCGCCGACGCCGGCGTGCCGCTCCAGCGGGACATGTTCCATTTTCTGCGGAAGCCCCGGGCCATCGTCGCTCGCCTGTGGGCGCGGTGCGAGACGCTGCTCGATGCCGAGTTGGAGGCCCAAGAGGCCTACGAGGCCATCCGCGCTCGCGAGACGAAGAAGGCCACCAACTCGGCACGCCAGTGCTACTATCGGGCCCGCCAGGCGTGCGAGGAGGCGCTCGAGGCGTGCTGCCGTCTGGACGACCTGCTGAACCGGGTGGTAGCGGCCTTCGAGTGGACCACCGCGGATGGCGAGCTGAACACGTCCCGGCGAGCCGAGCGGATCGTCGGCGAGGTGATCGAGGCCCTCGAGAGCCCCACGGGGCCGAAGGGCAACCCAGCCGGTGCGCCGGCGCAAGCCCGAGCGCGGCCGCCACCGTCAGAACGGTCGCGATGACTGGATCGTCGTCGAGGACGCCCACGAGGCCCTCGTCCCGCGCAAGCTATGGGAGCAGGCCAACGAGCGGATCGCCCGCAATCGGCGTCCGTACGCCGACCGCAGGCCGCGCAGCCCCTACCTGCTGGCCGGCTTGCTCTACTGCGGCGAGTGCGGGGCCAAGATGACGGGCGACACGAAGCGCAAGCACTACAAGGATCACGTGTACACCAGCCGCAGGTACACCTGTTCCCGTTACGTGCGCGGCGCGCTCAAGGGCCACCCCTGCTCCATCAAGGCCGGCGCCATCGAGGACTTCGTGATCGGCAAGATCCAGGAGCAGATCGCGGGATGCGATCTCCGCGAAGCCGCCCGCAAGAAGCTCATGGCCAAACGGCAGGCTCTGCGGGCGGCGGCAGGCGACAACGGCCGTGGCCGCATCGAGCGACGCCTCCGCGAGGTCGAGGCCGCCCTGGGCCGCGTCAACGAGCGTGTGTTGATGGTGCCGGATGAGATGGTCGAGGCCGTGCTGGACAAGGCGGAGGCCCTGCGGGCCGAGCGCGGCCGGCTGGCGGCGCAGCTCACAGAGGCCGAGTCGAAGGCCCCCCAGCCGCCCCAGGACGACCTGGACGCCGAGGTCAGCCGGTTCCTGGCTGCCATGCAGGATGTCGGCCGCGTCCTCGCCGACGGCGACATGGGAGCGAAGAAGCAGGTCTTCCAGAGGTTCCTTGCCCAGCCGGACGGCGAGCCCGGCCCCGTGACCCTCTACTACAGCATCAGCCAGCAGGACAGCGGCAGGTATCGCGGCACGCTGGTACGGGGAGCGCTCGGCATCGTGCCCCTGGCCGAGCGCGAGGACGGCGAGGACGTTTCGTCACATGGCAAAGAATGGCTCCCCGACGAGGACTCGAACCTAGAACG
>CBFCZU010000186.1:0-8532 GCA_965602635.1 uncultured Planctomycetales bacterium | reverse complement strand
ATGCAACGGCCCCGGGCGGCTACTACCGGTCCGCCGGCGCCAACGTGCCGGCACACGCCACCTGGCCCAACGGATACCGGGCGTTCTACTGCATGAAACGCCCGATCAGCCAGGGGCAGTTCGCGGCGTTCCTCAACTCCATGAAGGGCGTGCCCTACAACGCCCGGCTGTACCAGGTGATGCCGGGCGAGACCTCCAGGCCCAACAACGCCAAGCTGCACTACGGGAGGTTCTACGGCCTCAGCGGCTACACGATCAGAAGTGACGCGGCTGGCACGTTCACGGCCGACGCGCCGAATAGGCACTGCAACTTCCTTTCCTGGCCGGACATCCAGTCGTATTTGGCCTGGGCGGCCCTGCGCCCGCCGACCGCCCTGGAATACGAGAAGGCCTGCCGCGGCCCCCGCGACTTCCGTCGGGAGCAGGACGCCTGGGCCCAAGGCGCCTGCGCGCCGGCGGCGGCCCTGCCCGCCCCCGCCGCCGGGGCGTCCTACTGGGGCATCCGCGGGCTGAGCCTCGGCGGCTGCGTTCACGAATGGCCGGGCACGATCGGCAACGGCATCAAGGAGATGGCTCTCGATTTCAAGGGAACGCACGGCAGCGGGGCGCCGGAGTCGCCGCCGGACTGGCCCTCGAGCACTGCCTTCGGTGAATGGTTCTACATGAGCTGGGAGTCCGGCGGGGGGACCATGGGCTTCCGGAACATCGGCATCTGGGTCAATCCGTTGGATATGGGCCGCATGAGAGACATCTGGATGGCCATCGACGCCGACCGGACCGGCCGGTACGGCGCCCGCGCCGTTCGTACGGCGCCCTGAAGCGGAGCCTGTCCCGGCCACGCCGTTGGGCCCGCCTGACGGATCGCAACACGGCCCACGCGGGGATGGGAAGACAGGTACGCACCAAGGCACACGGCAATGCAAGGAACGAACTCCTTGCGGGAAACTCGGCGAGAGAGCGAAGAATGGGAAACAGGCTTATGGTGATGATGTTCGGCCTGGTGTCGGCGGCTGCGGCCGACTCGAACGCCGTGCCAGCGGCGGAAGACCACGGCTATCGGGCGGAGGACCTGGATCGGGACATGGTCCACGTACCCGGCGGGGAGTTCCAGTACGGCATGACGCGCCAGGAGAGGCTGCGCGCGGCCAAGGTCGCCGGCGTACATCCGGACCAGTTGCGGGATCACCCGGATCGGCGCACGCTGAAGCTGAAGGACTTCTGGATCGACAGGTACCCCGTGACGCGCGGCCAGTTCGCGCGCTTCCTGAAGGCCACGGGCCACGAGATCGTGCGGAATGGCTGGGTGGTGGGCTGGCGTGAACTGACCAAGTCCTGGCCGCCGGACCGGCCCGGCGGGAAGGCCCTGCCGATGATCGGCGTCAACGCCGGCGACGCCGAGGCGTATGCCCGCTGGGCGGGCAAGCGGCTGCCCACCGAGGCCGAATGGGAACTGGCGGCCCGGGGGTCCGACGGCCGGTGCTATCCATGGGGCAACGAGCCCTCTGCAGAGGCCTGCTACGAGGGGCGGGGGGACATCCCCTTCTCCGCCAGCTTCCCGGTCGGGTCCTGGCCGAAGGGCGCCAGCCCCTGCGGCGCGATGGACATGGTGGGGCTCGTCTGCCAATACGTGCGCACGATTGAGGGCGCCCAAACCCACATCCTGGCCGGGTCCAGCATATTCCATACCCAGCCGTACTCCCGGATGGTCACGGCCCGGTTCGGCTGGGTGCCGGGCATGCGGAACTACGTCTCGGGCTTCCGCTGCGCGTCGGATGCGCCGCCGGCCGGGGGTGCGGCCGTTGCGCCGTACCGCCCGCCACCGCGCGTGCTGCCACCGACGCTGGCGATCCGCCGCGATCTCTACTCGAAGAAGCCCATCACGCTGCACGGGACGGAGACCTGCACCCTCGAGATCCGCGTGCCCTGGTTCCCGCAAAGCGTCTGGCTGCTCGATGTGCCCGAGATCCCGTTCGGGCCCTTCGTGGGCGCGAACCGCTGGCCGGCCGCGGGGACCGCCGTGAAATGGGACATCGCCCCGGACAGGCAGCGCGCGGCCTACGTGCGCGAGAGGGGCAAGCAGCGGTTCGCCTTCGAGGCCCGGGTGGACGGAAACCGCGTGCGGTTCCGGTTCGACACCCGCGGTATTCCACACAGCCGGGAGATCCTCCAGCACTGCTGCCTGAAGACCATCAGCCCCTTCTTCTCCAGCCAGGAGCGGATGGTCCAGGGCATCCTCGTCGAGGGCGGCAAGATGCTCCGCGTGGCCGACATGCCGGTCGGTTTCCGGCCCAACGCGGAAGGCCCCCTTCGTCGTGATGCCCGCCAGCCTTTCTACTGGGCGGTGGACAGCGCCGCGCCGGCCGTCAGCCACGCGGTCCTGCGTTCCTACGACGGCACGGCCTTTGTGGCCCGTGTGGGACCTGCCCCATGCTGGGCCTGGGGCAACAGCTCCATCCCCTGCACGCACCTGGTCAACCGCAAGCCGTCCGACGTGAAGCTGGGACAGGTCGTCTTTTTCATCGGGCCGGCATCGCAATTGGCGAAAGAGCTCGATACAGCCTCGAAGTGAACCAGCAACACGCCCGAGCGCATTGCGCCAAGGAGTACGTACCATGTTCATCGGTCGGTCATATCCCGCGTTGACGTTGATCCTGGTGATGTTCTGCGGGCCCGCGACCTCGGAAGCGGCGAGCGATGCCCCAACGCACGGGCGCCCGTTCTTCATGCCCGCCGAGGAGCGGGCGCGCATCCAGCAGTTGATCGCCACCCAGGAGTGGGCGAAGGCGGATTACGCCCGCATCCAGAAGGCCGCCGGCAAGGGCGATGGGTTCCTGGCTGCGTTCCTGTACGCGCTGGACGGCGCCCCGGAGTATGTGCCGATCGCGCAGAAATGGCTGCTGAAGCGGTTCGGCGCCAACTCCGGAACGACGAGGCGCGCTCGGGCTGCCCTCAATAGTCCCACCTTCTTCAAGGCCGGGGTGCCGCACCTGAGCGACGTCTTCTATGATACGGATTTCAGCCCGCATATCGCCTTTGACTGGGTCTACAACGGCTTAGAGCCGGCGGCCCGCCGCGAGATACAGCAGGGCATCTCCGCCTTCATGCACTTCAAGATGCGCTGCATGGACCGGTGGGGGCAGACACCCAACCTGGTGTTCAAGCCTACCGCCATCGTCGCATTTGCCGGGCTGGCCCTTCAGGAAAGGGAACTGATCGATTGGGGCTTCCACCGCAAGCCGGGATCCTCGATCGGCGGGTACTTCCACGTGCTCAACCGCATGCTCAAGGACGGGGGGCCCTGGCACGAAGCGCCGATCTATCCCTTCGCGCATACCGACATCTACTGCATGGCCATGGTCTCGCGGTATCGCTCGCTGTACGACGGCAAGGACTGGTGGTCCGCCGAGGCCCCCAACGGCGGCAGCCCGAAGGGACTGATGGACTACTACATCGACACGGCCTACCCGATCGAGCGCACCGGCTTCGGGCGTGGCCAGGTCCGCCTCGTCACCTACGGCGACGGCGCTACCAACGCGATGCATGACCTGTTCCTTGTCAATCCGGCCGGGGCGGCGCTCGACGGCACCAAGGCCCTCGTCGCGGCGTACAATGCATCGGGCGACCCGCGCCTGGCGCCGTTCGTCGCGATGGTCCCGGACTACAGGCCCACGCTCATCGACCGGCGTCCGCTGCCGGAGAAGATCGAGCTGCCCGCCGCACCCTCGAAGATCTGGCCCGATTATGGACTGGCCATCCTGCGCGCGGAGGAGTCCCCGGCGTACTGGAAGAGTGACGCGCCGGTGGCCTTCCAGCTCATGACCAAAGGCTACGGCCACGATCACAGCGACAAGTTCAGCATCATATTCCACGGAGCAGGCCGGCTGCTGTACCCTGACTACAACGCGATCCAGTACGAGAATGCCAACATCGGCTGGACGCGAAACACCATCGCCCACAATGGGCTCATGGTCGATGAAGGCGATACCGGCAGCGTGCGGGACTGCGACGTTCGCCATGCCTTCACGCCGGAGATGAAGTACCTGGCGACGTCGGCGTCCGGCGTCTTCGAGAAGGTCGACCAGACGCGCGTGCTGCTGCTGACCCGGGAGTACCTGCTGGATGTCTTCTACGCCGCCAGCCCGACTCCGCGCGTCTACGACTACCTGCTGCACAGCTTCGGGATGCCTCGGCCGGCCCAACCCGACCTGTTCAAGCCGTCAGATGCCTTGGACAGGCGCTTCTGGCTGGTCAGCGATCGGCGGGCGATGACCACCGACAAGCCCTGGGCGCTGGACTTCGTGATCAAGGAGCAGCCGGGCAGCCGGAAGGGCAAGTTCGGCCCCGAGTGGTACGATCACACGGCCGCCGTGCGCGTCACCATGGCCGGCGAGTCGAAGACACTGGTCACCCACGGCATCTCCGGCATCGAGTTGGGCAAGCAGGTGAAACGCACCTTCGATCGGCTGGGCATGCTGATCGTCCGGCGGGCGGGTGTTCGGCGGACGGTCTTCGTCGCCACGCACGAACCGCATGCCAACGCGGCCAAGCCCCAGATCACGGAAGTCACCAGGCTGGCGCAGTCCGAACGCGCCCTCCTGGTGCGCGTGAAGGCTGCCGACTACACCGACTACGCCGCCGTCTCGTTCCGGCCGCAACCAGACAAGCCGGAGCACGTGCTGGCGGCGGCCGATGACCCGAAGACGCGCGTCGCCTTCAAGGACTACGGCTACCTGCGCGTGCGCGAAGACGGCGCGGCCGTGGCTCGCGGCGGGTGGACCGGCTTGCGCATCCCAGCCGCCAAAGCGGCGCTTACCTTGAACGGCCAGCCAGCCCGGGCGAAAGTGGCAGGCGACTATCTGGTCTTCGGGACCCTGCCCGAGGCGCAGACTGCCCTGGTTGAGCCGGAGTGTCCTTTCCCGGTCACCCCGAACGCCGCCGTCGCCCGCCTCGCGCGAGGTGAACGCCGGGCAGTGACCTTCACCGTGAAGAACACGCTGAAGCAGAGCATTACCGGCACCCTGGCCTTCGAGCTGCCGGCGGGGGTGACGGTTGAGCCTGCCGCGCCGCAGTTCGGCCCCCTCCCGCCGGGCGCGACGGCGCAAGTGCAAGTCACGTGCATCGCGGGCAAAGATGCCGCGCAGGGCAAATGGCTTATCCCGTACCGCGTCAGCTATCGCGCCGGGAGAATCGCGCGGGAGGTCCGCACCGCCGCTTTGCCGCTCCACCTCGTCGTCGGCCCCGTCCTGGAGTACGTATACCGGCATCCGAAGCGCAATGTCTTCCGGGTCAGCGCCCCGCGATACGTCGTCGACATGGACATGGACAGCGGCCTGACCCGCTACCTGGCCGATGACGACGGCGCCGTACGGCTGGAAGGCAGGCCGCTGTTCACCTTCTCCGACGGGAAGAAGCCCTGGCTCTTCGACGGCTGTACGAACAACTACACCTGGCCGTCATCGGTCCCCGCGGCCCTGACCGGAGCGCCCAGTGCCTATGGCACCTGCCGCTACCGGATGAGCTTCAAGCCCGACCGCATCGCCACGCGAATGGATTCCGGGTGGACACGGTTCGACCCGACGCACTTCACCGTGCCGGGCCGGTGGACCTCACCGCGGGGCGAGCCCACCTGGGCGCGGATCATCGCGGTGGACGCCGGCGGCAAGGAGGTTGAGGCGAAGCCCGGCACGAAGCTAAAGGCAGCCGCCGCCGAGCTGGCCTTCCCCGGCGCGAAGTGGAACCTGGCGTTCGCCTTCACCCCGTCGCAGCCGGTGACATTCAACGGTGCTGGAATGCAGTTCCCCATCGGATCACTCAACGGCGATGCCTGGTCTGTGGGCTTCTGCAAGCCCGGCCAACTGGACGCCTGGCGCAGGGGACGTTAGTTGTCGCCCAGAGACAGAGGAGAAACCATGAAGCGAGTGAGCGTCGGGACCTTCTGCGTCTTGTCGGCCCTGGGGTCCCTGGGCGGGTGTGCCGGGGTTGAAACCGCCACGGAGATCGATGCGATGGCAAGATACCAGGAACTGGCCGGGACCGAATGGCGGCAGGTCCTTCACGACCGCTGCACGGGCAACTGGCAGGATACGTGGTTCCTCGACGGCCGAAAGGCCACGGTGACCAACGGGCCCGACGGCATGACATTCACAGCGGGCCCGACGGCCGGCGACGACGCCTGCCATGCGGTGCTCTGGACGAAGCGCAGCTTCCGGGGCGACCTCAAGATCGACTACGAGTACACCAGGACCGACTCCGCGGTCCGCTACGTCACCATTCTATATATCCAGGCGACCGGCAGCGGCGACGCCGAGCACCCCAGGGACATCGCCGCGTGGTCGGCCCTGCGGACCGTTGTCCCCCCGAATAATCCCGTCACGACGGTGCGGTAAGGACTTACAACAGATTGCCATCGGAGGTGTTCTGTGCTGTCCGACGCCCATAGGTCCGGCCATCGACATCTTCCGAAGGCTCTGGAGTGGCCCAGTATGCGTCGGAAAACTGCTTGGGTACAGCCTCTAGCGGCAATCGGCCGACAGGCGGCTCATTTCCGCTAGCCCGAAGTTCCAGCCTTTCCGGGGGGTGATTCTGCCATAAGCGGCTGTCTGGCCGCAAGATGCGTGCGCTTTCCGGCGCACGTGTGTACCCATGTAAATTAGGGTTTTTCTTCATTATAGGCTTGACTCATGGATGACAGAACGCCACTATCGTGGCCATGTACATTGAGACCGTCCCCAACCGATCGTCGCCGCCCTGCATTCTCCTGCGGGAATCCTTCCGCCAGGGCGGCAAAGTCCGCAAGCGAACGCTGGCCAACCTGTCCCACTGGCCGCCCGATGTCGTCGATGGCCTCCGCAAGCTGCTCAAGGGCGGGAAGGTCCTCGAGGACCTGCCCGACTTCGACATCCTCCGCAGCCTGCCCCACGGCCACGTCGCCGCCACGCTGGGCACGTTGCGGAAGGTCGGCCTGGACAGGCTGCTCGCCCGGCGCCCCAGCCGCCAGCGAAACCTGGTGGTGGCGATGATCGTCGCGCGGGTGATCGATCCGCGCTCGAAGCTGGCCACCGCGAGAGGCCTGTCCGGCGAGACGGCCTTCAGTTCGCTTGCCGAGGTGTTGAGCGTCTGCGAGGCGACCGCAGACGACCTGTATGCCGCGATGGACTGGCTCCTGGGCCGCCAGGGGGGGATCGAAGACGCCTTGGGCACGCGGCATCTACGCAACGCGACGCTGGTGCTCTACGACGTGACCAGCACGTACTTCGAGGGCAAGACCTGTCCGCTGGCGCAGTTCGGGCACAGCCGCGACAGCAAGAAGGACAAGCTCCAGATCGTCATCGGGCTGTTGTGCGACGTGGAGGGCCGACCGGTGGCCGTGGAGGTCTTCGAGGGCCAGGTCGGCGATCCGGCGACGCTGGCCGCGCAGGTCCGCAAGATCCGCGGGCGGTTCGGCCTGCGGCGCGTGGTGCTGGTGGGCGACCGCGGGATGATCACCGAGGCCCGGATTCGCGAGGACTTGCACGGGATCGAGGGGCTGGACTGGATCACGGCGCTTCGCGCGCCGGCGATCCGGAAGCTGGTGGCGGAGGGCAGTCTCCAGCCGTCGTTGTTCGACCAGCGGGACCTGGCGGAGATCTCTTCTCCGCTGTATCCCGGCCAGCGACTGGTGGTGTGCCGCAATCCCCTGCTGGCCGCAGAGCGGTGCCGCAAACGGCAAGAGTTGCTGGCCGCCACGGAACGAGAGTTGGCCAAGATCGCCGCGGCCGTGGAACGCCCGTCCCGTCCGCTTCGCGGGGCCGACAAGATCGGCCTGCGCACCGGCAAGGTGCTGAACCGCTTCAAGGTCGGCAAGCACTTCCGGATCGAGATCACTGACCGTTCGTTCGGCTACGCGCGGAACGAGGAGAAGATCGCCGCCGAGTCGGCGCTGGACGGGTTCTACGTCATCCGCAGCAGCCTGCCCCAGGGGACACTGGAGCCGGCGCAGCTCGTGGGCGCCTACAAGGGTCTCTCGGAGGCCGAACGGGCCTTCCGCCGCCTCAAGACCGTCGACCTGCACGTGCGTCCGATTCACCATCACCTGGCCGACCGGGTTCGGGCTCACGTGCTGCTGTGCATGCTGGCCTACTACGTGGAGTGGCACATGCGACAGGCGTGGGCGCCGATCCTGTTCGCGGACGACGACCCAGCCGCCGGCGAGGCGTTGCGTCCATCGCCCGTGGCCCCGGCGCGACGTTCGCCGCGTGCGGAACGCAAGGCCGCGCGGAAGCGGACGGAGGACGACGAACCGGTCCACAGCTTCCAGACGCTGCTGGCCGACTTGGCGACGATCACGAAGAACCGCATTCAGCCGAAGCTGTCGGGCGCCGAGCCGTTCGAGAAGACCACCCGGCCGACGCCCTTGCAGACGCGTGCGTTCTCGCTGTTGGGTGTAAGCCTGTAGGGCGCGCCCGGGATTGTACCCAGTGCGCGCACCGCTGGAATGGACGTAGGTTCCTTGACAAGCGGGAGATTACGGCAAATCATCAACTGGAACTTGGG
>CBFCZU010000185.1:0-8532 GCA_965602635.1 uncultured Planctomycetales bacterium | reverse complement strand
ACTCCAGCGAATCACCCCGCTGCTTCGTGAAGGTGAGCTTGAACGACCCGACGGGAGGCACCGGCGAGTGGTAGCCGCACATCTGAAGGGGCAATCTCGCTCCCATCAGGTTCGCCCAGTGGTAGACCGGGGGAATGGGGTACTTCGCGCCCTTGTCGACGCCGGGCGAGAACCTGAACAGCTCGACGTGATTCAGCCAGGTCGTGATGAGTCCGATCCGCTCGTCGCCGTCGCAGATGTACCACCACTGCTTTCCTTGGGCCTCCTGACGGTGCTGGACGGGCTCGAAGGACTCCAGGCGGAACGCCGGCGTGTGCTTGGTCTTCGGCAGCGCCGCGAAGGCCTTCGACCTGTCCAGGATGTTCTGAAGCTCACCGGCAGAGGCGCCCGACGACCCGAAGGCCAGGGCAATCACCCCGCCCCAGACGACAGCCCAGATGGTGACGTTTGGCACGTTCGTCATTTCCTTCTCCTGAATGAGAACCATTGACGCCAAGGCGTCAATGCGCAGCGGCCGTGCGGACAAAGCGGAAGCCGGAAGAGCCATACTGTTGCCGAGGATGGAACAGGAGCGAAGGGTGCTCGCACGTCGCCCGGAAGCGGTCCGACGTGCGCAGCCTCAGGTTCTCGTAGACCTGATCCATCTTGCTTATGATACCGCCGCCATAGCGAGCTCCGCCACGGTGGCCGATGCCGACGATGCTGAGGCCGTGCCAGCCCGGTGGCTGTCTGTCGCGCAGTTCCTCCGCCCTCGCAGGCAGGGCCAACGTCCCGTCGCCGTGCGTGCCGGCGAAACGGCGGCCAAAGCGGTTGCCCACGGTTACCGTGCGCTCGCCCGGGTCATGGCTGAGCCCCATGATCCCCCAGTACGAGGCGCCCGCGGTGATGCGCCCGCTGCCCGACGTTGGGGAGTTTGCGTCGACGATCCGGTCCGTCCCCCATGCGTACTCGTTCGTCACGGGCTTGAGCGGCCCGCGGCAGGCCTTCTCGTACTCCAACTCCGTCATCGCCCGCAACCCCGCCCAGTTGGCGTACTGCAAGCCCTCGGTCCACGTAAGATAGCTGCACGCCAGGTGGGGCGCGTCGGTCCCGTACTCCGCCGGCTCGGAGGGACTCTTGCCGGCAGCGGCGATCTTGATCCCCCGCGGGTCGTCCGGGGAGTACACGAGCGTGCCGGCGGGGGCGTCGGGGCCCTTGCACTTCGGGTTCCCCTTCGCGGTCAAGCGGCCCTGCTGCTCGAAGCGGAGCGTGTTGAGAAACGCCGCATACTCGGCCCGCGTGATCTCGTGCTTCATGCAGTAGAAGGCCGCGTAGCCCTTCGGGAAGCGTGCCGGAAGCGTTCGCCTCACGAAGCTGGTGAAGTCGTCCGTCCGGAGCATCCTGAGGCCCTCGCGATTGCCCAGGTTCCTTTTGCTCTGCCCGCCCAGCGTGAGCGCATTCTCGCTTTCGATGCGGAACGGCTCGGCCGTGTCGCCGGCCGAGAACTGACCGGTGACGAGATGAATGTAACCGTGATGGTGTCCTTTCATGTTGGTGGTGTCCCCAACCGGGAACCGGCCTGGAGTGCTCTTTGTCGTGCCGTCGCCGACCCAGAACGCACACTGCGGCACGTAGACCATGTGGATCGCGAATACTCTGAAGTCCACGGCGTCAGGATTGGCCACGCCGTCCACCTTGTGCCGCCAGCGCAGCCTCACGCCCTTCCAGTCGTTCGTGCCGCTGCCGGCCGTGGCGCGGTAGACGAATACACCGAGGCCGCGCTTGCCGCCTGCCCCGAGCCCCGTCGAGGGGTCGTCGGCGGCCCCCGTATCCAGCGCTGCGCCCTTGGGGACATGATGATCGCCGGCCCGTGTTGAGAGACTCGCGTGAGAATAGCCGGGATCGCCGGACTTGCGAAACTTCACGAACACCCAGGCTGCGTCCCAGTTCTCGAGCTTCAGCTTCACTTTGCCGCCATGCTGTTCTTCCCTCACTTCCCAGGCCGCGCGCCAGGAGTGGTCCCAGGCCAGGTCGAACGCGATCGTGCTCGCGCCCTCGACGCCGGCCGACTTGACGCTCACGTTCTCGATCCGGATCGGATCGGCCTTGCCCGTGCCCCGGAAGCGTGCGGCGGGGTCGCTATCGGCCAGTGCGACCGAGGCATCCGCCAGCAGCGCCAGACCACACGCCATCAACGCAGCACACGTTGCCAGCCTGCTCATCACCGTCTCGTCCGTTTTTCTCATTTCGCCGCCTCCTTCGGCGCCGTGCGCACGCCGCGCCACTTGTGGTGGGGATGCCGATGGGGGTCTGCGGAAGCAGCGTGAAGACGGTCCGACGTACGCGTGCGCGGCAAGTCCAGGCCTGTGAATGTAACACCACGGGGGTAGGGCTTGGCGTCTCGGGGATAGCTTGGGGTATACCAGCTGCAGCGCAGACCGGCGCCGACGGCGTCGTCCTGGGGCCAGTCCGCGGGCAGGGCCGCTGTGCCCCGCCCGTGCGTGCCCCGGAAGCTCCGCCCTTTGGCATTACCCATCGTTACCGCGCGTTCGCTGTGGGATGCACCCTTGAACGCGTGCCAGTCCCACGTGTCAAAGCCGCCGACGTGCCAGTAAGACGAGCCGACCTCATCCGGCACGGGCTTGCGCGGCCCGCGAAGGGCCTTCTCGAGATCCAGCTCCGTCATCGGGCGCAGCGCCGCCCAGGCCGCGAACGTGGCCCCATCCGCCCAAGACAACCCGTGGACCCCGGGACCTTGGTTGCGACCTCCTCCCTCGTTCGCCGAATACGTGCAATCCGGGGGCTCTCCGGAAGGGGTAATCGTGCCGCCGTATCTCCGAGATCCGGGGAAGCGCGCCTCTGCCTGCGCCGAGGGCAGCGTGTTCAGAAACCCAGTGTACTGAACGCATGTGATCGCGTACTTCATGCAGTAGAAGGCCGCGTAGCCGTTGGGGAACCGCGCCGGTATCTCGCCGCCGTCGACCGGCATGTCGCCCTTGCGCATCCGCACCCACAGCCGGCCCTTCCGCCGGCCGGTCGGGATCGCGCCGGCGCTCGTCACCCGGTAAGGAAGCGTGGCCTGGCTGCCGTCGGTGTACCTGTAAAACCCGTTCAGCTCCGCTCCGCCGGAGCCCAGGAAGAACGGCCCCTCAGCCACATACACCATCTGGACCCCGAACGCCCGTATGCTCACCTTGGTGTTCTTCGAGATGCCCTTGTTGGCCGCGAAGTCCCAGACGGCCGTGACGCCGCGCGTCGCCGCCGCGCCCTTGCCGTCCTCCGCACGCCGCACGAACATGCCCGTGAAGCCTTCCTCGCCGGCCGGTACGATGAATTCCAGCCGCGTGCCGCCTTTCACCTGGCCGTAGCCTGTCGGGTTCAGCACCTTGTCCGCGGCCAGCCGAACGTGCTGCCAGTCGGCCGCCCCTTCGGCCCGAACCTTGAAGAACACCCAGGCCGCGTCGTGGTTGGCCTGGTCCCGCCAGGAGTCCTGCCAGGTGATGTCGAACGTCACGGTCGCGGTCCGTGCGTCCCGTGGGGCGACGGTCACGTTCCGAATCGATACGTTGTACAGGGCATCCCAGCGATTCTCCGCGCGCGCCACGCCCGCGCCCAGCAGCACGCAGGCGATTGCAGCCGCTCGGGCGCCGGGAGATGCGTAAACGATAGCTGACCGCATGCTCTCCACGTCTCCTTTCCGAGGCGATTCGCCGATGTCCCTGCGCCTGTGGCGAGCTGTGTGCGAACTCGGGTGAATCGGCTCTCGATCCCGTGGTCTCCTGATTCTGGGCTATCTCGGCGTGGTCTTGGTGGCTCCAAACGTCTTTCGGGGCGACTGGGCGCCGCCGCCATCGGTCCGCTCCCGCTCGGCGCGGACCTCCCTGACCCAGCAGCAGCCGCAGACGCAGGCGTCGCCGCGTCCGCAGGTATCGGCGATGTCGTGGTACTTCGGCGGGGCAACCGAGCCCTCGACCAGTTTGAGCATCTCATGCCAGGCGGGGTCGCTCTTGCCGGAAAAGGACCCTTTGGCGATCTGGCCCCAGCCGCCCGCCGCCACTGGCAGCGGTGCCATCAAGATGCGGCTCTCGGTGGGATTGGCCACGTTCACCAGCGCGGCATACGGCTGGGCGGCCAGTTGCGTCCCGAGCCGCTTGGTGATCGCCTCACGCAGACGCTTCTCGCCCTCGGGCGAGGGCGGCTGCGTTTCGATGCGGTTATGCGAATAGTCGCCATGGAGTGGGGCGTTCACGTCCAGCCAACCCACGACCCGCTGTAAGCTCTCGCGTTCGAGCTCGACGCGCTTCCTGCCCTCCCTATCCGGGTGGCCGTGCAGGAGCATTGTGGCCAAGGTTCCGCCATGGGCGAAGAAGTCCCTGGGCCGACTGGGATACGAGTTGTCGTTCACGAGTTTCACGCGGCCCTTGGCCGTCAGCGCTGCGTAGCTCGATCGGCCGTTGGGCCCGCGGCGGAGCAGGTTGACGTCCCCCTCGGTCCTGCCCAGGCCGTGGCAGGAGATGCAGTAGCGGTCGAGCACGGGCTGGACGGTTCGCATGAAGCTGAAAGCGCCTTCGTAGCGCGGCCCGGCCGGCGGGGTGATCTGCCGCACCTGAGCCTGGAGCAACGGCTTGAGCGGTGGGGCGGCCTCACGCGGCTCGTGGCAGCCGATGCACGAGGCTCGCTCGCCCGGCTGGAGGTACACCAGGCTGCGCATGGTCATCACGGCCATCCCGTTGGCGTCCAGCAACTGAAACTGCATCGGCGTGCACGCGGGCGCCTCGAAGGCCACGCTGCCGTCCGCCTCCACCGGGACGGTTCCCAGGATCCGCTTGAGGATCTCCACGGGATAGCGCTGGCCGGCCGGCTTGGCCATCGGCTGGCTGATCAGCTCATTGACCCGAAGGCGCTTGATCGAGCCCCGCCCCAATGGGTGCGAGCACTGGTACACGTTCTGGACGTAGAACACGCCGGTCTTCTCCGACTCGCGTCCGGCTACGGTCGAAGGCACGACCGGCGGCCTCGGCCGCGGCTGCAGCGGGATCGGATCAAAGCAGGAGACATTCGGGTCGCTGTAGATCAGTTCGCGCCCGCCCAGGACGTCAATCAGGTACACCGCGTATTGGGCACCATGCTGATAGGTGCAAAGGAACAGCTCCTCGCTGACCGGCCACGGGGTCCCGGCGCCGAGGGGGAAGGTGAGCCCGGTTCGTTGCCCGCCGGAGACGCGGCAGGGAATGTCATCGGAAAGCGGCATGGCGGTGCGCGTGGTGCCCCGCGGCAAGCCCCCCTCGGGGGACGGAAGCTCCGGAGTAATCGAGATCAACGGCGCCCCGTGGTCCTGCCCCTTGCACGGGTCGATGACGATCAGCGAGCCGAGGGTCTGGCCGTGGTGCGCTGCCGCCGTGGCCACGGTCTTGTGCGTACCGGGAATCGGCTGCGGCTCGCCGATCAGGCAGGGGCGCGGCGTGTTGTTGCCGTAGTAGTGAGCCGTCTGGGTGCCGTCGGGGCGCATGACCCACAGGCTCTGGAAGGCGCTCAGATTGCGGTTGATGTAATCCCATCGGGCATAGACGATCGAGCCGTCGAAGAGCACCGCCGGACCCCACTCGTTCGCCTCGTTGAACGACAGCGGCCGGATGCCGGTGCCGTCCAGTTCGCTACGGTACAGCGTGTAGGAAGGCGCGTAGCGCAGACCGTGGCACCGCCCGAACTGCTGGCACCGCGTGGAAATGAAGGCGATGCCGCCGTCGGGCAAGTAGCAGGGATCCATGTCCTCGATGAGCACGGTCCGCCGCCCCCTTCGGCCGAGCATCAGGTCCGCCGCCGTACCGGTGATCTGCCGGACTTGGCCGGTCTGGAAGGAGTATTCGTAGATGAAGTATCTGCGATGGCGCACACCGGAGTACTCGGAGCTGGTGAGCCACTGGCCGGGCGTCGCGATCGGCCCGTCGTCGTTGTGGCGGATGGAGTGGTCGGCGAAGGCGAACAGCACGCGCTTGCCATGGTAGGACAGGTCGGGATGGACCGTGGCACCACGCGGCAGCTTGCCCGCCAGCAGGACTGTCTCCCGTGGGCTCTCCTTCCAGTCCTCCAGCACGACCAGGCCCGGCGCCTCCCGACTGTGTCGGCCGAGGTACTGGTCGCACATGTGCTCGGGCAGGAAGCCCGATCGCTTGTTGATCAGCAGCCTGGGGAAGCCCAGCGCCGGGTGAGAGAGGGTGATCCGGCGCCGCAGGTTGCAGACGCGGACGTAGAGCGCTTCGTTCTGGGAATTGCCCTTCGAGTCGGTGAATTGTCTCTCCAGCGCCGCCAGTTCCGCAGCCAACCGCGGGCGCGGGGCTGCACGCTCGACCATCTCCAGCGTCTTGCGGGCCAGGGCCAACCGAGGCCCGACGAACTGCGCGTAAAACAGGTCGCGCACGGCCTTAAACTCCGCCGCGCTCCTGCACTGCCGGGCAATCTCGTCCGCGGCCTGCTTCTGCTTGCCTCCGCAGGCCGCGGCATAGCGCCCGGCCAGTTCGGCCAGATCTCCCCGCTTCCAGTCGGCCTTCCAGATGCCGGCCCTGCGCTCAAGCCGCTGCTGCCGGGCGTCGATGGGCGACGGGAAGGCCGCGGCAACCGCGGCCGTGAGCGCCTCGCGCGCAGCAGCGGCCCTGGCCTTGACTTCGGCCAGGGAGCGATGCTGCACCCAGAACTCCACTTGCCGGCGCCCCCTCTCGGGCTGTGCCCCCAGCCATCCCTCGAGCCACTCGGCTTGCCCGTCCAGTTCGATGTAGATCTCCCAATTCTCTATCGTGAAACCGGTGTCGTACCTGTGCTGGGCCCACACGATCGGCTTCCAGCGGTTGCGCATGCCGCTGTGCGCGAACCAACCGTGGCGGGTGGGGCCGCGCGCCTTGGTCAACGGCAGCGGGACCGCCTTGCCGTCGGGCCCGATCAACTGCGGCTCGGCCAGAAAGGCACGGCCTCGGCCGGAACAGCCGAGGTACAGTTTCTTCACCCCCGCAATTGGTACCTTGATCTTGCGAGGCTCCTGCTGGCTGGTCAACTGGACGCGAAGCGGCGGAGAGCCCTTCAGCACGGGATCGGCCAGGCGCTCGGCCGCTTCTTCCTGCTCCATCAGCGCCTCGCGCGACGCCAGCACCGTCTCCCACCAGGTGTCCCTCGGCCGATAGGAGCTTGGGGCCCGGGCGTTGTCGGCACGCTTCGCCGCCGGCACGCCGGCGACCATCCCCAGGAACAGGGCGCCCGTCAGAGCAATCCACCGCATTGGGACCATGGGAACATGTCCTCTGGCAGTCGCCAAACCAGTCCTTTCCGCTCCCGAACTCACTGGCATCTTCCGAACTTCTTGTGTCCTTGCCGGCCGTTCCGGACCAGGTATGGGCGAGACCTCACCGTGCCAACTCCGCCAGTTCCACGTCGTCGAACCAGGCTGTGCCGGTGCCGTCGGCGCACAGCTTGATCGACATGCCGCCGTCCATCGGGCCGAATTCGATTTGCAGCCGGGTCCAGTTATGATCGCCGGCGAGCTTCGGCTTGGTCACGCTTGTGAAGCGTCTCGGAGAGGTCTCCCGCCAGCCAGTCACTTGCAGGTAGGCGCCGCCGTCCCTGAGGCCCTTGGTCTTGACCCACGCCGATAGTCGATAGGACTCGCCTTTTGTCCCGGGTAGCGGCGGGCCTCCGCCGACGGGCGATGCAGACTTCACCTTGCCCGGCCCGAGCCCATGTACGGCCAGCGAGTACTTCCCCGAGTGCGCCTCTCCTGCGGACGGCTCGATGTGCTGCCAGATCGCCGCGTTGCACACCTGATCGGAAGGCAGGAAGGTTTCGAAGTCGTTCACCTTGTTCAGCACAAACCCGGACCGGGTCCGGCGCGTGCGGGCCCCGGGCAATGTCGAACTGTCCACGGCTACCGCCTCCAGCTCCCGCGCGACCGCGGCGGGCACGGAGAGCAGCCGGTAGCGGGCCCGCACATGATACATCCCGTCGGCCTCTTTGACCTGCGGCGCTTTCATCACCATGTGCTGGTCGTACCAGACGCTGCACGTGGCGAAAAAGACCGGGCCACTGGTCTCGATCAGCTCCATGAAAGGATTCATCCGCTCTTCCGTCACGAACCCCAAAAAGCCGCCCGGCTGGACCTCGTCTCGCGGGAGGTTGACGGGGCTGTGGTAGACGAAGACGATCCGGCCGTCGGCCAGCCGTCCTCGGACGGTCTTCTGCCACCGCTTTTGCCGGTCGCGGAGGTCGGAGACCCATCCGGCCATGAAGTTGTTGAATTCGATCTCCTTGGGTTCGGGCATGACGAAGTGGCTGTTGGCGTAGATGACGTGACCGAGGCGCTCGTCCCACACCACCCGGAATTCGATGCTCCCGGCGTAGCCCTTGGAGTGGACTTGTTCGTGCTTGAATTCGATGGAATCGCCCCGGTCTTTCGTGATCGTGAGCTTCCGCGAGGTCATGCGCGGGATCTCGTTGTTGCGGTGAGGCTCGAAGGCCCCCATCGTCAGGCACAGTCTCGCTCCGTCCGCGAAGCACGTGTTGTCGACCTTG
>CBFCZU010000184.1:0-8563 GCA_965602635.1 uncultured Planctomycetales bacterium | reverse complement strand
TCGCCAACATCATCCTGGCCGACGAGATCAACCGCACCCCGCCCAAGACCCAGGCCGCCCTGCTGGAGAGCATGCAGGAGCAACAGGTCACCGTCGGCGGGACCACATACAAGCTCGATGCGCCCTTCTTCGTACTCGCCACCCAGAACCCCATCGAGCACGAGGGAACCTACCCCCTGCCCACCATCCAGCAGGACAGGTTCATGTTCAGCATCATCATCGACTACCTGCCCAAGAAGCAGGAAATCGACGTGGTCAACTCCACCACCAGCAAGCGCCCCGAGGAGCTGGACTGCGTGATGCACGGGGACGACCTGGTCAACTACCAGCGGATCGTCCGCGAGATTCCGGTCGCCGACCCGGTGGCGCGGTACGCGGTGCAACTGGCCAGCAGGTCACGCCCGCTCCGCCCCGGATCGACCGACTTCGTCAACGAGTACGTCTCCTGGGGCGCCTCGCTGAGGGCGTCCCACTACCTGGTGCTGGCCGGAAAGGCGCGGGCCATCCTAGACGGGCGATTCGGCGTCTCCGTCGAGGACATCCGGGCCGTCGCAATGCCGGTGCTGAGGCATCGGATCATCACCAACTTCCGGGCCGAGGCCGCCAGGATAAGGTCCGAGCAGATCATCGAGAAACTCCTGGACGAGGTGCCCGCCCCCGCCAGCGGGCTGTAAAGGCGAGATACGCACATGGCCGAGCAGGGATCAACGACCGCCACGTTCAAGTACCTGGACTTCGACACACTCTCGCGGATCAGCAACATGCAGTTGCTGGCCAAGACCGTGGTCGAGGGGTTCATTCTGGGCCTGCACCGCAGCCCCTACCGGGGCTTCTCGGTGGAGTTCGCCGAGTACCGCCCCTACTCCGCCGGCGACGACATCCGCCACCTGGACTGGAAGCTCTACGGCAAGACCGACCGGTACTACATTAAGCAGTTCGAGGAGGAGACGAACCTCAACTGCCACGTCCTGCTGGACAAGAGCGCGTCGATGGGCTACGGCTCGGGTGCGGTCACCAAGCTCCAGTACGGCTGCTACCTGGCGGCGTCGCTGGCGTACTTCATGATGCTCCAGCGCGACGCCACCGGACTGGTGCTCTTCGACACCGAGATCCGCACGCTGCTGCCCTCCCGCAGCCGCATGACGCACCTGCACCTCATGCTGTCGGAATTGCAGGACCTCGTCCCCGCCGGCGGGACGGCCACCAGCAAGCCGCTGCACGACCTGGCCGAGGGAATGAAAAAGCGCGGGCTGGTGGTGCTCATCTCCGACCTCTTCGACGAGCCGGAGGAGGTCCTCAGCGGGCTGCAGCACTTCAAGTTCCTGGGCAACGACGTGATCGTCTTCCACATCGTGGACGAGGCCGAGCTGCAATTCCCCTTCGACCAGATCACCGAGTTCGTCGACCCGGAAACCGACGAGCGGATTCTGACTGCCCCCCAGACCGTCCGGAGGCATTACCTCAACGAGATGGACGAGTTCTACGGGCGCTACCGCCAGGGCTGCGCGGACCTGAAGGTTGACTACAAGCTCTTCGACACGTCCATGCCGCTGGAGTTGGCGCTGTCGGAATACCTCTACAAGCGGAGTCGAAGCTACTGATGGGTGGTCTAAGCTTTCTCAACGGGCTGTTCCTGGCGGCCGGGGCCGTGGGCTTGGTGCCGATAATCATCCACCTCATACAGCGCCGCAAGATCCAGCAGGTGGTCTTCGGCTCGGTCCGCTTCCTGCGGAAGATGTCGCGCCGCGTGGTGCGCCGCCGCCGGCTGACCGAGCTGATCCTCATCCTGCTGCGCGTCGCCGCCCTGGTGATGCTGGCGATGGCCTTCGCCAGGCCGTTCTTCTGGAAGACCACCCAGCGCCTCGGCTCGGAGACGGTCCTCGGCCAAGAGGCCCTGCTGGTGCTGATAGACAACTCCTATTCGATGCGGGTGGGCGGCAGGCTGGACAGGGCCAAGAAGCAGGCCCTGAAAGTCCTGGCCGACCTCGACCCGGCCACTGTGGCGGGCGTGGGCACGTTCGCCGGTCAGTTCCAACTGCTCAGCCCCGTGGGCGCCTCGCCGGATGAGGCCGCCAAGGCGATCAAGGACATCCAGCCGACCTGGGGGGCGACCAACCTGGAAAGGGCGCTGATCGCGGCCCAGGCCGAGCTGTTCAGGGAGGACCGCAAGGAAGAGCAGATCCGCATCGTGCTGATCAGCGATTTCCAGAAGATCGGCTGGCGGCAGGCGGCGACGTTCCGGCTCGGGCCCGACACGGTCCTCGAGCCGGCCGACGTGAGCGGCGGGTCCGCCGGCAACGTCTTCGTCGAGCGCGTGGTGGTGCCCCGGCTGATAGTCGCCGGCGGGGAGAAGGAAGTGATCCGCGCCAACGTCCGGAACGCCTCCGACAAGCCGGTGAGGAACGCCGAGGTGGTCTTCCACGTCGCCGGCAGGGCCGTCCAGAGGCAGCGGGTGGACATCAAGCCGCGGTCGGCCTCTTCGGTGCACTTCGGCTACACCTTCGCCAACGTGGGCGACACGGTGGGCAAGATTACGGTGGCCGCCGCGGACGAGCTTCAGGACGACAACACCGCCTATTTCTGCGTCAACGTCACGCCGCGAATCCGCGTGCTGCTGGCGGCCGCCAAGCCAGCCGGGGCCGCCAAGTCGGACTACGACGACGAGTTCTTCCTGACCAAGGCGATGGTGCCGGACAAGGCCAGCCCGCTGGCGGTCACGTCGGTGAGACCCCAGGCGCTCGCCCCGAGCCACCTCGAGAGCGCCGACGTGGTGCTGCTGGCCAACGTCTCCGAGCTGGCACCGGCGACGGTCAAGGCGCTTGAGGCATTCGTCGCCGGCGGAGGCGGCGTGGGCTTCTTCTGCGGCGCCGGCTGCGACGCCGACAAGTTCAACGCCTCGCTCAAGGGCCTGGCCCCCTGCACGCTGTGGAAGCACGCCCGCGCCAAAGACGCCGTCGAGCCGGTGGCCATAAGCTGGGTGGACTACCGACACGAAATCTTCCAGCCCTTCGCCGGGCCCCGCACCGGGGACTTCGGCACGCCGCTGTTCTTCCAGTACTTCCTGGTGCGCGACTCTCAGATGTCGAAGGTTTACTGCCGGTTCAACACCGGGCACCCGATGCTGCTGGAAAGGAAGATCGGCAAGGGCAAGAGCGTGCTGGTGACCACCTCGACCGACATGAAGTGGAACACCCTGCCGGTCAAGAGCATCTTCCCCCCGCTGGTGCACCAGATAGTCAAGCGGCTGTGCGCCGAGCGGGTCGCCGGCGACCGGAACGTGCCGGTCTCCGAGCAGGTCACCCACCGCCTGGGCGACCAGGTCAAGGCCGCCGAGCTGCGGACCCCCGACGGGTCGAAGCGCAAGCTCACGGTGAGCAAGCTCAGCGGCGACGAGGAGAACATCGTCAGCTTCACCGCCGACCGCCCGGGGCTCTACGAGATCGATTACGGAACGGGCAAGGCCGCCTACGCCGCCAACATGGACGCCCGCGAGCCGGACCTGGCCCACCTGGACATGCAGCTCTGGCAGGCCAAGCTGAAACCGCTGCCCGGCGAACGCGTCCAAGGTAGTGGCGGCGCCGCCCTGCTGGCCCAGTCCACCGCCCGAGAGCGGGCCGAGGGACAGCAGAGGATCTGGGCCTACCTCGTCACCCTGGTGCTGCTGGCGCTGGCCTTGGAGATGATCGTAGCCGCCAGGAGCGGCTCAGGCTGACCGCACCCGGTCCAGCCGGAATACGGGCAAAGACGATACAATAGATGCGAGATTCAAATACCGGCGATCCTGAAGGGAGCTGGCAATGGCTACCAGCGAGGCACAACTGAAGCGGCGCCTGGGACGCGTCCGCAGGCGGTGGCGTCTGACGGGAGGGCTGCGAGGGCTGCTGCTGGTGATCACCGAGGCCCTCGGCATGTTCCTCGTCTTCATGCTGGCCGACTGGATCTACAGTTTCACGGGCATCACCCGGCTGGTGCTGCTGTGCGGTGCCGGGGCCGCCCTGGCGGTCCTGTTCGTGCGCCACTGCATCTACCCGATGCTGCGCCCGATCTCCGACGAGCAGATCGCCCTGCTGATCGAGGAGCGCTCCCCCCAGGCCGAGGGCGCCGTGGTCTCGGCCGTGGAGTTCAGACGTGACCGCCGCTCCGGGCTGCACGGGTTCATCGTGGACTTCCTGGTGGGCGACGCGGTGGAGCGGATCGACCGTACGCCCGCCCGGCTGGTGTCGAACCTCCGCCGGCTGCGGAAGCACGCCATAATCGCCGGCGTGCTTCTGGCCATCTTCGCCGTCACCACCATCACCGCCCCGACGCTGCTGCTGCCCAGGGCCGGGCGAATCATCGCGCCCTGGGTCTCCATCCGCGCCGAGCGCGAGGAGGCCCGCAGGCAGGCCGACGAGGAAAGGGCCCGCGAGATCCAGCGCCACCGCCCGATCGAGTTCGACGTCCTGCCCGGCAACCATCGAATGCTCCGCGGCGGGCACCTGCGGATCGCCGCCCGCCTGTCGCGCCACCCCACCGACGCCCCACACGTCCTCTACCGCATAAAGAAGGGCCAGAAGTGGCAGGAGTGGGCGGCGCTGCCAGACCCCATGGCAGAGGTCGAGGGACTGCACGACTACGTCGCCGACATGATGGACATCAACCAGGACACCGAGTACCGCATTCAGGTGCCCTCGACCGGGCAGAAGTCGGCCGTCTTCCGGATCACCGTTTACCAGCAGCTCGCCATCAGGGGCATCGAGGCGACCTATCGCTACCCCAAGTACCTCGACCTGGAGCCGGAGACCAAGCGCGAGGGCGACATTTCCGCCCCGGTCGGCACGAAGGTGGACCTGAAGGTGCTGGCGAACAACCCCCTCCAGGCCGGCGCGATAACCTTCGAGGAGGCCAAGGCCCAGCCCCTGAAGGTCGGCAAGACCGCCGCCGACGGGGCGACCTTCAGCTTCCAGGTCACCAAGAACACCTCCTACGAGGTGGCCGTCAAGGACGTTGACGGGCAGTCCGCCCGCAGCGACCAGTTCTACTACGTCAAGGCCGTGCCCGACGAGAAGCCCACCGTCGAGATGACCTCGCCTAGGGTGGACATGAGCATCCACCCGCTCTGCGAGGTGACGTTCGGGGCAAAGGTGACCGACGACTTCGGCATCAAGGACGCCACGGTCAAGGGCGAGCTGTACCGCGACGGCAAGGCGACGGCGCTGTCGTTCCCCATGAAGGTCTCCGACGAGACGGGGCGGACGAAGAACGTCAAGGAAGGCAAGGCCCAGTACGTTTACGAGACCGAGAGCGCCAAGCCCAAGATGCAGGTCGGCGACATGATGTTCTATCACCTGTCGGTCACCGACCGTAAGGGGCAGGTGGTCAAGACGGACGTGTTCTACGTGAAGATGTGGCCGCTGGAGACGGCGGCGACGTGGCCGACGTCTATCGCCCCGCCCGACCTGCCGCACGAGACGTTCAACGACCCGATGGACCTGATGCTCTTCCTGGCGGCGGCGTGGAAGCTCGAGCAGGAGCGCGGGGAGATCCCCGAGGGCGAGTTCAATGCCAAGAGCGAGAAGATCGCCCAGCGGATGGAAGTGGGCAGCCCGCCGGACTTCGGCAGCTTCTGGGGCCACGGCGGCGCGCCCGAAGGCGGCGGGCCCAACAGCGCCCAGATCCTCGCCGACGCCACACAGCACATCGAGACCGCACACGGGCTGCTGAAGCGCGAGCACCAGCCGGGCAAGGCGGCCGGGTTCATGCGCGTGGCCCTGGCGATGGTCGAGACCCTCTCCGGCGACAAGCGGCTGCTCGAGCTGGAGCTGAACCCCGAGCCCATACACACCGGCCAGCCCTCCAGCGGGCACTCCGACGACCCGGTCATGGAGCAGATCGAGTTCCGCCCGCCCTCGGTGATGTCCGACGCGATAACGGCCTTCCAGCAGCCGGACAATCCGCCCAGGCTGCTGCCGCCGGACTACCGCCGGGCGCTGAGGATCAAGCAGCGTCAGGCCGCCCGTACCAAGCAGCTCAAGGTGGCCGGCGAGATATACGCCTCCGAGGAGCAGCTAATCGAGATGGCCAAGGAGCAGCTCGGGCACATCCAGCTCCGCGAGGCGATCGACGACAACACCCCGCCCGACCCCGCCGCCAGCGGAGGCACGGGCGGCGAGGAGCAGCGCGTGGACAAGCGGGCCATTCCCTATAAGGAGATGGTCACCGCCGAGGAGCGCCGCAGCCAGGTGGCCGAGGCCGACAAGCTGACGCTCTCGAAGCCCAAGATCGAGACGGTCAAGGGCCTGCCCCGCCACAAGCTGCGCGACAACAAGCGTCGCGGCGGCAGCAACCCTTACATGTCACAGGCGGCCGGCGGTTCGGGCGGCGAGCAGGAGCCCGAGGACCCCGACGACCGCGACACGAAAGACCCGCGCGCCCGCGAGCGCCGGCTCAGGGCAATGAGGATGCGCCCGCCGATGGGCGGCAGCTCGTCCGGCGGCGAACCCGATGAGGGCGGAATGCCCATGCCGGGCCAGCCCATGCCGGGCGCTGCCTCCGCCGGGCAGAGGCTCGCGGGGCAGCAGACCCAACTGGCGTCGCAGACCGCCCAACTCGCCCGCGACGTGGCCCAGTCGATGGGGGCGAGCGACCGGATGACCGCCAAGGCGGTTGACGACCTCCGCGGGGCCGCCAGGGAAATGAGAAAGGCCGCCACCAGCTTCCGGCGTGGCGACATCCGCGGCGGGATCGCGCGGGCGCGGCGGGCGCAGAAGACGATGCGCGCGGCCACGCACCGGCTTCAGGCCTCGCAGCATGGGTCGCTCGAGGCCGCCGTCGCCGCAGCCCAGGACGCCGCCGCCGCGCTGGCGGCCAACCAGTACAGGATCTCGCAGGGCACCCAGCAGGTGGCCAAACGCGTCGGCGAATTGACCGGCAGGAGCCAGCCCGGACAAGGCCAGCCGGGCAAAGGTGAGCCGGGCAAGGGCGAGCCGGGCAAGGGCCAGCCCGCAACGGGCCAGCCGGGCAAGGCTGAGCCTGGCAAGGGCCAGCCCGGACAAGGCCAGCCTGGCAAGGGTCAGCCTGGCAAGGGCGAGCCGGCCGCACCCTCCCGCGAGGCCGTGGCAAAGGCGGCCACACGCGACCCGCGCCTCGGGGCGAGGATGAAGGGCCTGGCCAAGGAGCAGGCCAACCTCAGGAACGTCCTCGGCGGCACCGGCGGCCGGGCCGGATTCATGGAGTACGTCAAGAGCCTGAATGAATGGGCGGGTGAGGCCGCCAAGACCCGTGTGTCCGACTCCCTCGGAGCCGTTACGGCGGGCCTCCGCAAGAAGGGAACCGGGCAGAAGATGGTCGATGCCTCGGTTGACCTTGCCAGTGGCGACGTCAAGTCGGCGCTGAAGACGCAGAAGGGGATAGAGCAGGACCTCGAAGCGGCCGTTGCCGGCCTGAACGAAGCCGGCGAGATCCTGGCCGGCTCGCCGACGGGCATACTCCGCAGCGCCGCCCGCACGGCCAAGGAGATCGGCGCGCAGGCGGCCCAGCTTGCCTCCAGGGGCCAGCCTGGACAGGGCCAACCCGGGCAGGGTCAGCCTGGACAGGGCCAGCCCGGCAAGGGCGAGCCCGGCAAGGGTGAACCCGGCAAGGGCGAGCCTGGCAAGGGTGAACCTGGCAAGGGCGAGCCCGGCAAGGGTGAGCCCGGTAAGGGCGAGCCCGGCAAGGGTGAGCCAGGTAAGGGCGAGCCCGGCAAGGGTGAGCCAGGTAAGGGTGAGCCTGGCAAGGGCGAGCCCGGCAAGGGCCTGGCCCAGTACCTCGCCGGTCAGGACACCGGCGGGCAGAGCGGCGAGCAGGCCGTCGGCCGGCCTGGAGGCGGCAAGGAAATCACCGAGCTGTGGATGAAGACCCGGCGGCTGATGCGAACCCTGCAGAAGGAAGGCCTGGCCGAGGATCAGACCATCCGCTACGTGGACCGACGCAGCACTGACATCAACAAGTTCAAGAAGATGTTCGAGCGGGCCAACCGCATCGAGGCCGGAAAGTTCGCCAACGTCATGATGGCGGTGGGCGCGAACCTCGAGGCCGCTCTCGAGGAGGCGCTGTCGGCCAAGCGACTCCACGCCGAGCAGCGTGAGGAATGCCCGCCGAGATACCGGGCGCTGGTCAACGCTTACTTCGAGGCGCTTTCGAAGGCCGTCTCCAGCAAGGAGCAGAGGTAACCACCTATACCTGGCGGCCGGGCTCGCCGCTCGCGGCGGTGCGGCGCCAACTGAGAGTGATCCGTGTTCGAGAAGCTCTTCAAGTTCCCGCTAGAGGACTTTCGTCTGAGCAACATTCGGTTCAGCCTCAGGCCCGAGCTGGTGGTTGTGGGCGTGCTGCTGGCCGTGGCCGTGGCGATCTACTTCTACCGCCGCAGCCCCAGGCAGGTCTCGCCGCGGATGCGTTGGGTGCTGCCGATCCTTCGCGGCCTGGTGCTGGCGCTGCTGGTGCTGATCCTGCTGCGCCCGGTGCTGCGGATTCCCCAGCCGGTGACGCACGACGCCTTCGTGGCGGTGCTGGTGGACGATTCGGCGAGCATGACCATCGAGGACGC